>CAJXQE010000231.1 GCA_913058215.1 uncultured Verrucomicrobiales bacterium
CTACACTATCCTCTTCGTCGGCAGCGTCAGATGTGTATAAGAGACAGGTATCAGTCAGTGGATTCCACCGGGATCGAAGAATTCTCCTGTGGTGCCCTTATCGACGCGAATTCACGTCTCGGTCGGAAACCCGGAGATCCTGCCTCGACAGATCCGGACGGTCTCATCAAACAGCCATACTACCAGGACCCTCGATCCGGAGGATTCTTGAAAGTAGAGGTGAAACCGGGCGCCGGGGAAGAGGGCAGTGCGTCCACTCTCAGTTTCATCTGGCACGATGAAAAAGGAGTGGCGTTGCATACGGTTACCAAACAAGGCCCTATGCCAAGCCAGTAGGAATTTCTATTTCCGGTAGACTTTGCTTTTGGGATCTCCGCCCGCCATGAGGTAGGCCATCAGATCCCTGAGCTCTTCGGGGTTCAGCATGTTGATCAAACCCGGAGGCATTTGGGAAACGGGAAGTTGTTTCACGCTCTTAACCTGATCCTTTGTTGTTTTGAAAGGATCGGCGGTGTGATCTGAAGGATAGACGGAAACCTGATCACCATTTTCGACGACGAGGCCGGACCTGGTGCTCCCATCCTTGAGTGTTAACTCAGACATCCCGTATTGATCGGAAATGTCTTTGGAGGGATTGATAACGGCTTCAAGAACATACCTGGCATCGAACTTATTGGGGATGCTGGTCAGATCAGGCCCGATGTCTCCGCCCAGACCGGCCAGTCGATGGCAGGCTCCACAGCTCGTGGCAAAGAAAAGGCTCCGGCCAGTTTCGAAGCTGGATTCCTTGAAATTCAGGTGTCGCGAGGCGGTCTCAAGAGTGTAGTCCTGACCCGGCCCCTTCGGCGGAGTGATTTTAAAATCAGGAACAGGATTGAAATTCTCTCCTGAGATATCGGCGAGTGCCTTCCTTTCTTCATTCGACATAGCACCAAGATGAAGGTCTCGAATGTTCACCAGGAATTTTGGAAAACTGGCTCCACCGGACCCTTTGGCTGCCTCGTTGAGAACTTCGATGCAAATTCTTCGTTGGTCCCGAGTCCATCCTTTTTTCACATTGGCGATCATCATCGCGTAATAGACCTCTCTCGCTGGAGGGGCGTTGTCGAGGAATCGCTGAACGGTTGCTCCATATCCGGGATTGCGGGCAGCGATCTCAGCCCAGTCGGGCACATCCGCTTCGCCACGATTCGCAATTAGAGTGGTCGCTTTTTCAAGGACTGTCGGAGACTGCAGGTAGGAAAGGACTCGAATCAGTTCTGTGTTTAGATCGGCACTGGTGGCAGGAAGGAATGAGTCGAGTGCAGCAATAACCGTTTTTCCTTGTTCGTCCGTAGGTGGTGCCAGTCGGATAAAGGTGAGAGCATAGGCGCGAAGGGCACCGAGTTTCTGACGTTCGCTGAGGCTGGAGAAATCCAGGCTCAGAAGTTTCGAGATCAATTTCTCCTGATGGCCGCTGTCACCACTGCGGGCGATAGCGACAGCTCCGGCGATGACAGTCTGTGGGTCCGTTTCTTTGTGAAACCGGTCAATCCAGCTGACGACTGGCTGGGACTCGATGGCAACTCGTGCCGCATGGCGAAGGAAAACATCGTCCGAAGATAGGTGGGGCCAGGCTACTTTCTCTGCGTCGGCGTTTTGGAATCCATGAAACTCTTCGAGCTTGCGGGCGGTAATTCGAGCTGGAGTTGCTTCGAGCGGTTTCGCTTTTGCGGTGGACTCTGATCCTGTGTAACGGACCCGATACATTGCCGATTGAGATCCGCGACCACCGACGAGAAAATAGAGATGGCCGTCTGGTCCGATCACACCATCAGTGACAGGAAGCGGGATTCCCGCAAGAAACACTTCTTTGGTTCCGGTGTAGCCGGCCCCGTTTTGTTCCGGGTGGACGGCCCAGATCGTTCCGAAAGTCCAGTCGAGGGCAAAGAGGGCACGTTGATATTTTTCGGGGAATTTCGCTTCTGTTCCGGAAAGAAATCCAGTGGGAGACCCCGGCCCGATCTCGACGACCGGAGGTAGACTGTCTTCATAATAGACCGGCCATTTCCCGGTTCCGCTCCGCCAGCCATGATCAGATCCGCTGGCAACATAATTAATGCGGGTAGGACGATACCAGTAGTTTCCGACGTCCCATTCCATATCGGCATCGTAGGCGAAAAGGTCACCCGCTGAATTCAAAGTCGCGTCGTATTCATTTCGAAACCCGATACTGATCAAATCGTGAGTTTTTGACTTCGGATCGTATTTCGAAATCCAGCCTCCCGGTGCGAGCTTGCCCCGGGCGTGCCCGTTAGCATCCCACATCCGTGGGAGCAAGAGATCTTCGTTCCACGATTGAACCCGCTTTCTGGACGTTGCCTCTTCCGGAGGTGTAGGTGCGTGGTTGCCCCCTACGAGGTAGAGGTTTTCCCCCGTCTCATCAGGGAGAACGCTATGATTCCCATGCTCACCTCCGCCGGTCCCGGTCGGCTGCGGCTCCACGGTATCGAGCGTTCCGTCACCATTGCCATCCGTGATGCGGTAAAGGGATCCGCCGTTCCGGTGAAACCAGAGGCTATCAAAAGCCCAAACCAATCCCTGGGCGCCGGAGAGGCGTTTGTCGGAGCCGGGTTCGTTGAGCTCGATGGGAGTGACGTCAACGCCATCCCCGCTAACGGAGATGTGAAACAGTCCTTTGTCTCTCTGGTCACAAGCGTAGAAACCTCCTCCTGGAGCGACGCAGAGGGAAACCCAGGACCCCTGGGTATCTCCATTTACGGTGTAGAGAAGCTCTGCTTCAAAATCTTCGGTAATCGTCAAATCAGAAACTCCGGCAGGATTTTTTGAGCCGCCACCACGCGAGTTTTTGCCCCCAATTCCGGGGGTTCCCCAGGGGGCGACTCCGAAATCCCCCATCTTTTTCAATTTGGAATCCCAGTCAGAATCGTTGAATTCTGCTGATTCCCACCCTTTGGACTCGGAAAGCGAGAGTTTCCATTTCGGACTGGAAATGACCTGCTGTTTCTTCCCCTCTGCGGTCTCAATTTCAAGCTTGAATATGAAGGCAGCAGCTCCTCCGCGGTTGTGTGCCATTACCGCAATTTGATTCGCTCCGGATTGGACGAGTTTTGTTGCATCCGGAATTCGGATGGGCTCACCCCAGTCGGGTGCTATGCCAGCTTCTTTTCCGTTGATCCAAAGGGTCGCTCCATTATCGCAGGTGGAATAGATTTTGGCAGACTTCACCTTCCCCGAAACCTCAAATTTGTGACGGAGGTAAATGGGAGCATTGTCAGTTTTGTCAGCCCTCCAAACCCATTCCGGTTTCGGGGCCTCGCTGACCCAGGCGTAGGCATTGGGCTTTTCTTTATTCTGTCCGATAGAGCTGAAGGGTGTCAGAAGAATGCTGAAAAGCAGAATTGCAGGAAGGATATTCTTGAATGTCATAGTGGCGGCAAATCGTAATGGGATCGATGTCTCTAACACAAGTTTCAAAGGAAAAAGTTCTTTCCGATTCCGCGAAGAGGCTACACGGTTTTTCCAATATGACTTCCGGACTTCTGCTTCGCCTGAATCTACTTTTGAATTTTGCCGTAATATTCGCCCTGTATGGGAGCGGTCTGGCTGATGAAAGTAACGGTCTTGCTCCTGAGGTCACTGACTTGAACGCTGCAGATATCTCCTTTGCGCTGGAGGCGAAACTGCCGGATCTCAAAGAGCCGTTCATTGATTCAACTCCCAAAGACCTCAAGGACGGGTTAGCAGTCGGGGAACTGGGCGTTGATGGGGGAAAGAAAGAACTTCTTCTCAAATTTGTGGGTGAGATTGCCGAGGGTGGACATGGTGAGATTGACAGTTTTCTGGTTTCCCAAAATGGAAAGCTCCTGTTCGAGTCCTACTTCCGGCGGGGTCGGATCAATTATCCGCACTATCAAATGTCGATCACCAAGTCATACACGGCGATGGCAGTGGGGCGGGCGATTCAATTGGGATTCCTTTCGATGGAAGATCTCGACAAGCCGGTGGTGAGTTTCCTGGAAGGGGTAGACAAGAGCAAGCTGGTGGAAGGGGCGTCCGCAATTACTCTGGCTGAAGCGATGAATATGAGATCCGGTATTCGGATTGATAAGGATAAAGCGAAGCAATTGATGAAATCTCCTGCAGCTTTAAAAGGGCAGGGGCAGATACAGGCCTACCTCGAACACAGCTCTGTGATCCCTCCGTCGCCACGGGAGTTTAAATATCAGGCGTCTGATCCCTCAATGACCATGCAAGTGATTGAAGCGGTCGTTCCGGGAACAGCACGGGTATTCATAAAGACAGAGGTGCTGGGAAAACTGGGAATCAAAAGATTTGCGTGGCAGGACGATGTCAGCGGTTTTCCAAAGTCTGCAGCGGGGAGCAGCATGCGGTCCCGGGACATGATGAAGTGGGGGATGCTGGTGATGAACAAGGGGGAATGGCAGGGCGAGCAATTGATTCCTGCGGACTTCGTTAGCAAAGCAACCGCAAAAATACACACTAACCAGGGGGGATCCTCCTACGGGTACTTTTGGTGGCGACACGATGTGCAGGTCGGCGATCGGGCGATTATCTGTAAGTCGGGGAGGGGAGCAGGCGGGCAGTTTATCCTGATGTTTCCTGAGCTGGATTTAATTGCTGTTTTTACCGCTCACAACAAGGGGATGGGGAAAATATTGGCGACATTCCCTGAACGGGTTCTCCCCGGGTTTTTGGAATAGTTTCAAGCACCGGAGATCTGGCGGAACTGTGAAGGGGTTCCTCCGGTCACGCGCTTAAACACAACTGCCATTCTTTCAGGATCGTTAAATCCGCAAAGATCGGAAATCAGCGACACGGGGTGATTTGTTTCGACCAGGAGTTGCTTTGCCTGATTCACCCGAATTTGGCAGAGCATTTCCCAGGGAGTAGACCGATAGTGTTCGCGAAATTTTCGCTCCAGCGTTCTTCTGGCTACCCGTAATTCCTGACACATGCCCCCGACCGTTACCGGGTCCTGCATTCTTTCTGATAAATAAGACATCGCCCGCCTGAGTAGGGCATCATCGACAGCTAGGAAATTTGCGGAGTGTCGAAGAACTACTCCGGCGGGAGGCACTAAATGGGGCTTATCCGATGAAATATTTTCACCCAATGTCAGGCGTCGCATGATTTCCCCGGCATGTTCCCCGACTGCGTTCCAGGGAATGGAAACGCTGGAGAGTTTGGGATAGGTGAGACCGCAGACCAGGGGATCGTTGTTCGCTCCGATTACAGAAATATCTGAGGGAACTTCGAGCCCGGACTGCTGGCAGGCCCCGCAGAGAAAACGCCCCAATGGATCGTGAACGGCAAAGATTCCCGCCGGCTTCGGGATTTTTTCCAGCCACTTTTTCAATCGTGCCCCGGGTCGGATAAAGGACTCGCTGTAACGGGTATCTTCGAATCCCGCTTCCGTGTGTACAGAGCAGGGTGCATTCTCGTTTTGCAGCGCTTCCTGAAAACCCTCGATTCGTTGATCGGAATACGGCATGCCGTTTCCGAGGCAGGCGAAACTGCGAAAGCCGGCCTGTATAAAGGCCCGTGCGGCTTCACGACCGACTGCTTGATCATCTACATCGATACTGACAACTCCGGGATAGCAGAAATCGGTATCGACGATGACGGTGGGGATCTTTAATTTCAAATCCAACAGCGCTTCAGTCGTTTCCGGTAGCCATTCAGTAATCAGTCCTTTCGGCTTCAACTCTTTGAGAAGTTTGTTCAGCTCTAAGAGGGGTCGGTGAATACTGAGGATTCGATAGTCCTGCTGTCTGCGGACGAAGGGCATCAATGCCGGTGTCAGCCTTCGCAAAAAGACTTCGGACATCACAATGGCAACCGTTTCACTCAATTAATGACAGTGATTTAAAAATGGCGCAAATCAACAGAATAGATACGCAATATGCGGTTTCTGGATTCTTGTTCGGAGATACTGTTCCGACACCAAAAGAATTCACCAATACAGAAAACTATGAACTATTTCGACTGCGACAAAATCCAATACGAGGGACAAAATTCAAAGAACCCTCTGGCATTCAAGCACTACAATCCTGACGAGTTGATCGATGGGAAAGCGATGAAGGATCATCTCCGTTTTGCAGGTGCCTATTGGCATGTGATGCGCAACGATCTTTCGGATCCATTCGGGGCAGGTACCGCTCATATGCCCTGGGATGATGGAAGCAATTCCGTTGAAAACGCTTTGAACCGTGTCGATGTATTTTTCGAGTTCCTGGAGAAAACAGGGATCGAGTTCTATTGCTGGCATGATCGTGATATCGCACCTGAGCTGAATAATCTGAAAGAGTCTCACGCTGCACTTGATGCAGTCGTGGCGAAGCTGAAATCGAAGCAGGAGGAAACGGGGGTAAAACTACTTTGGGGAACGGCCTGTCTTTTCTCGCATCCCCGCTATGCCCATGGTGGGGCGACATCGCCAAGTGCGGATGTTTTTGCCTATGCAGGTGCTCAGGTGAAGAAAGCCATGGAGGCAACGAAAGAACTCGACGGGCTTGGATACACCTTCTGGGGCGGCCGTGAGGGGTATTCGACTTTGCTGAATACCAATATGAAAAGGGAGCTGGATCACCTCGCTGCGTTTTTCCATATGGCGGTGGATCACGCAAAGAAGATCGGCTTCGACGGGCCCTTTTACATTGAACCAAAACCGCGTGAACCTTCGACGCATCAATACGACAGCGATGCTGCAGCGTGCCTGAATTTTCTTAGGGAGTATGATCTGACGGATCATTTCAAACTCAATATCGAAACCAATCACGCCACCCTTGCCGGTCACACGATGGAGCACGAATTGACCGTGAGTGCAAATGCCGGAATGTTAGGGAGCATTGATGCGAATCGCGGGGATACCCTGGTTGGCTGGGACACTGACCAGTTCCCTACTGATATTCATCTTGCGACTCAGGTGATGCTGGTGGTCTTGAAAATGGGAGGGCTCACGACCGGTGGTCTTAATTTTGATGCAAAACGTCGCCGCGAGTCTCACGACCCCATCGATCTCATTCATGCTCACATCGGTGGAATGGACGCCTTTGCCCGCGGACTCAAAATTGCAGCGGCGATTCGTGAAGATGGTCGTCTCGCCAACTTTGTTGATGAACGCTACAACAGCTTCGACAATAATATCGGTGCCAGGATCGAGGCGGGACAGTGTTCTTTCGAAGATCTCGAAGCGCATGCTTTCGCGAATGGAGAACCAACTCTCTCCAGCGGCCGTCAGGAAATGCTGGAGAACTTGATCAACGACTTCCTCCAGTGAGCCTTGTCTGAGGGTGCTATCCGGTCGAAGAGCGAATCTTCGACCGGATCACGTCTTGAAATTCTCCGTCTTTCCAGAGACAATGAGGGATGAAGTTGTACCAAAAGCCCCGTCTTCAATCTCTGATCGTCTTTGCCCTGCTTTTCTCCTGGGCTAAAGGGGCCCGGGCGGTGGACCTCTACTCGACGGATTTCTCTTCTCTTCCTTTCGTGGAGAATATGGAATGGGCGGGCCGCGATGGGTGGTTTGGGCTAAATACCAACAATGCGAATGATGATTTTGTCGTCGATAACAGCATGGGCGGACTCACCGGTTTTCTCGGGTACGATAATGGAACGAACGAGACTTTAATCAGCGTTTTCAGGAATTTCTTTTATGATCCTGTAGCGGAGGGCAATCCAATTGTTACGATCTCCACTTCGTTGGGGATCTCAGAGTCCACAACTGGTAGTTCCGATACTTTTCAGTTGGTCATCTACAATGGAACGAGTTCTGAGATTCTTGGCTATATCAGTTTCGATACGGCAACAGGAAAGATTCTTCGTTCCGATGGAACTTCGATCGTCGACACCACCGTGAGCTATCCGAGTTCCGGGTATTTCCCTGTGGTGATTACGATCGATTTCGCGATGAATGTGTGGTCGCTGAAAGTGAATGGGGGATCTGTGTTTACGGGTGAAACCTTTTCAGATCCGGGAAATGGATATGACCTTAATCTCGGAAGTACCGACTTCCGTTGGATCCCAACAGTTCCCACTGCGTCAGGTGACAATTTTCTCGGAGTCGACAATTTCGCAGTCGCAGCGAATCCCGTTTTTAATGCTCCACCCAGGGTTAAGGTTAAAAAGAAAACTCAGACTACCTCAAGGAGCCGGACCATGATTCGAGGTACAGCGACGGATGATAGTGGGATTTCAAAGGTGGAATACAAAGCGCAGCGTGGAAGATACAAAAAAGCACGGGGAACATCCCGGTGGCGTTTCCCGGTTAAGCTTAAGAGTGGAACCAACCGCATCTTGGTCAGGGCTGTCGATAGCGCGGGTAAGCGTTCAAAAGTTGTAAGGGTGAAGGTGAAGCGAAAATAGACGGCATGGTGAATGCCGGAAGAATTTTCGATCAATCGGGTCCTGAATGAAAACACACTTAGCTATCGTATTCGCGTTTGTTTTCGTTCCACTAGCTGTGGTCTGTGGGCAGCAGGCTGACGCACCCATCGGTGATATCCAATCCTATCCGGAGGAGGACTGGGAGCTTCCGTCCGCTGAGTTCTTGAGTGAAAACTGGAGCGAGGATGGACTGGCCAGCGCGGAAGCGAAGTGGCAAAAGCTCCACGAATTGGGTCAGTCGACAGGCTTGATGATTGTTCATCGTGGCTATGTGATCCGGGCGTTTGGCGACTGCGAAACTCCGGTTGCCTGCCATTCGGTACGCAAGTCATTCCTGAGCGCCATTTATGGGGCGTGGATAAAGGAGAACGGGATCGCTATAGACCAGTTGCTCTCGAAAAAGATTTCGGAATTACCTCTGACGGAGAAGGGTGGTATTCCCGGGGAGTATCAGTCAGCTACTTTGCGGCAAATGATGAAGTCCAGCGCGGGCGTACCTTTGCCTGCGGAGTATGAGGCAAAAACGCGTTTCGAAAGCCGGATGAAAACCCGCGCTCTTCCAGGGGAGCGCTGGGCCTACAGTAACTGGGATTTCAATGCGCTAGGAACGGCATTTAACCATTTGTCCGGCCTTGATCTATTCCAGGTGTTTGATCGTTCTATTGCTACTCGAACCGGGATGCAGGATTTTAAACTGGATCAGCATACCGAGTATTATCCCGGTGAGGGCCAGCTACGAAAATCGAATCATCCGGCTTATCTGTTTATGCTCAGTGCAAGAGATCGGGCACGCCTCGGTTTGCTCTACTTGTCAGGTGGAGTATGGCAGGATAAGAGAATCATTGATGAGCAGTGGTTCAATCAATCCATCGTCGACACGATTTCGACAAACGATTCGGTATTGGATTACGGCTACATGTGGTGGGTTGGCATAAATGGTCAGCGACGATATTCGTTTCCCGGCGATCGAACGTATTCGGCCCGGGGAAATGGAGGGCAATACATTATTGTGATTCCCTCCCGCGATTTGCTTATCGTCAATGCGAGGGATACAAGGAAACAAAACGGTGGAACGGAGTTTGACGGAAAGCTGTTCAACCAAGTTTTTCACGCAATAGCCGACGCGCAGAAACCGCTTTTCAGAAGTGATCCGATTGCCTTTGCCAAAAAATGCGAATCTCTCGTGCCGCAGCTGCAGAAGGATTACAATGTTCCCGGAGTTGCTATGGCCATGGTGGAAGATGGAAAGATCATCTGGTCCCGTGATTTTGGGATTCAAAATTCCGAAACCGGAAAGTCCGTGGACGCGGCTACCCGTTTTGAAGCGGCATCCATGAGCAAGCCCATGTTTGCCTATGGAGTAATGAAACTGGTGGAGCAGGCGGAGCTCGATTTGGATAGGCCTCTGGTCGAGTATTTGGAAAAGCCGTATATGCAAAGTGACGACCGGCACCAAAAGATCACCGCGAGAATGGTCTTGAGTCACCGCTCAGGATTTCCGAATTGGAGGAAGGGTGGGCTTTCGTCGAATACTGAGCCACCAAAGCTCGGGTTTGAGCCCGGAACCCGGCAGCGCTATTCCGGAGAGGGCTTTACCTTGTTACAAAAAGTGGTCGAAGAAATTACGGAATTGAATCTGGATCAATTTACCCGGCTGCGAATTCTGGATCCGATAGGGCTGAAACAGAGTCGATACATTTGGGATGAGTCCGCCGAGATCGCGGCGGCTCACAATAAGGATGGCTCCATGCGGCGGTCCACTTCCCGATATCTAAGCGGAAACTCCGCCTATTCCATGTTCACCACCGCGACCGACTATGCGCAGTTTCTCATTGAAATGATGAGACCGGATCGAGCGGAGCCTCATTCTCTGTCGGAAAAGACGATTGGACTGATGCTTCAATCTCATTCGGAATCAGGAGATGAAAAAAACTTCGCTCTGAGCTGGGTGATCAGGCCGGAGAACCAGGGGGGATATTCTCACACAGGCAGTAACTCAGGATTTCGATGCGGCGCCTGGTTTGATCCAGATGAAAAACGGGGAATCGTAATTTTGACCAACGCGGTCGGGGGAGCAGAACTTCGCGACCGAATTTTTGAATCTGCTTTAGGCTCATGGTAGGATGCGTGTGAATGGGGTTTCGTTCAATTTCTTCGAAATGAGCCCGGCGCATAAACATCCTCAATATTTCTCCCAATGATGAAAATGGAATCTGGATCACTACGAGCTTCTTCTGTCAGCCCTCTCTTATATATTTGGGTTCTGATTTCGGTCATGGTCCCATTTGGTCTTTCACAAGACCCTCCCAAAGAACAAACCCGTGTCCGGGCACGGGATCTGGGAATTCAGGTCGGCAAGATGGAGACGGGAAAATGGAATGCGATTACCGATGTGCCGGGTGTTAAAGTCGGCCACGCTACTCTCCATAAAGGAAAAGATGTTCACACAGGAGTGACGGTGATCCTGCCACACGAAGGGAATCTTTTTCAGGAGAAAGTTCCTGCCGCAATTATTGTGGGAAACGGATTTGGGAAGTTGGCTGGTTCCACTCAGGTGAATGAGTTGGGAAACATTGAAACCCCTATCGCTTTGACGAACACTCTGAGTGTTGCCTCCGTGATGGAATCTCTGGTGCGGTCTACCCTGTCGAAGAATGATAAAGTTCGTTCGGTGAACGGAGTTGTCGGGGAAACCAACGACGGTCGATTGAATGATATTCGGGGAATGCACATCACTGAAGAGCATGTTTTAAGCGCGATCAATTCCGCAGAATCCGGCGTGGTTTCCGAAGGGTCCCTTGGAGCAGGGGCGGGGACGCAGTGCTTTGGCTTTAAGGGGGGTATCGGAACTTCTTCGCGCATTGTTAAGAGCGTGGCGGGAAAGAATTACACCCTTGGTGTTCTTGTGCAGACTAACTTTGGCGGTGACCTTCGAATTGATGGGAATCCTTTCGGTAACAGTCCGGGGGCAAAGCTCGCTTCGCTCAATCAGCCAAACGGGGACGGGTCCTGTATGATCGTGGTGGCGACCGATGCACCACTTTCTTTTCGGAACCTGGAAAGAATCGGGAAAAGAGCACTCCACGGAATGGCACGGACGGGATCGTCGATGAGCAATGGTTCGGGAGATTATGTCATCGTTTTTTCGACTGCTTACAGAATTCCCTATCGAGCAAAGGACCTGATTGAGATTCCCGCCCTGCTTGGCAATGACCACATTACGCCCGTCTTCGAGGCAACAATGGATGCGACCGAAGAGGCGATTCTAAATTCAATGTTTATGGCGACTGCTGTTGAGGGGGAAAACGGAACAGCTGAAGCGATAGATCTGAAGGCGGTAAGAAAAGCGGTCAGGCGGGGTGATACTCCCGGCGCAGATGACAAATAGTCTATCCGCAATGTGGGGCAGGGCTGGACGGATCCGGCCTTCTACCATCAATGTGGATTTTCGATAGTTGGTAGTGTGTTACTCCGATGCGGAATTGATTGCACAAATTGCTACTCTCCGTTTCTATTGGCTCATGCCGAATCCATGGACAGGGGTGGGAAACCCATACACTCGAGAAGAAGTCATTGAACGCCTCCGCGATACGCTATCGAAAGGCGAGCCTATTATCGCTGCAGGAGCCGGAACAGGGATCAGCGCGAAGTTTATCGAGAAGGGTGGAGCCGACCTGATCATCATTTACAACTCCGGCCGCTACCGGATGATGGGGCATGGATCGATCGCCGGCATGATGGGGTATGGCGATGCCAATGCCGTCGCAATGGAAATCGGTGAATATGAAGTGTTGCCGGTCGTCAAAGAAATCCCCGTAATCTGTGGAGTTCACTGCACCTGTCTCTTATACACATCTGACGCTGCCGACGAAGAGG
>CAJXQE010000232.1 GCA_913058215.1 uncultured Verrucomicrobiales bacterium
GATCTCCACTATCCTCTTCGTCGGCAGCGTCAGATGTGTATAAGAGACAGGCCTTCCGACAGCACCCTCCGACTTCGAGGTTTGGGTTTGAATGTTCATTCGGCTTTCGACTCAGCGCGGGCAGGCAGTTGATCATCCGCGCCTTGTTCGACGACTTCGTTTCGCCCATTTTGGGTTTGTTTGAGCCGCCAATAATCCAAAGCGAAGCCGAATCCAGGGATAAGCACGACACACCACAAGAACCACACTCCATGAAAAAACCGATGGTCTCGCCAGACCGACCACAGCCACGCGAACAGCAAGTACGGCAATACGCAAAAGCCAATTCGCACTGCGCTACGCCTGAACAAGTCCCTTTTGGTGGTAAGCAGGAAAAGTTTCTTGGTCCTCATAAGATCATTCTTCTGTCGAACGTCAGAGACATGCCGATCCGATCCGAGGGCGGAAGTCGCAAACAGGGTTGTGTGTGGGATTAAAGAGTGTCATTCGACTCGGGGCGGTAGCGGGTAGGTCAGCGCCGACTTGTCTAGCTTGCTCTGTTCATAGTCATACGGATACACCAAAAAGCCTTCCAACCAGAGCGGTAAGTCCCATAGCGAGCGAACCCCAAAAGCAGACCCTCGACGCCCCTATTAATGGTGAGGCTCCTCCGGTCGCGGCGGCAAGCGCACCCAATACTCCGAGCATCACGATCGCGATCAAAGGGATGAGCCAAAGAATGGAGGTGAGCGGTGCAACCGATGCAAGAACGACCGGGATCGCTGCGCCCGCGGCGAACATTCCGGCAGAAGTGAAAGCTGCCTGAAAGGGACGAGCGCTCAATTCTGCGGTGATTCCGATCTCGTCCCGTGCGTGAGCGCCGAGCGCGTCGTGCTCCATCAATTGGCGTGCCACCTCTGTGGCGAGTTTCTGATCCAAGCCACGCCCGCGGTAGATGTCAGCTAGCTCGTTCAGTTCTCCCTCGTAGTCATTCTCAAGGGCGTCAGCCTCCATCTTGAGATCGGCCGCTTCCGTGTCCTCTTGGGACTTCACAGAAACGTATTCGCCAGCAGCCATGGACATCGCACCGGCGACTAAACCGGCCGTGCCAGCTAACATAATGCTGCCGCGACTCGCCTCAGCCGCAGCGACTCCGACAATCAAACTTGCCGTGGAGACGATTCCGTCATTCGCGCCAAGAACGGCTGCTCGCAACCAACCCGAACGGTGAATTTTGTGGTGTTCATCGTGTTGCATGTGATGAGGATTTCTTAGCCGAACGTTTGAGACCTGGTGCCCCGATCCGGGAGCGGTCTCTTTAAAACAGATTAGAAATTTGAATCAGAAAAGTCAATCATATCGGGGCGGGATCAGGCTTGCCAGCGTCGGCTAGTTCGGTGCCCTTTAGGGAACTTTAGAAACTCGCAGAAGTACCACAAAAGATCCGATTGCTCTGAGGTGAATTCCAGAAGCTCACCCATTCGCCGTTAAACCGACGAAACCAAACGCACTCATCCTCGTGTCGGGCTGACGGCCAAAAGCAGTACATTACTTCGTCGGAATCCGCGAAGTTAGGTGGCAGAGTGGGATCAATTATTGTTGGTCCACTCATAGGGTTCGTAGAAAAGCGGATGACCTGTCGTGGCTGTGCGCCAGTCCCGAATTGCTTTGAGGAGGGCTCTCCATACTTCGCAATGAAGGAAGAGAAACTTTTGCTCGGATATTCCTTCGGGTAAATTGGGCTTCCTGGCTCCTCTGCCATTGAAAGGAGTGTCGCGAAAGTTATTAGAACAAGAGTGAAGATGGCTTTCATTTTTAAACCCAAGGTTTGAGTCCAGTCACGCACTGCCGAGAGAGCGCTCCGAAATCAGGGTTTGAGGTTGAAGTTCATTGGATTTTCTACTCGCGGCAGAAGGTGTGTTGATCTGCGACGACTTGTTAGACAAGTCAGGGGTCCCTTCTCACTTTCACGGCAAGTATCTCTTTAGTTCCCGCAATACTCAACAGCTTCCATTTTCCGTATTCGAAGTCAGCGCTTGAGTTAGTTCTGGCGACTTTAATTACCGGCATGACAACGGCGGACCCTTTACTCGTTCTGAAAATCTTGTCCGATAGCTTTTGAGTGGATAAGTATTCAAGTTCAACTGTGAATGTAGCTCCCTCTTTGGTGATTGTGCCGCTCGTCTGCACACCTAAATCCCTCGTTTCCCACCGGTTGGGAGTTCCGTCGTCTTCATATTCTGCAGGAAATTCGAACTTCTTGGTGCCAACGTAAGTGAACAAACCATCTGCATCTACGGGTAAGGCCAACTTGTTGGGATCCTTCAGTGTGCCCGCCTCAATGAGAGTTCTAATCTCTTCGAGATCGTCCTCTGCATCAGCAAATGTGAAATGCTGAACCTGGATAGTGTCGCCAAACGCCGATACTGCTTGTAACGCAAGTAGCAACATTGAGAGCTGTAATTTTTCCATATTTTTTTAGCCTAACAGTCAAGACCAGCGATACAAAGTCTCAGCTTTGGTTTCGCTGCATCGCAAAGAGAAGTTTTACTTCTTCTCCTCAGAACCCGTCAAGCCCATTCAATGGGGGACGGTGATATCCGTCCGTCCCCAATTTTGCGCAAGTGTGTGAAGGCTCCTCATATATCGGCTGCTGTCCAAATCTATAGAACGCCCCCGGGGAAATCCTATCCTTCTTGTTCGAGTTCCGCCAAACGCTTCCGAAGGGCGGCCTTCTCTTCTTCAACAGACAAATCGGCTTTGTCCTCTACAATTTGATCATTGGTTAGATAGACTCCGCTCAACATAGAGGTCTTTACATGTGCCCGGTGCACTTTCCCATCCCGGTCCCGATAAACGATCTCGTAAATTCTTGAGTTCTTCTCTCCGAACCATCCCGGGCCAAACGGATCCCAACTCTTGTCGATGAGCTCGCATCCCCTGTCGCGAATGTATTCCTCGACTCGCTCCCCATCAAACGATCCAGCGATGATACGAAGCACACCCGCAAGAATGATGAATCCGATAAAGATCAAGGGGATTACTTCAGGGTCCATTGGCTAAGTAAGGTTTCTGAAGAACGGGTTCAATAGTGCACTGTGAAATCGATATCTCATTTCGATATTGAGTCGCTCGTAAGCTTCATCAAAGCGCCGAATCTCCCTTCAGTCAAGGGACTCGGGCAGACAGGAGATTGCTGGAGCATACCACTTGCGAGGTAGCTGAGCGTTTCGAAATGAGGATGAAGAACGGGCCGTGCCAAGAGTTCCAGAGTCCATGAAACACTCGTGTCCACGGATAATGCTGAAGGCACTGAGGCAGGAGGGATGGAGAAATTTGAACTACTGAAGAACGATCATTGCCTAAGCGACAGGCATCGCAAAGGGTTCAGCATTTGCCGCCCTCGCGGATTTCCGGAACTCAGCCTTTTCTTTGTCTTTCGCGAATGTTGATGAGTTCTTTCATCACATTGCTCATTGAGCCATTCCAATCGGAAGTTCCAAATCCATCGTGGAGCTGAAGGTAGACTTCGTACAGCTCGGCGTAGATCTTTTGATTCTCTTCAATCGGCGTATACTCCACCTCACGCATTCGGCAGCATTTCTCCTGCACGTCTTCGATACTGAACTCGCCACTGGCTGTAGCGCCGAAGATCGCAGCGCCAAGCGCACAGGTTTGATCGCTGGCGGCAACTTTCAAAGGTCGCCCCAGAATGTCTGCGTATATTTGCATCAGAGTCGCATTTTTCACGGCAAGCCCGCCGGTGTTCACCACTTCCTTAATCGCGACTCCGTATTCCTCCATTCGATTGATAATCGTCAGAGCTCCAAAAGCGGTGGCTTCGATCAGAGCCCTATAAATCTCATGAGCTTTGGTGTGAAGAGTCTGGCCGAGAATCATCCCTGAAAGGCGCACGTCAGTCAGAATTGTCCGGTTCCCGTTGTTCCAATCGAGTGCCATCAGGCCAGTCTCACCCGGCGAAAGAGCCGACAGCTCGCTCTCCATATTGATGAACTTCTGATCCTGAGTTTCCCCGTAGGAATCGGGGACCAGATTGTTGACATACCAAAGAAAAATATCTCCCACAGCAGACTGCCCGGCCTCAATGCCATACGCTCCGGGAAGAACAGATCCATCGACAATTCCACAGACACCGGGAATATCAGCGAGGTCTTTGTCCCCGGGGGAAACCGTAATATCACAGGTGCTGGTTCCCAGAATTTTCACGAGGGTCCCCTCTTTCACTCCCGATCCGACTGCGCCCATATGGGCATCAAAAGCCCCGACCGCCACTGCGATTCCTGCCTGAAGACCCAACTTTTCGGCCCACTCCGCAGTAAGTTCACCTGCTTTTACATCCGAGGGATGAGCTTCATCGAAAAGGCGATCCCTCAGCGCAGCTAGATCCGGATCCAGAGCACTCAGAAATTCTTTGTCCGGTAGACCGCCCCACTCATCGCAGAACATTGCTTTGTGGCCGGCTGAACAAATACTTCGCTTCACATCCGACGGTTTCTCATTTCCAGTCAACACGGCAGGCAGCCAGTCGCAGTGCTCCACCCAGGAAAAAGCGGCATCGAAAACCGCTTTATCGATGTTGAGGCATCGCCAGATCTTACTCCACCACCACTCACTCGAATAGGTGCCTCCACATTTGGCGAGATATTGCGGACGAATCTCCGAAGCCTTTTCCGTAATACTTCCCGCCTCGGCATGGGCCGTGTGATCTTTCCACAGCCACACCTTGGCATTGATATTGTCGGAAAATTCAGGAGTCAAAGCGAGCGGCGTTCCCTCTTCATTGACTGGAATGATCGTGCTTCCCGTTGTGTCGATCCCGATTCCGATCACCTCGTTCGCATCAAAACCGGAACGATTCGCTTTCGCTTCCGAAATTGCGCCGGTAATAATGGTGACCATCCCATCGAGATAATCCTGCGGATTCTGCCTCGCGATATTCGGATCAGCAGCGTCAGTGAGGATTCCCATTTCTCCCGAGGGATAAGGAAATACCACCGATCCCAGTTCTTCACCAGTATCCAAATCCACCAGCAGAGAGCGGCAGGAGTTGGTCCCATAGTCCAGTCCAATTGCGTAACGACTCATATGGCAGGGCTATACGAGATTTTTGAATAAGTCGCAACTTCCGATTCCCACGAAAACCCGTTGTTAACCGAACCGATCTCAACGACATTCTTCAAACTAGGAAAGAACATGGAAATTTTCATCGAAGACATCCCCACAGAAGGACTTCATCTTAAAGGTGAATTGCCTGACACCATTTTCGGACTCGATCCAAAAGATTCTATCCGCCCGGCAGGGCCGGTTCATTATTCGATCGATATTTACTCTTTCGAAGATGGCGTCAGCTTGACAGGTTCTCTGGGAGGGCCATTTCAATTGCAATGCGGAACCTGCCTGGAGTATTTTGACTTCGAAGCTAATTTTCCCAACTGGACATCGAATCTGGATACGGAAGAAGGTCAAATCAGCTTTGATCCTACGATTGAAATCCGGGAAGACATCCTGATGGGCCTACCCTCTTCCCCGCGCTGTGATGACTTTGCCGAAGGACACGTGTGCCCCAAGGCTCATCTACTCGAGGAAACTCGGGACGAATCTTCTGACGACGAGGGCGAAGACGATGACGATGGGCGCAACGTCTGGGGCGCTCTGGATCAGATTTCCTGAGGCCCTGCCAAGCCCCTCTACGGCGCCTCGTTCCGCTTTATACTGAGAACGTCTTCGCCTTCAGACTTGGCGATAACGATTCCGCCACAGGAATCACTGAACACGTTCACTGCTGTTCGCGTCATATCGAGTGGTCGATCCACCGCCAATAAAAGGCCGATGACAGCTTCTGCTCCCGGTATTCCAACGTTGTAAACGATAATGGTTATCGCAACGAGACTTGCAGACGGAACGCCCGCAACGCCGATGCTGGTGAGCAATGCCAATGTCACAACCGTGAATTGCACACCGAAGGACATATCGAACCCGAGAACCTGGGCGACAAACATCACAGCGACACATTCATAGAGAGCAGTGCCGTCCATGTTCACCGTCGCACCGAGCGGAAGCACAAAACTGGTGACCCGCTTTGACGCTCCGGCTTTCTCGCGGAGGGCACGCATTGTGATAGGAAGCGTCGCGGAACTTGAGGACGTGGAAAATGCAGTGAGCAAAGCATTTCGCATCGCCCAGAAATGCCTCCACGGATTTACCTTTGCAATAAAGAATAGGATCAGTGGCATGACGACCAGCAAATGAATCAAAAGCGCTGCAAGAACGACTCCGAAGTATTTCGCCAGAAGCTGAATAATAGGAAATCCAGTTTGAGATACCGTTTCGGCGACGAGTCCAAAGACACCGATAGGAGCCAAAAACATCACCCAATTGGTAATGAGCATTGCCAGTTCATTCACCCCCTCGAAGAAGCCAAGCAAAGCGCCTCTTCCTGAACCGCTGATAAAGATCATGCCGATGCCTGTGAGCAGGGCGACAAAGATCAACGAAAGCATTTTGTTGTTGGCCCCGAAAGCCTCGAACACATTCTGGGGAACCATACGCAGGAACAAATCACGAACAGCGCCCATATCTTTACTGGTATCGCCGATTTTGGCGCTCACTTTGCCAGAGTACTCCGCCTCTTTGCTTTCGATCTGGCTCTTAATCGCCTCGTTGGGCTTTCCATCCACAAGGCCTGGCTGAATGAGATTTACCAGAGTCAGACCGATCAGGATAGCGATCAGACTGGTCATCGCGTAATAGGCGACAGTCTTCACTCCCAGCCTTGCGAAGCCATCCGTTTTCCCCAGTCCGGCGATTCCCACGACAATGGAGGAAAATACCAGGGGCACGATCACCATTTTCAGGAGATTCATGAAGAGCGTCCCGATGTAGTCAAAAATACTGACCAGGGTCGTGCCGGTTTGATTGAACTCCAGGTCCGCCCCTTTATCCGAAACGACGCACGTTTTGTTGATGATGCCGCCAACAATCAGCGCAACCACCATTGCTATCAGAATCCACACCCACGGTTTGATTTTTCTCATCGCGGCGATGTTGAGGGGGATTCGAATTCAGCGCAAGCGTGGAATTTTCACGATCTTGGAAAAACGAATTCAGCCGAGCCAGACTCAACTGATCGTTCCCCATTTCAAAAACCAATTCCTAATTTAAAGTCCGCAGGCGCCAGGGTCATTCCTGCTGCTTGGCACGGTTGTCGAAACGCATGTACTCTTTGTGGAAGGTTAGTGGAACCTCGCCGGTCGGACCATTACGCTGTTTGGCGATAATAAATTCCGCTTCCCCCACCATTTCCTCGCGCTCGTCGGCATCGTCGGCATAAACCTCGGGACGCATCAAGAGCCCAACCAGATCGGCATCCTGCTCGATCGATCCGGACTCACGAAGATCACTCATTTTCGGCTTACCACCCCTGGCGTCAGGCTGGCGATTCAACTGCGCCAACACGATGATTGGAATATCAAGTTCCTTGGCGATCCCTTTAATCCCTCCGGAAATTTCGGCGACCTCCTTTTCCCGTCCGTCACGCGCGGCGGTGTCCGGTGCCTTGAGAAGCTGAAGGTAGTCAATCACGATCAATCTGATATCGTGCTGCTGTTTGAGGCGACGAGCTTTTGCCTGCAATTCATTGATCGACAAAGCAGGGGTGTCATCAATCCAGATTGGAGCCTCAGCCAATTGACCGGCAACTCCCATCAATTTTGGGAAATCGGATTTTGCCAGAAAACCACCACGCAGTTTTTGCATTTGAATTCTCGAACGGGAACAAAGAATCCGCTGCACTAGTGATTCGCAGCTCATCTCCAGACTGAAAACAGCCACCGGAATCGGATTGTCAGGTCGGATTGCGATATTCTCGACGATGTTCATCGCGAACGAAGTTTTTCCCATCGACGGACGGGCAGCCATCACGATCATCTCTCCGCCGTGGAAGCCATTGGTCATTTCATCGAGGTCGTGGAAGCCAGTTTTGAGTCCTCCCCCGTCTCCGTCCCCGTTGTACATGTCCTCGATACTCTGGATGACTTTGAAAACGTGGGACTTCATCTCCACAATTCCCTTTTCCTGTTCGGTCTCATCCCGAATCATGAGCATCTTTTTTTCCACGCTATCGAGGAAATTCGCGGCGCTCTCGGGATTGTCGTAGGCCTCGGTCACACAGTTCGTGCAGTCTTGAATCACCCGCCGAAGGACGAATTTCTCCTTCAGAAATCCCGCGTAGTCTTCAAACAAAGCGGTCGTCGGAACATCATCCACCAAATCAGCCAGCATTTTCGGACCGCCTACCGCATCCAGCTTTTCAGTGTCGCGAAGTTCCGTAGTGAGAACCACCATGTCCAGTTTCCCCTCGGGTCGGGTCTTATAGAGATGAAGCAATGTTTTGAAGATTTCCTTGTGTGCCGGGACGTAAAAGAAGTCCGGGTTCATCTTCTCCAGGGCCTTGGGGATGATATCGTTCGGATCGAGAAGCATACAGCTGAGAGCCGCTCGCTCTGCATCCGCATTCACCGGCATAGATCTAAGAGAATCCTCAGGACTACCTGGTTTGATTCCCGGCTTCCCTCCCTTCTTATCCCCTTTTTTGTATTTACCCGGTCCAGACTTCAAAGAGTCGCCCCTCCCCCCGTCTCCCTGCGGATGATAATTTGCAGGATCATCAGGTGGATATCGATTCGGATCTGGCATGGCAGGCAGGTATTGGCGGGATTGACCTCCTGAAAAAGGAGACTGGCAATTGTGTCGGAACACAAAAAAGGCGGTCCGCAATAAAGCCGACCGCCTTGAAATTAGCAAAGTGATTCAATACAAGATCACTTCTTTCGATGAATGAATCAGCGATCCGACTCTTCAGTCGATTCGTCTTTCTCTGCAACGACACGAACGGTGACCGTAGCAGGAACTTCCGCATGAATTTTCACTGGAATATCGTAGCTGCCGAGAGTTTTGATCGGAGCGTCGAGCTGAAGTTGATGACGGTCGACTTGCACCTTGCTCTTCTCGTTGATCGCTGCAGCAATATCACCAGTGGTGATAGAACCGAAAGCTTTGCCGCCCTGCCCAATGGAAAGCTCCAAAGTAAGACGAAGTTTCTTGAGACGAGTAGCGCTGTTCTGCGCCTCGATGATTTCTTCCGCTTCACGTCGGGCACGAACCTCCTTGAGGCGCTCGATATTACGGAGATTACCTTTCGTCGCTTCGTAAGCTTTTCCCTGCGGCAACAGGAAATTTCTAGCGAAACCACGCTTAACTTTAACGACATCAGCCTCGGAGCCGAGGTTGTCGATTTTTTCGCGCAAAATTACTTCTACAGTTGCCATGTTCTTAACCTAAAATTCGGATTTAAAAAAGAGCGGGACATCTAGGCTCTTTTGTTTAGATTGTCAACTCGCTGAAGAAAGATTCACATTTCTTAAGCATTTCCTTAATATTTACCGATCCCATGGCCGAAGTTCCCTCCACCTTTCAATTGAAACCCCGGCAGCCTGCTCCGGACTTTTCCCTGCCCGACGGCAAGGGCAACATTCATAACCTCGAATCCCTTTCAGAGGGCAAGAAAGCTCTCGTAGTCGCGTTTGTCTGCAATCACTGTCCCTTTGTCGTTCATCTGGCAAAGGAATTTGGAGAGTTTGCGCAGGAGTTTGCGGAAAAAGAGGTCCAGGTAGTCGCTATCAGCGCCAATGACGTTGCCAATTATCCTCAGGATTCCCCACAAAAAATGGTCGAATTCGCGGCAGCCAACAACTGGGACTTCCCCTACCTTTACGATGAATCGCAAAATATAGCAAAGGCCTATGCAGCGGCCTGCACTCCGGATTTTTACGTTTTTGACGTAAATAACGAACTGACCTATGCCGGTCAATTTGACGACACGCGCCCAGGCCGTGGAGGCAAAATTTCCGGGGATGATCTCAGAAAAGCGACCGAACTCGCTCTCGACTCTGAAGTTTCCGCGGAGCCCTGGTATCCCAGCACCGGGTGTAATATTAAATGGAAACCAGGCGAATCACCCGACTACTTTTAGAAAATGAAGATTATCCCCTTTTCTTTTTTCCTCATTGCTTCCGTTCTCTTGAGCGGATGCGGCACTTCTTCTGTCACGAAGAGTGCCATGGGAATTCAGCCCGTGACGTCCCAGCAGCTGGTTTTTGATCAAATCACAGTACAGGGAGACACGCTCGCTGCGTCAGGAGCCTTATTCAGCGCTCTGAATACGCTCAACAAAGCCAAGGTAAGAAGACGGGGCCGATCCATGGAGGTCACCATGACTCAGGCGATGTTGAGAGATGGCGGAGAGAAAAGGTTCCGTTTTTCCGTTCCTATCGGACCAAAGATCGACAAAATCACAGTGGGGAAAGATCGCGAAGTCATCTGGACTCGTGCTGATGGCGTGCTCATCGATACGAGCAAAAAGGAACTAAGAACACGCGCAGCTTCTGATGATCTTGAAAATCGGATCTCATCAATTCTGGACCGGATCTGAGGGGCACGATGTCACACAGGACAAATCTTGGAATCCCACTCGAGGAATACGGGAAGTCTGAGAATGGGATTCCGCTGAAGTGGATTTCCCCACGTGAAGATTGTGAGCTACTGATCATAGCATCCATCCACGGAGAGGAACCCGAGACTGGAGTCACGCTCTCACGTGCTTTCCGATCTCTGGAACCCGAAAATCTTTCTCCAAAAATTGGAGCCGTTCTCTGCGCCAATCCGGACGGCATTCAACTGGGCACTCGCGGCAACGCAAACGGAGTGGATCTTAATCGGAACTTCCCAGCCGCAAACTGGCAGGCAGAACCTACTGGCTGTCGCTGGTTTGCCGATGAGCCTGAGGAAATCTCCATCGGCACCGGAGTATTTGCCGGATCGGAAATGGAAACTCAGGCACTGGTGAAACTCATCGAACACGCCTCACCGAAAATGATCATCGCCCTGCACGGCCCCCTCGCTTGCATTGATGATCCCGAAAACAGCAAGGCCGGCCAATGGATCGCGAAAGAAACGGACCTTCCCCTGGTTCCAGATGTTGGCTATCCCACCCCGGGATCGATGGGAAGCTGGTGCAGTGAAAGGAATTTGCCCATCATCACCTGGGAATTTCCACCGGACTCCATCGAATCACTGAGCCGATCACAGTCTCCGGTTCTTGAGAAAATCCTGACAGGAAACTCTTGGAATAACTCCGGATTGTAACCGGAGAGAGATTTTCCCGTCTTTCCCTGTAGTTCAAGCATCATGAAATTTCCGCTTTCTCTACTTTCACTTTCTCTTTTTGCCGTTTCCGCATCCGCGAACGAGACCGCAGTCACCTTCAACGAGCACATCGCTCCGCTCATTCACCAGAATTGTTCCTCATGCCACCGGAAGGGCGAGAGCGCTCCGTTCCAGTTGATCTCCTTTAACGAAGTTTCGAAGAAGGCGACCACTATTTCACGGGTCATTGGCGACAGCTACATGCCGCCCTGGCATGCCTCAACGGAACACTTCAAATTTGTCGATGTGAGGAAACTTACTTCGGAAGAGATCACCCTGTTCACCAATTGGGTCGAACAGGGAAAAGCGGAAGGCGATCCGGAAAAGGCCCCTTCCCTCCCTGAATTCACCGAGGGATGGCAGCTGGGCGAACCCGATCTCGTGGTTACGATGGAAAACGCTTTCGAAGTTCCGGCCGACGGACCTGACATTTATCGAAATTTCGTTCTGCCTCTGGATCTTCCCGAAGACAAATGGGTCAAGGCGATCGAACTGCGCCCTTCAGCACGGGCGGTCGTCCATCATTCGCTCTACTTTCTTGACGACAGCGGAACTGCCCGCTCACTCGATGGAAAAGACGGCAGGCCCGGCTTCAACGGGATGGGTTTCCGAAAAAGCGGTTCACTCGGAGGATACGTCCCCGGTGTCAGTTCCCGAATGTTGCCCGGAGATCTCGCCCGCCCCCTTCCCAAAGGTTCTGATTTTGTCCTGTCGACTCACTTTCATCCCACGGGAAAGACAGAAAAGGAACAAACCACCGTCGGCTTCTTTTTCACTGACAAAGCCCCTTCCCGTAATCTGAAAGAGATCCAGGTCCCTCCGGGATTCGGACGCGCCGCCGGTATTGATATTCCAGCCGGAGAATCGGACTACAAGGTCGAAGACACCTTCAAAGTTCCCGTCGATATCGAACTGGTGTCCATCAACGGCCATGCTCACTACACCCTGTCTCTTATACACATCTCCGAGCCCACGAGACCGAGGCTGATCTCG
>CAJXQE010000233.1 GCA_913058215.1 uncultured Verrucomicrobiales bacterium
GAGATCAGCCTCGGTCTCGTGGGCTCGGAGATGTGTATAAGAGACAGATCTATGGGTCTACCTGATGTCAGCACACTGTCTGATTCACGCAGGCTTTGTTTGGTTGATTACTGGCAGTGCACTGCTCGGACTGATCGAATTCGTCGTGCACTTCATCATTGATGTGATCAAATGCGAAAATAGAACCTCCTTCCAAACCGACCAGTGGCTTCACTTGTTATCGAAGGCGATCTACGTCATTGTAATTTGGTTGGGCTTAGTCGGCCCCTCCTGAAGAAGAGTAAGCGGGTATTATCCTGCTCTTGAATTCACAGCAGGATCGCGGAAGTTCCCTGCCATATGAAGACATCCCGTCTCTCCATCTCTCTGCTCCTGGCTTTTTCTCTCTTCTTTTTCCCATGCTTTGCTCAGGAGAAGGAAAAGGGGAAAGATGTCGCCGAAAAAGAAGCCGCACCGGCAATTGAACCGGAACCTGATGATTCGGGGTTTTCTCAAATCGAGCTTTTTACAGAAGTCCTCGAAACAATCCGTCAGGGCTATGTGGATCCCGACAAGGCATCCTACGAAAAACTGATTAACAGCGCTCTGGAAGGCATGCTTGCCGATCTGGATCCTCACTGCCAATTCATGCAGCCAAAGGTATTCGAGCAATTGCGCAGGAATACGGACAGCACCTATGAAGGAATTGGAGTTACGATTTCCACCAAGAATGATGTCTTAACGATCGTTACCGCCAGAGAAGACGGCCCTGCCGCCCGGGCTGGCGTTTTACCTGGTGATCAGATCCTGAAAATTAACAATCAACTCACTGAGGATGTAGGAATGTCCGAAGCAGTGGGCCTTCTACGGGGTAAGCCGGGAGAGGCCTTGAAACTGACGATCAGACGACCGGCCACTCAGAAGCTCCTCGACTTTGAAATGGTCCGGGAAGTCATCAAGCAGGCATCCGTAAAGGACATCATGGTTCTGGATCAAAGCATCACCGCGCCCTACAAAATGGGATACGCAAGAATTTTGCAGTTCAGTGAACCCACAGCGGAGGAACTGGCCAACGGTCTCGACAAGCTTGAACAGGAGGGTATCGATGCCTTTGTCCTCGATCTGAGAAACAACCCCGGGGGTCTTCTCGACAGCGCGATTGATGTTTGCGGTATCTTCGTCAAAGCGGGAACCGTGGTGCTGACCACCGAAGGGAAGCCCGGCTCGGGACAAATCAAGGTGTATCGCACAAAGGCGCAGAAAAAGCGCCGCAACCGGGATTACCCCCTCGCCATACTCGTTAATCACTCCTCCGCCAGTGGATCGGAAGTGGTATCCGGAGCGCTACAGGATTTGAAACGATGCATCGTTGTCGGAGAGACCACTTTTGGAAAGGGATCTGTCCAGTCGATCCTCCCAATCGGGAAAGGAAAGGCGATTCGTATGACCACTGCGAAATATTACACCCCAAGCCATCGCACAATTCATGAAAACGGAGTCATCCCCAATATAGTTGCACCCTTAACTCCTACTCAGGAAAAAGGCCTCGCCGACTGGTTCACTCGCGATACGATGGCTCCAGACCAGCGAAAGAGGGTCGAAAACTTTCAAGACCCTCAACTAACGAGAGCTGTTGACGCAATGAAGGGAGCCCTCGTATACTCCGATTTGAAGGGAGATTCAGGAGACGTTGTTTCTGCCGAAAAAACCCCTGCGAAAGTTGAAGCAGAGAAAAAGGCCGGAGAAGCAAAGAAGAGCGAAACTCCGGAAAAGCCAAAACCCTCCGGGGCCGAATGAGGGAGTGAGTGTCCTGCTTCGAATTGGTTCCGTTGACGTTTATGCCCGGCTTTCTCCTCGCAATTGAAACTTCGTGTGACGAAACAGCGGTCGCTGTTTGCGAGAGAAACGGTCAAATTGTCGTTTCCGAGGTCGCATCGCAGATTGAATTGCATGCTCCCTATGGAGGTGTCGTGCCGGAACTCGCTTCCCGGAATCATAACCTGGACCTGCGTCCGCTGATTCAGAAGACCCTTGATAAAGCCGGAGTCTCCATTGAACAGATTTTGGCTGTAGCAGCAACTTCAGGCCCGGGGTTGGCAAGCTCTTTACTCGTCGGTGACACCACCGCCAAGGCGATTGCTCTTGGTCTGGGGAAACCTTTTGTCAGCATCAATCATATGGAAGGGCATTTGCTATCGCCTTTCATCGGCTCGCCCCATGGCGTCAGGCAAAATGTTTCTCTGATTGTCAGCGGCGGACACACCTTATTAATTCTCGTGAAAGATGTCGGCGAATATCAATTGCTGGGTACTACGAAAGACGACGCAGCCGGAGAGGCTTTCGACAAAGTAGGGAAAATGCTCGATCTCCCCTACCCTGGCGGCCCCGAGATCGACAAGCGCAGTCAATCCGGAGATCCGGGTTTCTATGATTTTCCGCGCAGCATGATGGATAGCGGGGACTATGACTTCAGCTTCAGCGGGCTTAAGACATCCGCCTACTACCTGCTCGGAAAACTGCCCTCTCCGATTCCCGAGTCTACCATTGATGACATTTGTGCGAGCTTTCAGGCGGCCGTCGTCGAGGTCCTCGTTGAGAAGCTTTTTTCCGCAGCGGAAAAATACGACGCTAATCTGGTAACTGTCAGCGGAGGAGTCAGCTGCAATTCAGGCCTGCGACAGGCAGTTGAGGACAAATCCAAAGATTGCGGTATCCCCGCAATACTCGCGGGAACCGGATACTCGACCGACAACGCCGCAATGATTGCCTATGCTGCAGCAATGAGATTGGAAGCCGGATTTCCTCCATCATCCTTAAACGCCGATATTGATCCCAACCTCGCTCTTGCGTAGGGAATCTTTTTTGCCAAAACAGAAAACACCACCTAAATTTCATTCTCTATGATTCGCTTAATCACTGCCTTCACCTTCTTTCTTTTACTCTCTATTTCTGCAAGCATGGCTCAAGAGGATGGTTTTTCCTCCATCTTTGATGGCAAGTCGCTCGACGGCTGGAAGGGCGACACTTCGCTGTGGCATGCTGTCGATGGAATGATCGTCGGCGAAACTTCAGCGGAGAAGCCAATCACTTATAATCAGTTCCTACAGTGGGCAGATGGAGAAGTCGACGACTTTGAGTTAAAACTGGAATTCAAAATCGAAAGTGGAAATTCCGGAATTCAGATTCGCAGCTTCGAAGGCGGCAACCCGAACAGCTTGAGAGGCTATCAGGCCGATATCGACTTCGGAGGGAACTGGGTTGGAACCAACTATGGAGAAGGCTTTCGCGGAGTTCTCGCCAAACGCGGAGAGAAAACAGTGATCAACGAAGACGGTAAACCGGAAATCACAGGCAGTCTCGGAGATCCAAAAGAGCTCGGTTCCCACGTGAAAAAAGGCGACTGGAACGAGTATCATATCATCGCCAAAGGCTTCACCATCGTTCAAAAAATCAACGGACACACGATGTCGGAAGTGACCGATGAAGATACCGACACACGGCGCCGCGCCGGCCTTCTCGGGTTTCAGCTTCATGTCGGGCAGCCAATGAAAGTCGCATTCCGCAAGATTCGCCTGAAGCGTCTACCGCTTAAAGATGTGAAGAAAATTGTCTTTGTCGCCGGGAAGCCGAGTCACCCAGCACGCACTCACGAACACAATGCAGGCTCACTTTTGCTGGCCAGCCAGTTGAACAAGCACCACGGGGAGCAGATTTTGGCAACCGTCTATCAGAATGGATGGCCCTCGGACCCCACCGCCTTCCAGAATGCGGATGCGATGGTGATGTTTGCAGATGGCGGCCAACGTCACCCCGCATTTTTTCATCTCAAGACTTTGGCCGACCTTCGCAAAAGGAAAGTGGGGATCGGAGCGATCCATTATGCCGTCGAAATGGTTCCCGGTGAAACTAATGACGCCCTCATCCAGAGCATCGGCGGGGCATTTGAAATCGACTACTCCGTCAATCCTCACTGGGTTGCCGACTACAAGACTTTTCCGGACCATCCAGTCGCCAATGGAGTGAAACCCTTTGCGATTGAAGATGAATGGTATTTCAACATGCGATTTGCCGAGGGCATGAAAGGTGTCACTCCCATTCTTTCAGCAGTGGCACCTGCGGAAACCATGTCGCGTCCCGACGGACATCACTCGGGGAATCCCGAAGTCAGAAAGATGGTCGCTAAGGGTGAAAAACAACATCTCTGCTGGGTCTACGAACGTCCTGAGGGCGGCCGCGGTTTTGGTTTCACCGGTTGTCACAACCATGACAACTGGGCCAACGATTCATTTCGCACCGCCGCCGTAAATGCGATTGGCTGGATTGCTGGAATTAAAATTCCCGCAGAGGGACTGTCCACCCCGACTCCGTCGAAAGAGCAACTGGATGCCAACCTTGATCCCAAGCCTCCTCGCAAGCCCAAGCCAAAACCTAAGAAGGCGAAGGCGAAGTGAGCAAGAAAGGAAAGTGCGAAAGAGGATTGTCATCCACCCCGCTATTTTGTCATGCTGTGAAACACGAAGAAATTTATTTATGAAAGAAACTACCCAGGAAAACGAATCCCAACCAACCAGACGTAAGTTTGTTGCAGGAGCAGCCGCGACTGCCGCAGCCGCTTCTGCTCTCCCCATCGAATCCTACGCTCAAGTCGCAGGGAGCGATCAGGTGAAAGTCGGCATGATCGGTGTCGGCGGACGCAACTCCGGAGCCATCGTTCAGAACCTCAAGGGAAGCGACAGCGCGACACTCGTGGCTGTGGCGGACGCCTTTCAGGACAAAATTGACGGAACCGGCCCCCGCGGCAAAGGACTCCCTGTGATTCAAAAGCAGCTCGAAGCTGACGGAATCATGAAACAGTTTGATGTGCCTTCGAGCCGGCAGTATGCGGGATTCGAAGCTTACAAACAAGTGATCGATCAAGTCGACCTCGTTTGTATCGCGACGCCTCCCGGTTTTCGCCCGATCCACTTTGATTATGCGATCCAGCAGAACAAGCACGTTTTCATGGAAAAACCTGTTTGTGTTGATGCCTGGGGTTTCAACAAAATTATTGAGTCCGCCAAAAAAGCGGATCAACAGGGCCGCAAAGTGGTCGTTGGTTTGCAGCGTCACTACGAGGAATCCTACCGCCAGGCATTTGCGAAAGTTCACACAGAAGGCCTGATCGGTGAAGTCGTGAGTGGCTCCGCCTGGTGGAATACCCAGCGCCCCTGGATCATCCCACGTCAGCCGGGCTGGACAGAAATGGAGTACCAAATGCGTAACTGGTATCACTTCAACTGGCTTTGCGGAGATCACATCGCCGAGCAGCACATTCACAACCTGGATGTCATCAACTGGTTCTTCAGCGGTGATTCCAAAAACGGTGGCAATCCCGTGTCCGCCTATGGGTTCGGAGGACGTGCCGGAAGCGAACCACACTCCGTCGGTGAGATTTACGATCACCACTCCGTTCACTTCAAATATGGAGGTGAACAGAACAATGCAGTGATGGACAGCCAGTGTCGTCACCTTCCCGGATGCACCAACCGGATTGCTGAGGAAATCCACGGCTCAGAGGGGATCCTTTATCTTGAAGGAAATCAGACCCGAATCACCGATCTGTCTGGAAAAGAAGTGAAATGGCAATACCGCGCACCGCGCACGCCAGTAACTCCTTACCAAACCGAGCACAATGAGCTTCACGCAGCCATTAAGGAAGACACTCCGCTCAACAATGCTTACTACGGCGCGAAAAGCTCCTTCACCTCCGTTCTTGGTCGCCTTGCGACTTACAGCGGAAAACTGGTGGAATGGGACAAAGCGGTTGCCTCCAATTTCAAGATCGGTCCCGACGAGTTCGATTTCAATGGGAAGGCACCCGTTCAACCCGATGGTGACGGTAACTACACGCTCCCCGTTCCCGGACAGTGGAAACTCCCATGGGATACCGCTAAAGCAGCCCCTGCGAAAAAGAACAAAGGGAAGAATAAGAAGAAAAAGGCATAAGCCCGAATCCCTTATTTAACTGAATTCAAAAACGGTCCCGTCGAAAGGCGGGGCCGTTTTTTGTCTCCACTTCCAAGATCAAGGAAATCGACTGAACCCTCTTAGCAGTTCGACTTAATACGGTCGGGTCGTGTGGGACAGAAATCGTCTACCCCTGAAATACAGAGACCGCTCAGTTCCTAAGAACTGAGCGGCTCCGAAACACGAAACACAAACAGACAGTTACCGAGAAAGTAACTGGACTTCAGTTTAATTGAAATTTAACTTTAGTCAACTATTAAGAGATAAAAACTTCATTTTTTTTATCCACCCCAATAAAAAGGCCACGTAAATCGTGATTGGTGGTAAGTTTGCGCCGTTTACATTCAATTTTACCGACATGAATCGAATACTTTTTACTATCACCCTTGCTGCTGTTGCTTTGCTTTCTTCAAATGGATGCAAATCCACCGTCGAAGTGCCCACCAGTATGGCTCTGAGAAACGGGACAATAAGCAATCCCTCCGCCGCGACTGTCAAAGTCAGTCTGAGTAATCGGGCTGTCTATGTCATTGAAAATGGCGAGACAAAATTCGCTGCTTCCATCGCCATCGGCACTGCGAAAAACCCTACGCCAACCGGCAATTTCAAAGTCCAAAGCAAAGAAGCCAAGAAACGCTCAAGTGGCTACGGTTTCTTCGTAAAAGGGGATCAGGTGGTTCCCGGGAAGCGAAGCAACATGCCATCCGGATATCGTTATGTGGGATATCCCCTGCCCTACTGGGTTTATTTTTCCCATGACTGCGGATTCCACGGCGGAGCGGTTTGGCCTGAACCACGGACTCACGGTTGCCTTCGGATGCACAAGTCGATCGCTGCAGAATTCTACAATATTGTGAAAGTAGGAACGCCGGTTCTAGTTGCTAACAGCCAGCCGGAAGATGCGACGGTCGGAAAAAACATCCCCCGCCCCACCGACTTTGATCATCCGGATTCACCGCCTTCTGTTTTGGTAACGGACGCAGTTTTCACAGACCCGAACGTTTACTATTAGGCTTCTACAGCCTGCGCTTCATGGCCACAGCAGAGAAAAAGAAAAAACGGGTGAACGTTCGTACACCCGAAGTGATGGAGCGCGTTCAGGCGGAAGTCGCGACGCACTACCAAAGTTCGATTGTTGAAAAAGTCCGCGCCCGTGGTGGAATTCTTTCGATTGGAGACACCACCGTTCGCCTGGCCAAGCAATTCGGCTTCTGCTACGGAGTGGAGAGAGCGATCGATCTGGCTTACGCCTCGCGTCGTGTCTTTCCGGACAATCGCATTTTTCTGATCGGTGAAATCATTCACAATCCGGAAGTAAATCGTCAGCTCGAGGAAATGGATATCGTTTCCCTGCCCTGGCAGGAAATGAATGAGCAATATGACGAACTCGGTGAAGACGATGTAGTTATCGTCCCCGCATTCGGTGCACCCACCTCCTTCATGGATAAGGTGGAATCTCAAGGCTGCATTACTGTCGACACCACTTGTGGTGATGTCATGAAGGTCTGGCGACGGGTCCGGGGATACGCAAAAGACGGAGTCACTTCCGTCATTCACGGGAAGGCCGATCACGAAGAGACCAGAGCTACCGCATCCCGCGCCAAAGGCAAAGAAGGAGGAGGTCATTTCCTGATCGTCCTGACTCTTGCCGAAGTTGACTACGTTTGTGGCTACATCACCGAGGGAGGAGACCGCGATGAGTTTCTTCGGAAATTTGAAGGCTGCCTCTCTGTTGGCTTCGATCCTGATCTTCATTTGCAGAAGCTGGGCGTTGCGAATCAGACCACAATGTTGAAATCCGAAACGGAAGAGATCCAGCGTCGCATTCGCACTGCCATTGAAGATCGCGATGGCAAAAGCGATGACTTTCAAGTTTTCGATACGATTTGCGGAGCCACTCAGGAGCGACAGGACGCTCTGTTTGAACTGTTGAAAGAGCCGATGGATGTCCTCCTGGTAGTTGGCGGATACAACAGCTCAAACACGACTCACCTGGTCGAAATCGGGGAAAAGGAATTGCCTACGTTTTTTATCCGCGGTTCACGCTGTCTGGTATCGTTTGAAGAAATCGTTCACTACGACATCCACAAGAAGGAAGAAATCCAGTCGGAGGCAGTCAACCTTTTCGACAAGGAGAAGATGGTCATCGGTGTCACAGCGGGCGCTTCTTGTCCGAGCAACCTGATCGAAAACACAATCCTGAAAGTCTTCGCACTGAGGGGCGTCTCCGAAACCGAAGTTCGCGAAGCGTTCTGAACAGAATTTAGAAAAGACGTTCTGATTCAGGATAGAGATCTTCAAAAATTTCGACGCTCAGGCGACGGACTTTTTTCCGGACCAACTTTCGAAGTTTTTCCTCGTCTTCGATCTTCCCACCCTCTCTCCACAATTTTTCCCAAGCGGAGAAATCTTCATTCCGGGTCTCTTCAACGAGATCAATCCAGGCACTGCCTTCGTCGTCTTTCCAGTCGCCACGCCCCCGCCCGAAATGACTGATCGCCAGGTAGATTCCCAAAATGAAGTCTATCTGCCGGACAAACCGCGGGTGAGACCAGCGAACCCTGTTTTTATCTGACTGGGCAAGATTGAAACCCTTTGCCAACAGGAATCCCCCGAGACCACCGCCTAACACGCCTGCGAGAATTCCCCCTCCAAGAGTAAGTCCTCCTGCAAGAGCATCGGCCCCGATTCCACCGAGTGCTCCGGCAAGAGCACCTCCTCCGGCGGCCACAAACACTTCCCTCAAACCCAGTTTCACATCGATATCACCATCCGTAGCTGCCTCCAGCCTCGCCGCCGATTTCCCGTCGAGATTCTGAATCTGAATGAGACGTGCAATGCAACTTGAAGTCACTTCCGCAATTCTAGTTTCAAGATTTTCCTGGGCTTTCTTCAATTCTTCCTTCGGATGGGTTGGCCACAGTTTCTGAATCGCAGTTTTTTCTTTGAGTGATTCCGACTCTCTCAAGGCAAAGCTTGCGAGTTCGGAAATGGCGTCCATCGATTCTTCGAAGGCCGCCCGATTCTTCTCCATCCAGGCTTTCGCTGCTACTTTGGCGACCTTCTTTTTCGCGCCGGTAAAAAGTCCGGCCGCTCTTTCCAGGATCTGATGTTCCTGAACCCAGCATCGCGTGAACGCATCCAGGGTAGCTACATTTTTCACCACCTCGTGATCTTTGAAATGGGCCCGCCACTCCTCCTCGAAGGTTCGCAATTGCCCCTTCTCTACCGAACCAACCTGATTCAAATACACGAGCACCGGTTTTCCTATCCAATCGAGAATTTCCATCTCCAGATCGACATAGCCGACGGCTTCCGGAGACTGCAGAGCATCCACTAGATAGATGACGACATCCGCATCTGCCTGAATATTCCGAATCGCTTCCTGGCTGCACCAAAGGGATTCATCTTTCAGCCGATCCCACACCTGGTGCAGAATCCAGCCGACAGGATTGTTGCTGGAGCGAAGACGCTTTGCCAGTTTGGCGAGATTCGACCCGAATCCGGGAGTGTCCCACAACTTCACCACGGCGCCATCCGCCTCGATCAGCCGGTAGGCTTCTGAAACGACGGTAACATGAGCACGGTCCGCCACTTCCCCAACATCGCGACGAAGCAAAGTTCTCGCCAAAGCCGTTTTCCCGACATTGGTGTGGGAAATCAAACTGAGCACCAGCTCCTTGTTTTTTGTTCCTGGATCAGCCATTACCTATAGTTTCTGTTTTAAGCCCGGGACCACTATCAGCTCACAGTCGACCTCCGAGGTAAGAGCTCTCCAGGAATTTAGACGCTCTTCCTTCCGTTCTTCGCCATCCGAGAAAGAAGAATTCTTTCGATCAAAGGAATCCGCATCTAAAAGAACTGTCACCGGTCCCTCCTCGTCCTCCTCCAAAAATGCTCGAATTACGGACAAATGGGTCTCACGCTCTGGAGTTGCCGCAAAATTCAAAAGCAACAGCACCCCTTCTCTGTCTCTGGGAATCTTTTCTTTCGCATCATCTTCATCGCCAAATTCCAGAAATTCACTCGAGGTAATCACCACCGGCCGCTGATACCAATCCTCGAGAGCGCGATGTATCTTCACTTGGGATTCCCCGGTCGCCCGGTGAGCATAGCTTACCAATTTCAGCTCCTTGCTTGTGCCTGTCGAAACAGAAAGCAAATGATCGAAATAGCGAGAATCGACTTGTTGATAGGGAATTCGATTGGAATAGGAGATTGAGCGAACCTGCCAGATGGCAGCAAACACCAATCGGGGAATCAGAATGAAGATGCCTATCGTGATGGCATACCAATGAATCCAGCGAGCTGCGTTTTCACCTGTGGTCCCTGTTCCATTTTCCGAAGTCCATCGAATCTTGTTGAGGGCGGAAGCATCGGGAAGTGGATCCCCTGAAATCGCTGAAGCAGGTCCGAGAACCGTATTCAAGAATGGCTGAAGCTGCTCGCCGTCACTGAAGAAGGTGCTCTCCCAAACTGCCAGGTATTCGTTGGCGAGCCCGTTCACATACATTCCGGCAATGGCAGATCCAGCCAGCAGGATTGCAGTCACGTGCAATACCACTTTTGTCCGGCTCCCCCAGAGAGGAAGAATCAATCTATTCCATTCCGCTTCGAATTTCCGGATCGCCAGTTGGATCCCGGAACCAACTTCGTCCTCTTCCACAGAAATAGATTTTCCAGCCCGGACAAAGAACTCACTGATCCAGTTGAGCGGCCCGCCGGAAAACAATTTATCCATGGGGCAAAATACCAGCCAAAGCTCCCGAACATATACGATCAGATTCCAGAGCAGAATCCCGAGAAGCGGAAAAGCGAGGATATTGATCCGCTTTTCCGGTCCGAGTTCATTCGTCAGGAAACCAATGATGACCGCCAAAACGAATATTGCTGCTGCAAAAATCCCAAACCGCTTTCCGGTCAAATCTCCCGAGAGTTTTTCCTCAATAATTCCGTGCTTCGGAGAAATGACTTCCAGTAACGCATCCGCCCGGTCAGCGAGAAATACATCCTGCCTCCTTGTATCGGCAGACTTCACTAAAGGGGCGCCCGCATCACTGGCGGCACGGGTCTTCTCAGAATCAGAAAAGGCAATCTCCCCATCCTCAGAGGTCTCCAAAGCATGGAGGAGTAAAATTTTTCTAACATCCGGAATCTTCATCGCTCAAATCAACATTATGTCAGATAGGATCTGTCATCGCTGAAGTCACACCCGCTTTACTGGAATCAGAAGCATAAAAATGTGCCATTCCGATGGCAAGGGCATCCGCGGCATCGGGCGGAGGGTTTTCAGTAAGGTGGAGAAGCGCACGCATCATGAATGCGACTTGCTGCTTATCAGCCGAACCACGCCCAACAACCGCCTGCTTTACACGCTTTGGAGCATACTCATACACTTCCATTCCATGTTCGGCAGCCGCAATAATGGCTGCGCCTCTCGCTGCACCCATCGTGATTGCTGTCTTGTAGCTTTGCACAAAAATCACTCCTTCGACTGCACAAACCTCGGGTTGATACTCCTCGATCACATCCCGAAGCTGTTCGCGAATCCGAACCAGACAACCGGACTGCCTTAGATTTCTCGGATTTTTTATCACACCGTAAGCCAAGGCCCTGAAATCGGAACTTCGCCCCTCTTTCACAACCTTCTCAATAACGGCATATCCGGTATTTCGAAGAGCCGGGTCGATGGAAATCACACGCACTGGGAACGGTCGCACAAAACGGTGTGGATTCACGCAGGAACCCTGAAATCACGGAGCCAATAAAAGACTTAATTGTAAATCTTCACATTCGCGTCGCGGCGAAGCTTCTTGAGCCAGTCATCGAGCTTATCCTGCCCTTTCTTCTGTTTTAAGCGCTTCTCGACTTCCTCTTCCAACTCTTTGTAGGATGGGGTTGACTGTCCAACGATGGAGTCGACTTTCAAAATCCACCAGTGAGAACCGCCATCAAGCGCAGGGCTCACTCCCCCGGCGGGAAGCGAATAAGCAACGCCCGTAAGGCCTTCATTGAGCGTTCCCTTGTCGAGAACACCGAGGTACCCCCCTTTGCTGGCATGGCTATCGTCCGAATATTTCTTCGCCAGGGATCCGAAATCCGATCCGCTCCGGATTTGGGAACGAAGACTGTCTGCGAGAGCTTTTTGCTCCGATGCACTTTTTTCCGGAGTCTGCTTTTGAATCGACATCAGCCGAACCTCTGTCTCTTATACACATCTGACGCTGCCGACG
>CAJXQE010000234.1 GCA_913058215.1 uncultured Verrucomicrobiales bacterium
CGAGATCAGCCTCGGTCTCGTGGGCTCGGAGATGTGTATAAGAGACAGGACAGTGGGCCCATGCATCTGGCAGCTGGGATTACTGACCGCGTGTTGTCGGTTCACACCTGGTCGGATCCAAAGACTGTTGGTCCTCGACCCGAAAATGCGTGGATCTGGAGAGCAGGTGAAATCATGCAACGTGGCCGGGTTGCGGATGAGCAGTTTCCTGAGCAGAGAGAATTGCGGGATTCGTTTGCATCGGCAGATCGACTCCTGCCGGCGGAAGAGTTGAAAAAGATCGCAGAATTTGTAAAAGAGCGTATTCAGGTTTCGAGATGAAAGAAGTGGTAATTTATACAGACGGGTCCTCGAAGGGAAATCCGGGGCCGGGAGGATACGGAGCACTGGTGACGTATGGGAAACATCGGCGCGAACTTGCGGAGGGATTTCTAAAGACAACGAATAATCGAATGGAGCTTCTCGCCGCGATTTGCGGACTCGAGGCTTTGAAAGAACCGTGTCGCGTAACGGTTTACTCTGACTCCAAGTATCTTGTTGATGCCCGGCTCAAAGGTTGGCTGGAAGGCTGGAAGAAAAAGGGATGGAAAAAGTCGGACAAAACTCCGGTGAAAAACATTGATCTCTGGAAGCGGCTCGATGCTGCGGAGGAGGGGCACGAGATCACCTGGCAGTGGGTCAAAGGTCACGCAGGAAACGAGATGAATGAACTTTGCGACGAACTGGCGACGTCCGCCGCCGACGGGCATTACGGTGTCATGAAAGAGGACAAGGGCTTCACCGGCTAATTCTTACTGATCGATTTCAGGTAGTCCAGCACAGCTAGAATATCAGTATCCGGTTCCTCCGAGTCGGGGAATGCTACTGGCATTGGAGTTCCGGGGTGAAAGCTCTGCGGATTTTTGAGAAGGGCGGCGAACCATCCGTCACGGAGTCTCTCCGGGGCCAGTGCCAAATTGATTCCAGGCAAATTCTCTGAATCCTTTTCACCAAGAGGATGGCATTGCTGACAATCCTTCACCAGTGTTTCATCTGGAGCTGAACCTGGTTTCCCGGACTTTTTCAGTGGAGGTAGGGAATCCAGTCCACGGAACTGTTTGATCAGGGGCTTCACATCTTCCTCCCTGAATAGTGGCATCCTTGTGAGCATGTAAGGACGCACTTCTTTGTCGCGGCCACGGCTCAGGAGAACTTTCTTCAACCACTGATCGGTGAGTTTTGCTCCGACTGATTCGAGCGTTGGTGGCATATTTCCCCACCGTCCAAGGTCGTGGATGTTCTCTCCAATTCCGGAAAAATAAATCTCACGGGCGAATTCCGGACCTCCTTTCCCGGCCCGTTCGTGGCAGGCATAGCAGTTCAGGGACATGAGACGCCAATCCAGTTTGGTGAGAGGGTTCCACTCAGGTTTTTCTCCGATCCGGGCGATGGCATTGCTGATCGCTCTTTTCTGAACGGTGTCGAGACCATAGTAGGGAACCAGTCCTCCGACTGGTCTTTCAGAAAGACAGCCCGGATTCCCTTCCGTCGATAGCTTGGCCAGCGGCGTGGCTTTTCTGATCGATTTCTTCACTCCCTGTATTTCGTGGCAGGCGGTGCATTGTTTGCTCACAAACAGTTCCTTTCCCAGAGCCGATTTTGCGGGATCGATTTCAAAAGCGACGTCCGCTTCAAGAGCCTCGGTGAGATTTTGAGGGAGTTCCCGCTCAGGACCTGCTTTGAGGTAGCTTGCAATATCAGATGCTTCAGCAAGGGTCAGCCCAAACTCCGGCATTCTTCCGGACGGGCGGTGTTGATGCGGATTCAGGAGGAAATGTGTTAGCGTTTCCCGACTGTAAAGATCAGCGAGGTTCATGGGGACGCTGGGAAGCCCGGCAAGCTCCACCACGGTCGACTCAGGCAAATGATCCGGCCTGAAACCGACTTCGGGAGCATGACAGGCAACGCAACCAATCCGGTGATAAATTTCTCGTCCTTTATCCACGTCTCCTGTCGGATATTTGGGAATGGTGTAGGTCTTCGATGCGAGGAAATGAGTAAGCGCAGTTACTTCATCCAGATCCCGGTCAGCACCGGAAAACAGGCCGGGCATCGTGGTATCTCTTTTCAAGAACCGCGGATTTCGGATCATTATTTCGAGATCCACCGGTTTCAATCGGGAACCAACTCCTTCCAGGTTCGTTCCCATCACTCCAGTGAGTCGGGCGGAATGAGCGGCAGGAGGCGCGTGGCAGGAAACGCAATTCAGCTCGTTTAACAGGATCATCCCACCTTCGGCCAGGTAGTCATCATCATCGAGACTGCTGTGGAAGCGTTCAAACCCAACCACAAAAGGGTAATTTACCGGCTTGGCATGTGCCGGATGAGACTTTGTCAGGGAAGGGGAGAGAAAAAGGAAAAGAGCGACAAGCAGGCAGGGGGGAATCGCTGGTTCTACCCTCTTGAATCGTTTCGGGAGAATCTCCATCAGTTCTCGATCAATCCGTCGACAAGAGTCACCTTTCGATCCCCGGTGGAAGCGAGTTCGGTGTCGTGAGTGACGACGAGAAGAGTTCTCTCGTGCTCCTCCGCCAGGTCCATCAGGAGGCTCATGACGGATGCGCCGGTTTTAGTGTCAAGATTCCCCGTTGGCTCATCGGCGAATATGATAGCCGGATTGTTAACGAGAGATCGGGCGATCGCGACTCTTTGCTGTTCTCCACCGGACAATTCCGTTGGCAAATGGTTAGCCCTGTCTTGAAGGCCGACTCTTTCCATCAAATGCATTGCCCGTTCTTTCGCTTTCCGACCCCGCAACATCGCGGGCACCATTACATTTTCGATGGCGGTAAGTTCAGGCAGAAGAAAGAAACTCTGAAAAACGTAGCCCATTTCGGTGTTGCGAATTTTCGCCTGACCGGATCGTGAAAGGGAATAAAGCGAATTCCCGTTGATCATTACCTCTCCGGAATTTGGCTTTTCCAATCCGGCTAGCGTATAGAGCAAAGAGGTCTTGCCTGCACCGGAGGGCCCGCAGAGAAAAAGTTTCTCTCCGCGTTTTACGGTAAGGTTTACCTGTTTGAGGACTTCAATCCGATTGTTTCCAATCTGAAAAGTACGAACAAGATCACGGGCTTCGATAGCGACACCTGTGAGTACGGCATTGGTAGAGGAGTTTGCAGACACCTCGAAATATCAACCGAGATTCACAGGAGGACGAATCTTTTTTTTGAAAACGGGGAAGGGGTAATTAGCCCTTTGGTCCCTTTTTGCGGGCTTTCTTCGCCATTTCCAGAGCTTTGGCGTTTCCGTAGCGACTGATGGAAAACTTAGCCGTCTTGCGCTTCGACTTCCCGTCGAGCCACGCAGCCTGCCAATATTCGTAAACTTTCCCTTTCAGGGACTTGGATACGACATGGGTAACTCCGGTAACATCCGACTTTTTAATACGACGCTTTTGTTTGCTGGCTGCAAGCTGCTTGTACTTAGGCATCTTGGACAGCAATTTGTCCCGATGCTCCTTGGCCGCTTTCAAAGCTTTGGTCTTTCCCCCTAATGCTTTATCAGGGAAATACTTCTGGTGACTCTTCCCTTTGTGAGTAATGCGGACGTAGAATCCGTGATTTTTCTTATCGGGCTGATCAATTCGTGTAATTCCGTAGTTTGGTCGTGGTGAAGACATAGAAATATCGGTTTTGAAATGGGTTTGCGGGAGCAGATTAACTCTGCGAATATTTTTTTTATAGGAATTCAAGAAAGTCGACAAGAGAAAATGTCTCAATTTTGCACTAAAGTCTCATAAAGACACCTGTCTTATAGCTTCATACAGAACGATTCCCACCGATGTAGCGAGATTTAAGCTTCTTCCACGAGCTTGTGGTATCGTTAGTCCCTGCTCGGAATTTATTAAAATAAGTGATTCCGGGAGCCCTCGAGTTTCCGGGCCAAAAACGAGAAAATCGTCTGCAGAAAATTCTGCATCCCAATAGCTGCGTTCTGGTTTTGTAGAGAGATACCAAACCTTCGCATCTACAGCCTCCTTGAGACACTCTTCCAGGCTCGACCAGACTTTGACGTCCAGTTCGGCCCAGTAATCAAGACCGGCCCGCTTAAGTGACTTCTCGTCCAATGAGAAGCCAAGGGGCTCAATCAAATGAAGCCGGGTATCGGTGGCATGACAAAGCCTGCCGATGTTACCGGTGTTCGGAGGAATCTCCGGTTGATAGAGAACGACGTTCAGCATGAACGCCTAAGAAAACACGCGAATCGTGCCAAAGACAGACCGGTTTTCACCGATTATCAGGCCTCTACTGCGTCCACGTTGACGCGGCGCCCGTTACGGTCAAACCGGACGTTGCCCTCGACGAGGGAGTAAATGGTGTAGTCGCGTCCAAGACCAACATTAACGCCGGGATGCCACTTAGTGCCGCATTGACGAAGAATGATGTTACCTGCGATGACTTTTTCGCCACCAAATTTTTTCACTCCGCGACGTTTGCTTTGGCTGTCGCGACCGTTTTTAACACTACCTTGTCCTTTTTTATGTGCCATAGCGTCTGAGTGGGTTGAATAGAAATTTTAAAAATGAAAATGTTCGAATCCGGGTCTTATACCGATTGGATTTCGAGGCGGGTAAGCTGACGACGACTTCCTTTTGTGCGGTGGTAACCTTTACGGCGCTTGAATTTGAAAGCGATCACTTTCTTCGCACGATACTGGTCGACTACTTTAGCCGTTACTTTGCCTCCGTCGATGAAGGGAGCGCCCACGTTCAGCCCGTCACCGGAACCGGATGCGAGGACTTCCTCAAAAGTTACAGTGTCACCAACTTCGCCGTCGATTTTCTCGACATCGATTTTGTCACCTTTTTCGACGCGGTATTGTTTTCCGCCTGATTTGAAAATTGCGTAAGCCATCTTTACATCCCCTTTTTGAAGGGCCGTGAAAGTGCCACTGGTACGGCACATCGGCAAGAAGTTTTTTAAAATCTGTATGCAGCCCTCAAATTTTGCACAATCCGTCCGGTTTTCCCCTCTGGAATGAGGGCTTAGCTGAGCGCTGTTTCTTTGAAGTAAAGGAAGGAATCCTCGTCAAATTCGGCGGCGTAGGCTGCTTCGATCCATTGGGTGGCGTCGGGATTCTTTTCGCCATCCGGGCGAAAGCGCAGGAAGAGCACTCCGTTCTCGATTTTTGCCGCTATGCCCGGAAGAAGTCTTCCCCTCGCTTTGGCGACCCTTCCACGCTGAAATTTATGGGATGCAGATAACTCCTGCCCCTGATCGAGGCAACTCATGGTGACGATTCGTCCTTTGAAGTCCCAGCAGCGCCCCAGAGGAATGTCGAGTTTTTCCTCGTAGTCTTCGATTTCAAAAGGTTCGATCTCCCCGAAGACGAGACCGAATTTGAGTGACTTGATGCTGAGGGATTCGTTAATCGTCCGGTAAAAATCCTGGGTTCCGGAAAGCATGGTCACGCCCTGATGGAGAATCAACTCGCTGAGAAGCCGAGTATCGTTTCTCATCGAAAATGATCGGGATACCACGGTGCCGCCGCTCAAAAGAGGACTCCAGAATCCGGGAAGGAATCCCGCCGGTCGACTGAATGTGGTTTCAGATAAAATGACTTCATCGGGTTGGACAAAGTTGGCCGCAGAAACCCGGCGGGCACTCTTAAACAATTCTCTTGAGGTCAACATGACCGCCTTTTTCCCCGGTCTCGGTACGAATCCCAAAGCCTCGCGATCAGGATCGCGTTTCTTCAGGTCGAGCCTCCAACAGGTCAGCCAGGCGGGTTCCCAAAATGCCCGGAGCCTTTCCAGTGCCATCATTGTAGGTCCGGGAGCCGAAAAGATGGATTTTAGATCGATGAAAAGCCCTTCGTCGCCGGGCCAGAAATCAACCAGCTGAGGCATGAAAGCTTTTGAGGTGATGACGGTGCGAATTCCAAGAGGGGCAATGGACTTGGCCAGTTCCTCCATTTCCCGCTGGTCGATGGTGAAAGGGAGATTGACCGGGGTTTTGCCAGCAAGGAGGAGGCCCAGGTTGATTGCTGCCGGAGTCGGACCGGGAGGTAGCAGGATGGCGACTCGATCACCGTCCTCGGGAGGGTTGCTCATCCATTTCCGGGCCGTAGCGATGGCGAGCGCGAGCGTTTGTCCCCTCGACCAGTCGCGGGGATCGGAGCGCCCCATTTCGATGAGAAAAGAATTCCGCTTCCTCTTTTTGAGAGCCTTGATCACCGCAACCTCGAGTGGTCTACCAAACTCGCGCCTGGCATCGAAGGCGGTCACTGACAGTTCCAGAATCTTTTCCCTCACTAAATCCCGGGTTGCGACTTCGTGAGGGAGTGGTTGACCGAAGGCTACCTGGAGCGGACACGTGAATCGCAAGGGCCATTTCTTAAAGTAGGCTTCCCGCTCAAAGGAAAAGATAGAGGACCAGAGACCGTCCATGTAAACGGGAACGACCGGGCATTCCGCTTTCCGAATGATCAGCTCGAAGCCTTTTTTCATTCCGCCGACAACGCCGGTCCTGGTGAGTTCCCCTTCGGGAAAAAGACAGACGACGTCGCCCGCTTTCAGAGCTTCGACTGTTTTTTGAATCGCATCTTTGGCGCTTCCCCTGCGGATGGGAATTCCTCCGAAGAGTTTCAGAAACCACCCGATAGATGGGTTTTTTACGTAGCTATCCAGTACCACGAAGCGCACCGGTCTCGGCGAGCACAGATACATGATAAAGGAATCGATGTAGCTGACATGGTTCGCGAGGAGCAGAACGCCTCCATAAGCGGGAACATTTTCCACCCCAATGCGGCGAACTCGGTAAATGATCCGCACCACCGGAAGCATCGTGATCCGGAAAAATAATCGTGCCAGAAATTTCATCCAATCAGGCGGGGAATTCGTCCCTTTTCATAAACTTCAATGTCAGAACCGCTGCCACAGCCATCGGGGCTGTGATCAGGAATATCTGAACCGAGGCGGAAATTTCCATAGAATCCAAAAAATAACACAGGAAAATTGCGACAACTCCGGTAAAAGAATTCATGAGGTTGGATGCAGATATGATTCGACCGCGTTCGTCCTCCGGCGCGATGTCCTGCAACCAGGCGCTCAGTGGGACGAGGAAAAACCCGGAAGTGAATCCGACAATGACGATACTGATATTGAATACGGAAGACGCCGTAGGAAAAGTTCCAACCCCGAAAAGGCCGATTGCCATTCCGGCGGCACCGATCGGAATCAGTTTCAATTGAATGCGGTTCCGGCTGAGGATGGAAACCAGAGTGCTGCCGAAAATCAGACCGGCTCCGAGGAGAAGCATCATTTTTGATGTGGCACTGGTGGCGCCCCCTTTGATCAGGTCGGGGAACAATTCCTTTCCGAAGGTGACAAACACCAGCGCTGCAAAATTTGCGACGAACCAGTAAAAAGCGATGCGCAAGGCAACCGCACGGAGGGTGGGCCTATTGAAGAGAAGACCAAGATGATTGAAATGACGGAACCAGATGCGGTGGGTGAATTTCTTATCCGGGTGAGACGGGGTGGTTTGAATCAACATCGATATCAGCAGCGGAACGATGCAACCGAGTCCGATGACAATAAGGGGAAGATTGGCAGCGCTCCAGGCATTGGCGGCATCCAAACCGTTTTTAGAATTAAATCCTGCGAGAAGTGAGTCGAACCACCAGCCCCCGACGCCGATACCGCCGAGAATTCCCATGATTGCGAGCATCTGCATGAGACCGTTGGCGAAACCGAGTTTGGCAGAGCCCACGATCTCCTTGAGAATACCCTGTTTCGCTGGCGAAAAAAGTGTCGACTGAACAGCCAGAAGAAAATATCCGAAGATCGCCAGCCCTACTTGATGATTAATGACCGCAATCCAAATCAAAGCGAACACGGCAATCTGGAGGATGAGGCAGGCAATAAGCACGGTCTTTTTTGAAAAGCGATCCGAGATCCAGCCTGCGATAGGCGCTCCCAGAATGAAAGGGACAGGGATTAGAGCGGTGAGAATGAATTGGATTTTTTCACCGAGATCAAAACCAAATACGATTTTCCCCTGTGCGACCGCCAGTCCCAGGCCGATCAGAACCATTTTCACAAAATTGTCGTTAAACGCATTTTGAGTCTGCACGAACAGCACCGCAGCAAGTGACATCCATGAGCGTTTGGTTACTGGAGGTGGCGTGTCAAGATCCGGCATGAGAATGTAATACCCGAAAGGCAGCGGGAGAGCGAATGGAAACTCCACTCTTATTTAACTGCGAGCGGCCACAGTCCCAGGGCCTGCCTCAAATTTGTGAAGCTGGCTCCCCATTTTCCATGGTAGGGGCGATCCGGGGTCAATGTTGACCAGTTCATTTCCTGTCCTTTTGCAGCGAGGACTTCCCCGGGATGAATCATCACTCCCTTTTCGGCGTGACTGAGCAGGGGAATATCGGCGGAACTGTCCGAGTAGGCCCAGCTGTTCGGAAGAGGGCCGTCTCCGGGCGGGATGATTTCTTTTTCAATCATCGCCGTGATCTTGGCGCCGTGTTTATTATTGGGACCGATGATGTCAGGGAGAAATGGCATGGGATCATCAGTGATCATTTGTGTTCCCAGAAAGTGGTCGAATCCCAGCCGGTTCGAGATTTTCCGAACATAAAACTCAGGACTGGCACTGTTGAGAATCATGAGGCGCCCTTCCTCCCGGTTGCGCTCGATCTCTTGAATCACTTCAGGATAAACGGCGGCGGAGAACTCGGTCTTAAGAAACTCGTCTACATAAGTGTGAAGTTTCTCCTCCGGCATTCCCACGAGATAGCTGGAAAATATACGCTTCATGGTCCGCAGTTTAAAGATCTTCACTGCTGCGAGCAAAGCACAGGGAAGAAACCAAACCAGATAGATGCGACGCCAGCCTTCCCGGTGAAGAATGAAATTACAGAAAAACGCCTGAGTGTCGAAAGGGAGAATGGTGTGATCCAGATCGAATAGAGCGTAACCCTTTGGGCTCACCGGGAGTTCAGATTCAGCGGAAGAGGGCATGGAAATCGTTGCAGTTCAATCAGTCGGGGGATTGCAGAAACAGCCTTATGGGAGCGCTATGCGAAAATTGAGGGGAGTGTCGATTCCACGTTGCGTTGCGTCATTTCGATGGCACAATCGTCGAATTGTTGTAAAATACTAAATATATCCATAATTTTAACTTATCCGTTTTTCTGACCACCGCATGAAAGCTTACGAATTATTTCAGGAAATGAAGACCGAAACTGCGGTTTCTGTTTTTCAGTTTCTGCGCGACGAGCAACGCGAAGTTTACTCAGCCTCGCTTGCTTCCCTCGCCGGAAATCGCAAACTGCGTCCTGTCTTTATTCAAAGAAAGCCTGCTGATCAACAGGTTGCATGGATGGCTAAGAATATCCGGCTGAAAGGTTCCAGTGAAATTGCAGAGCATGTCATTCAGCTTTGGTTGTTGAAGGCTCATCAAAAACTTCTCATTGAATTTCTCGATGGCGTGGGGATTGAGCACGATGGCGAAGGTGCTGCTGAAGATCTTCCAGAAAACCTGGATGCCAAAAAGCTCAAGAGCACGGTCACGAAGCTCCTCGGGGATCACGATCCCGAGTTCGTTCGGATTTATCTGCACACCTTTCAGCTGCAGCGTCCCGAAGGCTGGGACGAATTGACGAAGCTGATCGCAGAGACCCCGGAACTTCAGTTTGGTGAAGCTGAAGCCGCCGCTGAACCGGAGGCGGAAAAGGCCCCCGAAGCTCCAGAAGAAGCCGTTGAAGCCGCAGAACCTGAAGCCGCAGAACCTGAAGCAGAAGCAGAAGCTGAAGCTGAAGCTGAAGAAGCCGTTGAAGACGAGGCAGCCAATGCTGATGATGATGCTGAAGAAGAATAGGCTTCACATTCCCTCTTAAAATAATTCCCAATTACCGATGAAAAGTGCTTACGAACTGGCAATGGAAAAGCTTGAGCAGGATGGTCCTTCCGTGAAATTGACGGAAGACCAGAAAGCTGAGATTGGGAAAGTCGATGACAAATTTCGCGCGAAGATTGCCGAGAAAGAACTGTTTCTGGACGATCTGATCGCAAAAGCAGCTTCCGTTGGGAATTACGGAGAGTTGGGTGAGTTGGAAACTCAGAAAACACGGGAGATTTCCCGCCTCCGTGAGGAGTGCGAAGAAGCCAAAGAGAGCGTCCGGAAAGCCAATTCAGGCTAATTTGCCCCCTTCTATATTACCCATTCCGCCATGAACGATCAGGAAAAAAATCTGAATACAGTAAAGATTCTCACCATCGCCAATGCCGTTATTCTAGTTCTGGGTATTCTTTTTCTTTGGAGTTCCCAAACGAAGACACTCCAAAGCACTCGCGAGATGCATGAAGAAGCGGTTCAGCTTATCGGGGGTGGAGGTGCCAATGACAGGTTCGGGAGAATGATGCAGGAACTCGTCGATCAAGGGAAAATGCCCGAAGTGGTCGTTGCCTGCCGCAACGAAGCTAAGATTCGCCCAAACAGCATTTACGTTCACTACTATCAGGGAGTGGGGAATTATCACCTGGGTGCATTTCAGGAAGCTCAGGCATTTTTTGCCGCCGCCAAAAAAGTGGATCCCACCTGGGCACCAACGATTGACGCCTATATTCATGCGATGGCAGGTAAAGGATTGTCAGCAGCTCAGGCTGAGTAAGTCATTTTTTTCGAACTCGTTGGATCTGGTTCATGGTCAATCGAGGGCATTCGTTTTATCAGATCTGATTCGGGTGAAAAGTTCCTGAGCCCTGCATTTTACACGAATGCCGGGCCTGATTCCTCTGATGGGGACGAAATTTCACAAATAGATTCAATTGTTCACGGAGTATTGAAAAAGTGGGGAGGCTCATTCCCTCATTCTTTTCCTTGATTTCCTGTCTTGAAGGCCTTTATTCCCGCCCGCTCCCGGACCATCATTGAAACTACCGGAAAACGAAGCCTTACGGGGCATGGGAGCGGATTTGTAACCTTGATGGCGTTTTCCAAAAAGCAAAGGCAGCCCTGCTAAAAGGATGCCACAAGAAAATATGTCTACTGAACTACTGACCGAGTTGGTTGAAGCCGGCGTCCATTTTGGACACCAGTCTCAAAAATGGAATCCGAAAATGCGTCCCTACATCATGGGGACCAAGAATAAGGTTCATATCATCAACCTCGAAAAAACGGTTGAGCAACTCGATGAAGCCGGCCTCTTTTTGACCGATCTTGTTGAGAAAAACAAAAAGATCCTTTTTGTCGGCTGCAAACGCCAGGCTCAGGACGCTGTTCGCGAAGCGGCTGAAGCAACTGGACAATTTTTCGTCAATCACCGCTGGCTCGGTGGCACTATGACCAACATCGAAACGGTTCGCCGCAGTGTGAACCGCATGGAGTATCTCGAAAATCTGGAGAAATCCCCTGATTTCAAAAAGATGAGTAAGAGCGAGCTCGCTTCACTGAATCGTGAAAAGAACAAGCTTCAGCTCCGTCTTGGCGGAATTCGCAAGATGGACAAACTTCCTGACGCGCTCGTCATCGTTGATTCCGCTCGCGAATACAACGCTGTTGCCGAAGCCCGAAAACTGAAAATCCCTATCGTAGCGATGGTGGACTCCAATGCGGATCCAGATGTGATCGATCATCCAATCGTTTCCAATGACGATGCGATTCGCTCGATCCGGATGATTCTGAAAAAGCTGATCGACCCCGTCGTTGCAGCTGCCAAGTAAGGCACGTGCTTTTAGCACAATCGAATTTAAGAAACTGCGGGCCCGGAAAGGTCCGCTCAACACTCTCTTGTAAACAAATAACTGGAACTTCCCATGGCTGAAATCACTGTAGAACTGATTAAGACCCTCCGCGAAAAAACCAACGCGGGAATGATGGACTGTAAAGCTGCCCTCAAAGAAGCGGACGGCGATCTTGAAGCTGCCGAAACGGTGCTTCGCAAACGCGGCATTGCTGATGCCGAGAAAAAAGCGGGTCGTGCTGCGAAAGAAGGCGTCGTTGCCTCCCGCATCGCTGCCGACGGCAAAACCGGTTTCATGGTTGAAGTAAACTGCGAAACTGACTTTGTTGCGAAGAACGAAAACTTTCAGTCTTTCGTGAATCAAATTCTCGATCATGTCGAAAAATCCCTGTCTCTTATACACATCTCCGAGCCCACGAGACCGAGGCTGATCT
>CAJXQE010000235.1 GCA_913058215.1 uncultured Verrucomicrobiales bacterium
GGCAGCGTCAGATGTGTATAAGAGACAGAGTCTCGGCAAAAAGATACCCGGTATCGACCAGGATAACGGGAATGTCCGGTTGAATCTTTGTGATCATATGAAGGCTTACCGCCGACTGAGCGCCAAAGCTGGAACTCATTGCGACATGACCGTCGAACCAGGACACTGCCTGTTTGATTCGCTCTTCAGGAGTAAGGCTCTCAAGACGAAGCGACTCCTCTTTCAAGCGCTCCGGGCTGAAATTACTGGATGAATTGGAAACTGTAAGGGCATCTACCATAAACCACTAAAACTTGATCGGGTTAGTCGACTTTGATCATCCCGCAGCTAACAGCAGGTTTCAAATTCCGTCAAGTGTCTTTCTGATTGGACGGTTGCAAGTGGGAATCTTTCAAGCAATTGTCTTGTGAAAAAGTTCTGAATGGGGTGTCATTGATTTTCATCCTATTCCTTTTACTAAAAGATTACATTTTTATGAAAACACCCCTCCAAAAATACGCTCTATGCTTCTTGGCATTTGCAATCTTCTCAGCATCTTCGCTTTTTGCTCAACGCGGAAAGCCTTCCGGTGGCAATGACCATCGGGATGTCCATATTGCGATCAAAGAGATAGAAACGCAGATTCAAGGTCTTCTGAACGAAGCGCAGAAGGTCGTGGATCAAAATGCGGCGCGAAATGTAACACTTCGGAAAACGCATATGGATCATAACCGCGCAAAGGGAGCTGACCGTGACAAACTGGCACGCGATATCGATGTCATGAATCATGAAGGACGGATGGCGGCAGTTGAATTGCAACGCTGCAACCTGGAGTTACAACGCCTGCAAATCAGCCTAGAGCAATTGACACGTTACGATGGGCATTTGATCGAGAGAGAAGGCGATCATGGCGGGCATAAACCAAAAGCCGGAAAAGTATCCCGGGTGGACATTGTAAAAACGTATCGCGAAGGTCCGGTTAGAATTCCGGGACGTGGAGTCGGTTGGAACAATGTTATCGAATATAAAGTCAGTTTTGAAGACGGTACGAGACAGTTGGTGGAAACCAAGAGCTTGTCCCAGTAAAGAAATTTCAGGGTGACGGCAATTTTTCGAGAGGACTTAATCTTCTCCTAATGTTTGGCATGTTTTCTTGGCGAAGCTTCTCCAAATGAGAGTTCATCAAGGAAACAGTCACATGAAAAAGTCAGTCATCATTACCCTAGTCAGCGCGATCTCACTGAGTTTCGCGGGAATCGCATCAGCAGAAACACAACCCGATCTCCTCATCAGTGATGGAAAAGGTGAGCCGAAAGGCGGAGACATTTATGGCGGGCCCCGTGGTCAGAGCATTCGTGTCAGCACCATCGGTTCACGTCCTGTGAGCTTTCATGTAGGCCTTCAGAACGACGGAGACGAAGCGGATCGCATCGGAGTTCGTGGAAGCGGTCGGGATCGCAAGTTTCTTGTTCGTTACACCAGCGGTGGCGAGAATGTGACCGGTCAAGTCGTTCGCGGGCTTCGCCTGGGACTTGAGCCCGATGAAGCCGCTCGCATCAAAGCTACCGTGAAAGCTACTCGTGCGACCAAGGGCAGGAATGCCCGGAAAGCGTTTCGATTCAGTGCGATTTCAGGCAAGGACAGATCGAAGAGGGACAGCGCTCTCGCTTTCGTTCTCAAAAGAAAGTCACCGGGTCGCAATTAAGCAAAGACTCGGCGAAAATATTTCGTAGTTAGAGATAGAGGGCGCTTCATCTTCGGATGAAGCGCTTTTTTGTATAGAAACAGCTAATCCCGCTGTCAGTGAAGCGTATCAAGAAAGGAATGAATCCCAAACTGATTGCAAAAATAGTCCGGACCAAATTTGCTTCGACCACCCGGATCAGAGCGCGGCGGCAAATCGTGAATGAAGCAGGATTGACTCTCAAGAGTGTTGAAGCAGCGGGGGCCGAAGCAGCAAAGCCGGTGAAGGTTCCTTCCATGTTGGGAGTGGATGAAGATATGCGTGACTGGTCACTTTTAATGATCCTGGAGCACAATGCCCTGGCAAATGCGGCGATCACCCGGACGATGAAAAGCCTCGGTGAGGGAGAAGTGTTCGAATCCACGGTGAATCCAAAAACTGACTTCATGCCCGGCGTGGACCCGGGGCGTGAACAAGTCGCGCTTTTCGAAGCGTCGGTGGAAAGCCACCTTCAGGCCCTTGATGCCCTGGGGAATCTTCGGAAGACAGAAAGCTTGAAGCACCCGGTATTCGGTGAACTCAATGCCCATGGATGGAACTGCGTTTTCGGTTTCCATTTAATGCTTCACCGGAAACAGGCCGAAGTAATTGTCAGGATCCTGAAACAAGGGGAGTGATCGCGCCACGTTTCTGTTCGCTACCAAAGCGGAGAGGTCTCTAGTCTCTCTCCATGAGACACTGTATCCACCGCTTGGCCGTCGCGATCGCATCAATTCTTTTGGCCGGAACGCTCCATGCCGCTGAGCGCCCCAACTTTATCGTCGCACTCGCAGATGATCTTGGCTACGGAGACCTGGCCTGTTTCGGGCATCCTCATATCCGAACGCCTCATCTCGACCGGTTCGCCGGGGAAGGGGTGAAATTCACCAACTGTTACGCAGCTTCAGCCAACTGTTCTCCTTCCCGGACAGGACTCATGACCGGGAGAACTCCCTGGCGGGTCGGAATTCATAACTGGATTCCGATGCTTTCCCCGATGCATGTTTCCGAAAAAGAAATTACCATTGCGACCCTTTTGAGAGATAAGGGATATTCCACCTGTCATACCGGCAAATGGCATCTCAATGGCAACTTCAATCTGCCGGGGCAACCTCAGCCAAATGATCACGGATTCGATCACTGGTTTTCCGCGCAAAACAATGCGCTGCCGAATCATCGCAACCCCTGGAATTTCGTGCGCAACGGAATTCCCCTTGGGCCTATGGAAGGGTATTCCGCCGACCTGGTCGTTAATGAGGCGATCGACTGGTTGCGTGAAGGGCGCGATCTCGACAAACCTTTCTTCCTGTTTCTCTGTTTCCAGGAACCGCATGAGCCGGTGGCATCGGATGAACGTTTCACCAGGCAATACGCGCAGTTCGAAGATCCGAGCCAGCGTTCCTTGTACGGGAATGTAACACAGATGGATGCCGGGTTCGGTCGTCTCATGGCTGAAGTCGACAGCTTGGGACTCACCGATGACACTGTCGTATTCTTCACCAGTGACAATGGTCCGGCCGTGACGGGGAGACATCCTTACGGATCCGCTGGAGATTTGCGGGCGAAGAAAGGGTGGCTCAGGGAGGGTGGTATTCGCGTTCCCGGGATCGCCAGATGGCCGGGGGGAATTGAGGCGGGCACGGTTTCGAAAGAACCCGTATGCGGAGTGGATGTCCTTCCCACTCTTTGTGAGCTCGCTGGTATCGAAGTTCCAAAAGACAGGGTGATTGATGGCACCAGTATCGTTCCGCTTTTTGACGGGAAGAAGATCACCCGCAGCACGCCCCTATATTGGCACTTCATTCGTGCTCATGGCCCGGTCAAGGTGGCCATCCGCGAAGGGGACTGGAAACTGACCGCTCAGATGGATCACGAAGATCTCAAGCGTGCCGCGAATATCACTGCTCAAGAAATCGAGTTCTATAAAACCGTCGAGCTCACTGGTTTCGAACTCTACAATCTGGAGGAGGATATCGCCGAGACCAAAGACCGAAGCAAAGACGAGCCGGCCCGTTTTGAAGAAATGAAAAGTACGCTTCTTCAGAAATACCACGAAGTTCGCGAAGAGAGCCCTTCCTGGCCGGAGTGGGAATGGCCGAAATACGAGGGCCAACGCATTGAGTGGCCCGAATACAAGGCCCTCCGCAAACCGCCTGTTTATAAATAGAGGAGTGTCAGGGTGAAAGGTGGCGTAATTTGGTTTTCCTGAAATCAAATCCGGGGCAATAGTGTCGATATGAAACGCCTCCCAATTTTCCTGTTTCTCCTGCTCCTTGGATTTTCACCTGTTCGTTCTCAGGAAGGGCTCGCCCAACAAATGGAGGATGCGATTAAGCTTCTCCGTTCCACCGGGACTGCAGAGCCACGTTCTATCGCCATGATGCTGAGTTCCTGTGCGGAGGGATACATTCAAATCAATGATTTCGATACGGCTCTCGCCCGCGTTCAGGAATCCCTGGCCCTCAGTCGCGAGCATGATCTCGATCCGACAATGGCATTTTTCACCGCCTCGAAGATTCTCAACAAAGCGGATGACGAAGCCGCGACCAATTTTCTGCTGACCGAATTAAAAGCGCCGGGCGCATCAGTTACCTACAAAAAGGGAGTCCTCAAAGCCCTTGATCTTCATCTTGCTGTGAACGGAAATCAAAAGCTGGCCGTCGAAGCCAGCTACGAACTCTTGCAAATCACTAAAGCGGAAAACCCCGGATCAGAAGAGGAATTCTGGGCGAGATTCAAATTCGGAAGTTCGTGCCTCGCGTTGAAACTGTATGATCTTGCCGGCCCCGCTCTCAAAGAAGCCCGGGCCATGGCATTGAAAATGAACCGTCCTGATCTCGCGGTCAATTGTTCGCGCTCTCTTGGATACGCTCTCGCTGCGGATGGAAATCACGAAGAGGCGCTCAAACTTTTCGAGGAAGGGATTCAATTCGTTCGTGCCAGTCCCGACAAGTTGATGCTCGGATTCGAGTTGCAGAATCTTGCGTCCAACCTGATTCAACTCAATCGCCTGGAAGAGGCAGAGAAAAACATCACGGAGGCAGAAGGGCTGGCGCGGACCGACTATGAGAAAGGCCTTCTTCTTTCCTTGAGGTCAGCCATTGCGCTGAAACGGGCGCTTGCTGCAGGAGGAGGGAAGCCCGATCTGTCCGAAGTCATCGCGATTCAGGAAAAAGTGGTGGAAGCGAAGTTAAAGAATGACTCCGCCGGAGCGGAATTCGCAAAGCTCGGTGCGATTACCGACCACATCAGTCTTGCCAGTTTCAAAATACTGACTGGCGACCTGGACGGGGCCGAAGCCGCGTTGAAGACCGCCGCGGAAGGGGCTGATGCCTGGGAAGCCAATTCCCGCAACGCCCAGAAGCAAGCTGTCTTCAGTGCCGATCAGGTCAATCTCTCCATGGCCGATATTCGCGCTGGAGTTTATGAATTTCAGCAACAGATCGACGTGCTCAAAGGCAATCATGCCAAAGGATTGGTCACAGCAGAAAACGGCAGGGGGACTGCGCAGGCCGAACTGCTGAAAGAAAAACTCGGACTGCCGCCGACTGACAAAGTCATCAAGAGCCTCGACGAAGCGGCCATTGCCGCGATTGCGAAACAGGAGAACGCGACGCTGGTGGTCTATTCTCTCGCCCACACCCTGGCCCCGGATAGTCGCCGCTTTTTCACTCAGAAGGACCGTCTTCAACATCCGCAGTTTTTATACATCTGGGTCGTTGCTCCTGATGGAAAAATTTCGTTCCAGTCAGTTCCGCTGAAAGGTTCGGTTTCCAGTCTCGTTCAAGCTGCGCGGCAGGAGATTACCAGCCCGCCGGAGAAGAAACCAGCCGCCTCTGCTGTTCGCGTTCTCTCCAGCCTCTTGATTGATCCCATTCGCGATAAGCTTCCAAAAGAGAAAGGCTCCCTCGTGACTTTCATTCCGCAAGGGCAGCTGTTCCTCGTTCCTTTCGCTGCTTTGACTGCAGAGGATGGATCCGTTTTGATCGAAGATCATACCATCGGCATGTCGCCGTCGATTGATCTGCTCCGGCTTGCCCGGGAACAGAAGCAGGCGGTCAAAGAAGCGGGCTTGAAAGAAATCCTCATCGTTGGAAATCCGACAATGCCTTCGTACCAGGGAAAGCCAGGTTCAGAACCCCATGCTCTCAGCCCGCTTCCGGGTGCAGAGTCCGAGGCTAAATTTCTTGCCAGTGTCTTGAAGGTCGAGCCGCTCATCGGAGACGCGGCCACTGAAACGGCTGTCGGGGCGAGAATGGAGAATGCCCGGTTCCTCCACTTTGCCACTCACGGACTTCTCGAAACCGAGAGCGCCTACAACGATTCCTTCCTCTCGGCGCTCGCTTTTGCCAAGTCCGATACGGAAGATGGATTCCTGACCGTACGCGAAACAGCGAGAATGAATCTCCATGCCGAGCTCGCTGTGCTCAGTGCCTGTGACACGGGACGTGGACGAATTTCCGGAGACGGCGTCATCGGTCTTTCCCGCGGATACATCACCGCCGGAGTTCCCACGGTTGTGGTTTCCTTATGGCCTGTCAGTGATCAGGCAACTGCGGTTCTGATGGGGAATTATTACAAACAAATGATGGCCGGAACCGCCAAAGCTCCCGCCCTTCGCAATGCGATTTTAGAGACGAAAAAGAAATTTCCGGCCCCGAGTTTGTGGGCACCGTTTGTCCTCTATGGATTGGCGGAGTAGTCAATAACCCAATGGATCGAACAGGACCTGGGGTGACTAATCATTGATCCACGAAAAATACCCCGGGAGGAAAGGTAGTCTCCCTCTTTCGCAAGTTGAAAGGAAAGCCTGCTACTTGCCTTTGGCGGTGGATAGGATTCGGATCCTATCCGCACGGGATGGAGAATTTTGCGATGTGGAAGTCACTTTTAAATTCCCCCGTTTCTTTTTCCCAGGTTTAACCGAAGGCTTAATCTTTCCTTTAAATTTGGCAGATTCTCTAGGAGCCAGGGCCAGACTCAGCCTGCCTGAGGTGATCGCGCCCGTAACATTCCCTTTGCCAGTTTGGGTGTAGCTAATTTTCAAAAAACGATTTCCTTTGGACGCTCGAGATTTGATCACGTCAGGATTGGTACCATCATTCTCAGTGGTGAAATGAAAACTTTGGAGACGGTTGCGTTGAGAATTCAAATTTATTTTCTGCCCGCGTCCTGAGAGATTGTAAACATTGTCACCGACTTGCCTGGCCGCTTTCTTGCCGACACGATTGTCCGGTTGATAGGGGGTTAATACAACAATTGACATGGAGTCGGCATTCTCTCCGCTTCCCCATGTCCAGGTAAAGGTCCCCGGGGTAAGATCCAGATTCCCTAGAGTCAGACCATTGAAGAACACCGTATTGCTAAAAACTGTCTTACTGGCATATCCGTTCGGAATGATAAGAACGTTGGGGCCACTGAGACCGATGAAGTCGCCGCTGCCTGTCGTCGCGGTGGTGAAGCCACCTGCAGGGGATTCCACAGCGAATGTGGACGGTCCTGAAACACTTCCGTAGAATTGGTAGGCCGTTGGAGATGGTGCTCCCGTAGGACCTACAGCAAAAGCCGCGTTTTCCGCATCGACTCCGCCACCATAAGCAGGTATTCCTCCAATGGTCGATAGGTCCGTCAAATCGATCGATCCTGTGCCATTGAATTCAACTCCGGATCCGGTCTGAGTGACGGTGACAGTGAATTCCGCAAAAGAATTTTGAGAAGTTCCAAAAATCAGGAGGGCTAGTAGAGTTGCAAAGGCTGGAAATTTCATGATTATAAAGCGGCGGTTTTTGGATCCCGACTTCTGGCGCGCAGATTAAAGGGGGATCTCGATTCTGACAATGGCGGAACCAATTAATTTTAAGCTTTAGGGTTCGTATTGAAGTGTGAATCTAGAGCATAGTGGGGGAGTTTCTCAAATGATCGCAATGGGTAGAGTTGGGTATTCCCACTTTAGCATCGTCTTTTTATCACTTCCCACGATAGAATGATGATGAACTCTTCGTATATCGCTTATGATTTCTCCACGGTTTCCCGTTTTTGTCCTCGTTCTATTCCTGTTTTCCGGACTTGTCCAACAGTCGGATGCTCAGGATGTTTTTGGTCCTGAAGGATTATCTGAAAGAGATGGGGTTCCGGTCGAAGGTGTTCCTGAGCCGCTTCAGCCCTGGGTCAAATGGGCACTGAAAGACGCGCCCGGAATCGAGAGTCCACGCATTTATTCCGATGCTGCGAAGCGTCTTCCGCTTTGGAGCTCCCGACTACAATTTGATGCCACTGCTACGGGCGCGAAATTCTCCTTTGGAGTAACCGCTTTTGAGGAATCCTGGCTTGCCCTTCCAGGCAGCGCGCGGGCCTGGCCGGAAGAAGTTGCGGTGGATGGTCAATTGGTTCCGGTGGTCGAGCGCGGGGGCAGACCGGCAATTCAACTTCAAGAAGGCGATGCAGTAGTTTCCGGCTCTTTCCGATGGCCGGAGCTTCCGCAACAGATCAAACTTCCTCCCGCGATCGGGCTTCTCGCTCTCACTGTCGACGGTAATCCTCAGGGAAATCCTTCCTGGGATGCCGACGGCACGCTTTGGTTGCAACGTCAGGCTTCCACTGAGCCGGTCGACGAAGATTTTCTTTCCATTAAAGTTCATTCCCTTCTCGAAGATGGGATACCGCTCTGGTTTGAAACCCGGATCGAGTTGATCGTGGCGGGAAAAAGTCGCGAGGAGACTCTCGGTTCGGTTCTCCCGCAGGGGTGGCAGTTAGCGGAAATTAAAGCACCTATCCCGGTGGCGATCGATGACAGGGGACTTCTCAAAGCCCAACTGAGAGCCGGTCGTTGGAGCATTTCCATGCGAGCTTTTCAGACCGATCAGGTTGAGAGTGTTTCCTTTGCTGAAGGTGCGACGCCTGCCGTTCAGGATGAATCATTAGCCTTTCGGGCCCAGCCGGACTTTCGTCAGGCCGAATTAACCGGGATGCCGCAGATCGATGTGGCTCAGACCCAGGTGCCGGAGGAATGGCGATCTCTTCCTATTTATCGATGGGACACCGCGGGTTCGTTTTCTCTGGTCGAGAGAGTTCGAGGGCCGGGGGAGAGAGGAACCTCTCCGCTGACGATTCAGCGTTCGCTTTGGCTCGATGATGATGGAAAAATGCTCACCTACCAGGATACCCTCAGCGGCCCGGTTCGGAAAATTCGGCGGCTGGATGCTGCTGAAGGCCATCTCCTCGGCTCGGTCAGTGTCGCGGGAGAGCCGCAGTTGATTACTCACAATCCGGTCGGAAACGCTCCGGGATTTGAAGTGCGTGCTCCTCAGCTTTCCGCAGTGGCGACGGGACGCCTCGCCATGGATGATACTTTGTCTGCGACCGGATGGCAGGCCAACGCCGACGGCCTCAGGGTCTCTTTGCAATTGCCTCCCGGATATCGTCTTCTCGCTCTCTTCGGGGCAGACTATTCCAGTGGGGACTGGTTGACCTCATGGACGCTGCTCGATCTATTCCTGCTTCTGCTTTTTACTCTCGCCGTGTTCCGACTGCGCGGACTGGCGGCAGCCTTGCTGGCATTCGCTGCATTTGGCCTGGCCTATCACGAGTCGGGCGCACCCCGGTTCCCGTGGTTGTTCCTTTTAATTCCCGTCGCCCTCGTAACTTTCATGCCGGAGGGGAAATGGCGAAAAGTTGCGGTGGGTTTCAAATGGGGGATTGCCGGAATCCTTTTGATCTCGCTTCTGCCTTTCGTTGCATTTCAGATTCAAGGGGCTGTCTTCCCGCAATTAGAGCGCAGAGCCGCTTTCTCGAGCGCTGCTATTGCTGCCGACTATGCTGCTCCTCAAGTAAGAGCGAGCACCGCGCCCGTTTTAGAGCGAGAGGCTGCTCAGCGGAAATCCAAGCCCCAGAAGTGGAGCAAAAAAGAGAATCTCAAAGCTGACCCTAAAGCAATTATTCAAACCGGACCGGGTGTCCCGACCTGGAGCTGGCGAACGGTTGAGTTCGGTTGGCAGGGGCCGGTGTCTTCTTCCGAGACAGTGAACCCCGTTCTCATTCCGCCACTGGCATCCAGACTGATCGCTGTGCTTCGCGTTCTGTGTCTGGTTGGACTTGCCGCACTTCTTTTATCTGCTCGTCGCAAAAAGCCAAAGACTGACGACCTAATCGACAATGGTTCGGGGTCCAAGCCGGCTGCTGCTGTAGCTTTGCTCATCGCGGGGATTTTCTCTTTAGGCTTCCCTGGAAATGCCGATGCACAGTTGCCGGGTCCGGAGCTTCTTAAAGAATTGCGGGATCGACTCATCGAACCCTCTGAGGCGTTTCCCGGTGCTGCGGAGATCGCGTCCGCGGACATGGCAATCAATGAGGGGAATCTCACTCTGATCCTGCAATATCATACCGCAGCCCGAACTGCTGTCCCGGTGCCGCTTCCCTTGTCGGCCTGCGTTCCTTCATCCGCGACCTTGAATGATGGAACTCCGGCAACACTACTCCGAAAGGACGGTCAACTCTGGGCGCTGATGCCCGATAAAGGGATTCACACTCTCACGGTGAACGGACGCCTTCGCGGTGTGACCGACTGGGAATGGGGTTTCACCCTCAAGCCGCGTCGTTTCACTGTAAGCGCGGATGGTTGGAGTGTTAGTGGTATTCGACCCGATGGAAGCGCCGAAGATCAAATTCTCTTTTCCCAGGCAAGGGGCGAACGAGGCAGCGCTGCATCAGCAAACTACGACCGGCCTGAAACGAACCATGCGCTATTGGTGGAACGTCAGATCGAACTTGGACTCGTCTGGCGTGTTCAGACGACTGTGTCGCGCCTCTCCCCGGGCGGAAGGGCTGTAGTGGTGAAAATCCCGGTTCTGTCTGGCGAAAAAGTTGTCAGCGCCGGGCGATCCGTGGAAGGTGGCGCCATCGAGATTCGTCTTGCGCCCGATGCGGAAAGTGTCAGCTGGGAGGGCGAGCTTTCCCCGACAGATGAATTGACGCTGGCAACCCGGGAGACGGACGGCTGGACCGAGCAATGGCGACTCGTCGCTTCCCCGGTCTGGAATGTTTCCTTTACCGGTTTGAATCCGACTTTTGTCGTGAGAGAAGAGCAACTCGTACCCCTCTGGCAACCCTGGCCCGGCGAAACGGCTTCGATAACTGTTTCCCGTCCCAAAGCGGTGGAGGGATCTGCAGTGACCATCGATTCTGCCGATTATCTATTAAAACCCGGGCGACGTCAGCGGACCTCCACTCTGACTCTATCTCTTCGCACCAGCCTTGGAGAAGATTTCGCCATCGGATTGCCGACAGGAGCAGAGGTGGTTTCGCTCACACATGTGGACCGGAGTATTCCCATTCGCAAAGAGGGGGGTGCCGTAGTGGTGCCCTTGAGGCCTGGCGCTCAAACGATCAAGCTTGAATGGCGGCGGCCTGGCGAAGACAAAGGATGGACGCGAGCTGATCCTGTGATGTTGCCTGTTGAATCTGCTAATGTCAGGACTTTGATTCGTCCGACCAATGACCGTTGGCTGATCCTGACTGATGGCCCTTTGCGTGGTCCGGCGGTACGGTTCTGGGGAGTCTTCGCGTTTATTCTGATCGCAGCGTTCGTTCTTTCACGGGTGCCGGGAACGCCGCTGAGCCTGTTGGAGTGGCTTCTTCTCTCGCTCGGGCTCACTCAGATTCCGGTTTATCTTTCTCTGATGGTTGTTGCCTGGCTCTTTTTGATTCGCTGGCGGGGAAGTCCAGGTTTTCAAAATTTGAGGCCGGGGTATTACAATTTATGCCAGGGGATTTTGATTTTCCTGACTCTGATTTCACTCGGGATCTTTATCGGAATCGCATCGTCCGGGCTCCTCGGTGATCCTGAAATGTATGTCGCCGGAAATGGATCGACGGCAAGTTATCTCCAATGGTTCACCGCCCGTTCGCCCGCCGAACTTCCTCAGCCCGGTTACTGGGCTATCTCGATCTGGTGGTTCCGTCTCGCGATGTTGCTCTGGGCGCTCTGGTTGGCTTCCGCTCTGGTTCGTTGGCTCCGCCGAGGGTGGAAAAATTCTGCCAAAGGCGGGCATTTCAAACCTTTTCCAAAGCGTGCCGTGAAGAAAGCGCCGAGTCCGCCGGAACTTCCGAAACAGGGTTGAATCCACATCATCAGGTTGATTGACCCCTGTCTCCGTTTCGACTAAATTTGCGGTCTGTTCTCTTTCGAAACACCTCGCAAACACCCCTTGAACCCCCGTTTTTCCAGCTTCCTTGTTTTTTGCCTGATCGTCGGCACTTCGACTTTCGTTCAGGCGCAGGAAAAACCGGCGGCTGAAGAATCTGCCGTGGAGGCTGAAGTCTGGTCTCCCACCGACACAAGGCTCGCGAATCATTATATTCAGCTGCTTCAGAAAGATCCGGAGTATGGCTGTCTCTTATACACATCTCCGAGCCCACGAGACCGAGGCTGATCTCGT
>CAJXQE010000236.1 GCA_913058215.1 uncultured Verrucomicrobiales bacterium
GCCTCGGTCTCGTGGGCTCGGAGATGTGTATAAGAGACAGGCTCCGATACCGTCGAGCGTTCCCTTTCCGCGCAAAGGCTTCACGACAAGGGTGTAGGAATCTTTATCAGCTCCTTTGATCCAATGCATCCGGTGAACGCTGGGCTCGTGATGCAGTTGCACAGGTTTCCAGAGCTGAGTCCGATCCGCTGGTGGAATCAGGTAGTGAACGGCACCGTCCTTGATCGTTTCTTTGAAATTCCACTGACCACCAACTGCGATCTCGCATTTTCCGTCGCCATCAATATCACGCGCGGTGACACAGACATTGTCCCGTTCGGTCAGGTCGCGGGCGATGATGTGCTTGGTCCAATCCGGGTTTTGGTACCATTGGACTGTCGACTTGTCGGCCAGGATGATATCGATTTTCCCATCACCATCGACGTCAGTAAGTTGCAAGCCGTAGCCAATTTCAATTTGGTCGATCTCCAGCACCTCCCAGTCCGGTGACGGAGGTAAATTCCAATCCGGTGGCAGGAACTTCGGTTCTGATTTCGCCGACAGTAGGGGAATGAGGGAGAGCAGAAGGATTCCAAGGCTTTTCATGAAATGTGATCAGCATAACAGGATATGATCGATCATCCAAGCCTGTTCAATCGAGTAGATATGCGCTCACGCTTGCCACCATGGGGACCGCTTCGCCTTATTTGCCGACATTCCAGTGAAAGGTGTCCCCTTTAAAGATCAGCTGCTTCCTAAGGTTGAGCTTGGGATTCGGTTTGACGAACTTTTTGGGTGCACGTTTTTGAAACTCGGCCTTCACTTCGGTGAACTTCGGATCTAAGGCGAGATTGGTCCATTCGTTGGGATCTTTCCTTACATCGTAAAGTTCTTCGGTGTCATCGGCGTAGTGGATGTATCGGTAACGGCGATCGACCACGGCGTAGGATTCCGGCTCCATGTGGGGAAGAAAAACTTTGAGCTGCTTTGCCGAAGACGGATCTTCGAGAATTCCCGCAATGGATCGGCCTTCGAGATTCTGAGGCGTCTCTGGCAGTTTACATTGCTCGACAAGAGTCGGATACATGTCGATCAAACTGACGGTAGTGTCGGTCTTTTCACCCTGTGCAATTCCGGGGCCGGCCCAGATGAATGGAACATTGGAAGTTCGTTCCCATAAGGTGTGTTTCCCCCATTCCCCTTTTTCGCCGTGGTGGTAACCGTGATCACTCCAGAGAACAATGATCGTGTTGTCAGCGTAAGGGCTGGCATCGAGTGCATCGAGAACCCGACCGATCATGGCGTCGGCATAGCTGATACAGGCGAGGTAGCCGTGAATTGCGTCATCAATCGCGTCGAGTTCTTCGAGACCCTTGTGGTGGAGGTTCTTGCGATTGGTTTTCTGCTTTCGAATTTTCTCAGGAAGATCATCGAGGTCGTCATCCTTATAGGGGGGGAGTTCGATTTTCTCCGGATCGTAGAGATCGAAATATTTCTGCGGGCAGTAGTTGGGGAAATGCGGAGAATACAAACCGACAGCGAGGAAAAAAGGTTTTTCGTGCTTCTCCTTCAGTTTCGAAACGGCCCAGTTGGCACGCATGGTGTCGGCCATTTTTTCTTCGGTTCCTTCCGGAACGGCTCCCCAGTCGAGAAAGAGACCGCCGCTTACTTCTTTGCCCTCGTTGTAGACGCTGGCGGGGAAGGGATCGGGAAAAGGCGTCTCCTCGCTCCAGGAATCGAGTGGCCATCCGCTTTCGCGTTGGCTTTGCTTGCGAAGATAGAATTCGGTCCAACCGCGTTGATCGATGGCCCCGGCGGGATGGTGAAACAATTTTCCACCGCCGAAGGTTTCGTATCCGCCTTCGGTGAAGCTGACCTGGAGTGGGCGAATGTCAGGACGATGAACGAAGTAGTTGGCTGTCGTGTAGCAACCTGTCTTCGAGGCAAACTGTCCTGTGAAAATGGCTGCCCGGGAAGGGGCGCAGAAAACTCCGGCGGTGTGAGCGTTAGTGAAATTGACGCCACGTGCGGCGAGCCGGTCGATGTTGGGAGTGATGGCGTGTGGAGTCGTTTCCAGACAAGCAATCCAGTCATTCATGTCATCAACAGCGAGGAAGAGGACGTTTGGCTTTTCTGCTGCCTGAGCGAAGCCCATGCCGATTACGAAAATGAGTGCGAGTTTCCAATTCATATTTTTATTTGCCGGTAGCTGCGACATTCCTGTCGCAGCATTTGAGTGTGGTGAGAGGAAGGACCCCACTACATCGAGGCGCCCTAACGTTTCCTGGTAGCTTCTGTTTGTCTGTCCGTGAGAAGTTTTCGAAATTCTTCGAGTCGCTGTTTTTGGTCTTCCCGCCGGGCGAGATTGTTCTTTTCTTCCGGATCGCGAGTCAAGTTGTAGAGCTCTTCCCCATCGGGCCACTGACCGTATCTCCACCTTTGATTGCGAAGGGCGTATCCGAGTTTCGGCCCCCGGGAGACGACGCTGTATGCGTATTTCTTTTTCCCGGGCCGATCCGGATGATTCAAGAGGGGAACCAACGAGGATCCCTGCAAATGATCGGGAGCCTGCAGTCCTGCGAGTTGTGAAAAGGTTGGATAAATGTCGACGAGTTCGACCATCGCTTCTGATGTCGTGCCTGCTTGTGTTAATCCGGGCGCATGGACGATGAAAGGAACTTTGGCTCCGATATCGAACAGGGTGACTTTTCCCCATAGGAAATGATCTCCGAGATGATATCCATGATCGGAGGTGAAGATGATCACGGTATCATCCCAGAGGCCTTTCTCCTTCACTGCATCGAGCACAAGTGCGATCTGAGCATCGATGAATGAAATACAGGCATGATAGGCCTGCATGTATTCGCGGCGGAGAAGGTCGTTCTCTTTTCCTAACTCAAATCCAAAAGCTTCGTACCGTTTGGAGATCGCCGTTTTGGGAAGGCTGTCCCATAGATTCGGGCGGTCGGGTTTGAAGACGATCTTATCAGGGGGATACTGATCAAAATACTTGTCCGGTGCGAGGAAGGGGACATGCGGCTTCTGAATCCCACAGGCAATGAAGAATGGCTTTTCTCCGTGGGTCTCTTTCTGAATCCACTCGGCAACTTGCCGGGCGTTCTTGCCATCTTTGTGCTGTTCATCGCTCAGGCCGCTCCGGCCGTAACCGGGAGGTGTTTGGGCATCGAATTTTCCGGAGACAGCTTTCTTGATTAATTTCCAGGCTTTTCGATTGGGACCTTTTTCAATGGAACCGTTTTCGGTTTCGAATCTCTCGCGGGCTTTCCGAACCACTTCAAGTTCGTCATTTTCAAAGCGAAGAAACTCGTTCCAGGCAAGTTCGCCGTGTTCGTGGCGGGGGGAGTGGAAAACTTTACCGACGCTTCCAGTCCAATATCCGTTCCCCTTGAAAAATTGAGGCATCGAAATGGTGTCCGGTCGTTCCTTGCGTATGTCGGCGGTGTTGTTGAGCACACCGGTCGACTCAGGGTAGAGGCCGTTCATGAAAGATGCGCGCGAGGGTCCGCAGACGGGATACTGACAGAATGCCCGGCGAAAGGTCATCGACTGGGACGCGAACTCCGCCAGAGTCGGTGTCGAGATCGGATCGTAACCGGATGGGGAGACATGGGTGTTGAGATCATCGCAGACGATGAAGAGAATGTTGGGTTTTCGATCTGCGGCCAGCGGTGCACTGCTAAGGGCGCTGAAGAGCGCGAGCGCGGGAACGAGGAGTGAATTTCTCATGGGAAACAGGGTAGCGGATTATTCGATGAACTCGCCGAAGGGGCGGTTGGGAAACGTTTTCAAGGCACTCATCAATTCTGCTTTCAGCAGGGCCACTTCATCGGGGTGATCTTTGAACAGGTTCTCATTTTCTTCAGGATCGGTCTGAAGGTCGTAGAGTTGATCCGCATCAAAGTAGTTCGGGTTTACTTTGGCGGCGTAGTGACCCAGATGGCTGTTTCGAGTGAGATAGGGCAGCGGCAGAGTCTCTCCCTGGTATCCGCGGAAGATTTGGCCCTTGTCGATTTTTGCCTGAATATCATTCGGATAGCGGACTGCGATGTATTTCCATTCTTTGGTTTTGATACAACGCGAATGCCCAAGCTCTCCAAAAATGGATTCACGATAAGAATCTGAGCTTCCTAAAAGTGCGGGTTTGAAGCTAAGTCCATCCATGGGGAAGTGATCGGGTAAGTCGACCTTGCAGAGATCCAGGAGGGTGGGTGTCACATCGATATTGGCGACAAGACCATCGTAGGTGGAGCCCTGCTTGATGATCCCTTTCCATTGGGCCAAAAGAGGAACACGCATCCCGAAGTCATGCAGTGTGGCCTTACCATGTCGAAATGATCCATGATCGGGAACAAAGAGAATGAGGGTTTCTTCGTCGAGTCCCAGGGAGTCCACTTTGTCCAGAATAGCACCGACCCCGTCGTCGAGCCAGAGCGCGAAAGCTGCCTTGTCGGGGAAACCTGCCTCCCGGTTTCGTCGTTTCACATCGTCGCGGGAAGGAAGCACATCGAAGCCGTCCTCAATATAACCTTCACCTGCCATGCGAGGATCGGCTCCGAGTGCAAATTTGTCGACCCACGGCGCCGGGCCGTGGTGAAGAGTGGTGGAAAAGTAGAGGAAGAAAGGATCGTCTTTCGCCTCGTCGAGAAAGTGGAGCGCCTTGTCGATTGTCCAGTCGAGGTTGTGGGCATTGAGCGCCTCGCACCATTGTTCCTTCAGGTTCCCTGCATAAAATCCATCAACGTAGTCGAAGCCATACTTCTTCATTTCATCGCACCAGCGGCGATGGTTATGTTGGAGCTTTGAATTGATCTCAGGATCTCGCGGGTCTGCATCGGGCGGATAAGATTCCATGGGTGTTTGGGCCCCGGTCTTTTTCGCTTCCAGCCAGTCGTGCCGAATGATGTGAGACTTGCCCACAAATCCTGTCTTGTATCCTGAGCCTTGAAGAAGTCTGGCAAGGTTCGGCTGTCCCGGTTCCAGTTCACCAATGTTTTCAACCTGAGTCTGGTCTCCGGGAGGATGTTCCTCAAGAAAGCGCGGACCACTGCAACGACCGGCATACTTTCCGGTCAAAAAGCTATAGCGGCTGGGGGAACAGACAGTGGATGTGACATTGAAGTCGGTGAAGTAGAGGCCTTCCGCGGCCATTTGATCGAGGCGAGGGGTGTGGACTTTTCCACCCATGAATCCAAGAGTGTCCCAGCTTTGATCATCAGTAATGATCAGAATGACGTTGGGCTTCTTCAAGTCCTCCGCTACGGACATCGATACGGAGAGGCACAAAGCAGCGAATAAAAATCGGCTCATGGTGATGGCTCAGTCTTTTACGGTTTGCTCCAATCCAAGTTCATCCAGCACCTCCTGTGGTGGTCCGGTGAAAATTCCACTGGGAGTGTTACCTACGTAGCCGATGGCCTTCCATCCTTCCGGAGTTCCGAAATAGGCGCCAATACAGATCGTGGAAAAGGAATGGAAAAAGGCAGCCGCTTTCCTCCACTCGGGGTCCGGTTGTTTTTCCCGGCAAAGATCGTCGCAAATGGTTTGTTGTTCGGTGAGTGATAGGTCAGCGAAGCTCTTTTGAAAACGGCTGTTGGATTCCTCATCAATCCATTTCAATCCGGGAAGAACCGCTTCGCGGTCCTTCTGTTGTTTAGGGTAAGGCGCGCTGATCCACTCATCGAGGTAGTCAGGAACCCGGACTGTGCTGGCAGCGGGGCCAAGGTCGTCGGCGGGGAGAATAACATCGGCAAGAGCAACTGCAGCGTTCTTTTCCGCTTTGGAAAAGGTCAACGGCCAGACATCACCCGGATTGTAGATCTTCGCCATGTTCGGATCGGTTCCGTAGCCGGTCGTGGCGGGCGCAGCGGATTGGGCGAATCCCTGTAACGCACTGGCTTCACCTGCGGCAGCAGCAGCGGCGAACCATTGCAGGACCGTGCGACGCGGGAGCCGGGAATTGTTGGTTTCAGAATCCATTTTTGAGATCAGTTAGAGATTTCCTTTTCCAGCTTCCTCAATGATGTGGTCGGCGCAACGCCAGGCGAGTGCCATGATGGTTAAGGTAGGATTCTTGTCGGCGTTGGACGCGAAAGGGGAGGCGTCGCAGAGAAAAAGGTTGTCGACATCCCAGGTTTGATTCCACTCATTGCAGACGGACTTTTCGCGATCATCACCCATGAGGGCGCCGCCGACTTCGTGAATGATTTCGCCGCCCTGAAGGATGGTGTCCTTTCCGCGCATGTTCGGTTTCCCTTGAACGGTGCCGCCCATGGCTTCGATCATTTCAGTGAATGTTTTCTGGGCATGGGTCGCCATGTTGAGTTCGTGGTCGCTCCATTTCCAATGCCAGCGCATTACAGGGATACCCCACTTGTCTTTGACTTCTGGATCAAGATCAGCGTAGGAGTTTTCGTTCGGGATCATTTCGCCCCGGCAGGCGAGTCCAATGAAAGAGCCGTAATAACGACGAGCTTCTTCTTTCAGTTTCGTTCCGTAGAGACCCTTGAGATAGTTGCCGGGAACAGGGCTGTTTCCGCCCGGCATTTTTCGGGTGCCGCCGATTTCGATATGATAGCCGCGCGCGAAATCCATCTTGCCGGCTTTCTGTTCTCCGTAAAGCCACCAGGGACTGTAGAAATGTGAGCCGCCAGCGCCGTCGTCGTTGTGAGGAGAAACATTTTCCAGTGCCGGGATCTGGCCGCGTAGATTGGAGCCGACCGTGTCCATGATGTATTTGCCAACGAGACCGCTCCGGTTGGCAAGTCCATCTGCGAACTGCTTGCTCTTTGAATTTAAGAGGATCCGAACGGTCTCGCCACTGCTGGCTGCCAGCACCACGGCCTTGGCATTGACTCGCTCTTCTTTACCGGTGGTCTTGTCGATGAAAAGGACACCCTTGGCTTTTCCGTTTTCCCCCATGGTGACTTCGCGAGCGTGGGCGTTTGGAATAATGTCTAGATTCCCTGTCGCCAATGCGGGTGGCAGATGCACCGTAGTGCTTTGATAGTTGGCTCCGATGCTGCAGCCGCGTCCGCAATCAGTGGCCCAGAAACAGGCGGCCCGTTTCCTCATGGAGTCCGCTACAATTTTCTGTGCCTTCTTGTTCTTTGGGTGGAGTTTGGCAGGGATCGTATCGGCGTCGAGTGGCCGTGTCAGGACAGCACGGTGAATCGGCACAACGGGAACGCCGACTTTGCTTCCTGCTTTTTGAGTCATCAAGTCACCGACCCGGCCCTTTGGAGGAGGTTGCAGGACTCCGGCAGGTGAGTCCGGCGTATTTTCCATCCCCTCGTTACTGCCATACACACCGATGAGCTGTTCAACCTTGGTGTAGTAATCTTCGACATCTCTGTAGGAGATGGGCCAATCGAATCCCAGGCCGTCACGGGATTTCGGTTTGAAATCGTAAGGTCCGTTTCGAAGGGAAATACGTCCCCAGTGATTAGTTCGGCCACCCATCATCCGGGCGCGCCACCATTTGAACTGCTCCTCTTTCTTGTCGCTTGCCTGAGTGTAAGGCTCGTTCGGAACATCCCACCCCCCATCGATGGTCGCATCCCAGAAGCCGAAGTCCTTGTCGGGAGTCGAGGAACCACCGAGAGGCGCCTGATTCTTCGTCTGAAACATCGGCGTTTCTTTGACCGGATCATAGGAACGCCCCGCTTCGAGCATGACGCATTTGATGCCGGCCAAAGTCAGCGTATAAGCCATCTGTCCGCCGCCTGCGCCGGACCCGACGATGGCGACATCGTATTCTTCTCTGGCTTCCGAAATGGAGATCGTGGGCATATTTGTGATCTATTTCTGTCTCGCTGCTTCGAGCACATCGAGTTCGTGTATCGACCAGAAAAGTCTATCTGATCCGGTTTGGGTGATCTTGATGAAACGAGCTGGTTTTTCGTTGAACTCGATGACCGTCTTCGCGGTTTTACCTTTTCCCTTGGCGACCCGCTTGGTCCAGGTTTTGCCGTCGGTGGAAAGAGTTACTTCAAAGCCGCGGGGGTAATCGTTTCGGGAACTGCCTGCGTCGAGAATTAGACCGGCAATTTTTGTTTCCGAAGGCAATTCGATCTGGACCCACATTCCCGGGGCCATGCTTTTACCGGTGGTGTAGCGAGAGGACAAATTTCCATCGATGGCATTCTTCAGATCCTTCTCGCCATTGCTCGCGGTGAGCTTCCACTTGTTGCGATTACCCAGAGTTTGTGGAACGCTGGCCAGAAGCTCCTCCACTGTCCAGGGCTTGGTGCGGCCTTCGGTTTCTTCCCGGGTCCGGGTGACCTCCCCCTCGGAGACGAAGCCCATTTGGTTTCCGAAACTGTTGCGCAGATAGGAGAGGACATCGGCGATCCAGGCATCCCCGTTGGAAGCCATCGCAATCATTTCTCCGGGATAAGTTTTGCCATCGATGGGGCCGGTTAGACCATAAAGGACTACTTTTGGAGCGAGATTACGATGGGCCAAAATTTTGGAGCCGACAAAGGATGGAGCCAGAGTGATATCGGCACCGGGAACTTTCATTCCTTTACCATCTGCGCCATGACAGGCAAAACAGAGGGCCTGATAGATTTCCTGTCCGTGCTTGTATTGAGTGAGTTGCTCAGGGCTCAATTTCGCAGGTGGTTTGACACCGCCGGAGAGGAGTTGCTTTCCGAAAGCCTGAACGCCGGAGCTGGAGTGATCAGTGGAGGTCGCGGTGATCAACTCTTTGTGATCGGGAAACTTGAGAAGCTTGGCCGTCATCAGGGCCTGTGTGGCAACGTTGGGATCTGAATCTTTTGCCATAGCAATCACATCCTTTTGAAGTGACTCCTCACCGGCTTTGATCTGTGTTTCGCTCGCGCGAATCGCCGCCTGGCGGACAGCGGGTTTGTCGTCGGCGAATTTCGCACGGGCCAGTTCGGGTGAAAGAGCACCGAGTCCTTCGAGTGTCCAAATCGCGTGCATTCGGGCGAGTTCGTTCTCATTTTCTTTCGCAGCTTTTTCAAGAGCGGGAACGACGGATTTGTCACCTTTTACGATGAGAAGTTTCTGTGCGGTGTCACGCCACCAGCCATTGGGATGGTTGAGATGGGCGATGAGTTGCTCTGGCGTTTCGTTGAGCATATTCGGTTTCGGGCCGCGTTCGAAATCCTCGTGAACCAGACGGTAGATCCGACCACGTCCGATATTTTTGGCGAAGCCGTATTCGTCGATGACTCCCCGAAGATAGGATCCGGGTTTGGTCCAGTTGCCCTGTTGAACAATGCCGTGATACATGTCGACGATGTAGAGACAGCCATCCGGCGCGGTTACCATATTAACGGCGCGGAAGTTCGGATCCGTTGAGCGGATGAATTCGCTTTTGGGATGAGGGTTGCTCAGATAGGTGATGCCGTCACGGACGTCGATTTGACTGCGACGAATCAGTCGCCCAACAGGTTCGGAAAAGAGAAGGTCGCCATGCAGATCCTGAGGTAGACGATCACCGCGATAGACTTCCTGGCCGCAGGTCGCGGTGAAGTGATTCAGGGTCTTGTTATCAGGGCGGGAACGCCTCTCCGCTCCACCTTGCACATCGGGGATTCCGACGAGCGGATACACTTCCCGATATCCGACCGGAAACTGGTCAGGCACATTGAATTGACCATAAACGATCGGCTGTTGGAAATTGAGCGGTCCCATTTCTCCTCCGGCGTTGACGAACCAGGGCTTGCCGTAGTTATCCTGAGTGAGGCCCCATTGACCGCCGTTGGGTGCGGTGGACTCTTTGATCGCGAGTCCGTCGGGATTGAAGCGAAGGCGGTAAGCGTTGTAGGTGGAGTAGAGCCAGTTGTCCATCGACCAGATCAGGCCGCTGGGTTGGTGTTCCATGTTGCCGCCACGATCGCCGCCTTCGTAAAAAAGCGTCTTTTCATCGGAAACTCCATCGCCGTCTGTGTCGCGGTAGGCGTAGATGTCGAGAGTGTTGGTTTCGTTGATGAGGACCCGATCATCGAGCGGGAGAATCATGCGGGGGAGCAGGAGATTGTCAGCAAAGACGGTGTGCTTGTCCATCTTTCCATCTCCGTTGGTATCCTCATGGAGTGAGACACGACTGCTGGGTTCCTGTTCACCATTGGCATCGGCGTCCAGCATGTAGGTCCGCATTTCGGCGACGTACATCCGACCGTTTCCGTCGAATGCACAGACGACCGGTTCTCTCACTTCAGGTTCGGTGACGACTGCTTCGAGACGGTATCCTTCGGGGAGGTGAAAGCTCTTCAGGCTCTCTTCCACGGAGAGATAAGGAAGTGTGCCGGTTGGCTCGTATATGGCGACTTCGGGTTCAACTGCGGCCAATGGCGAGAGACCTGAAAAGAGAACGAATAGTAAGATGAATTTTGAAACAATTTTCATGATTCAGGATTTGGATTTGCTTGAGGGGTTTGTAAAGACATCGATTTCCCCGAAAAACGTATGTCGGGGACGAAGTCCATCGGGCATCGGAGTGGGAGAGACTTCGAAAAGCAGGTAGCGGAAATATCCGATCGGCTCTTCACCCGAAAAAATTGAGCACGCTTGTTGTGGTGGTCGGTCAGGTTCTTCTTTGACTCCAAAGAAGGCGTCGGTATTGACTCTGGCAATACGAGTCCAACCGGAAGGATCGCTTTTCGGAAGCAACCAGAATGGCTCGTCCTCTCCGTGCCCCCAGAGTGTAAACCGCTGAACTGCTCGACGTCTAAGATCGGGATCGTCGAGGTTCTGGTGCCAGGAGTATGTGTTGATTTTAGAAACGGGAACTTCTTTTCCCAGATCGATAACAATGAGGCCGTTCGCACCGTCCCGGAAAAACAGGGACTCCGCCGGTTCGTCTTTTCCGGATTGCCCATGCCCATCGGTGAGCAGTTTTGGCGGACCGCTATGGGGCGAGAGATCGTTCTTCCTGTCGTCTGAATTCGTTGGGCGCCAGGTGACGTCCGCATTTCCCTGCCGGCGATCTGCGAAATCAGCATCGCTGGGCCCGGGGATCGTGGGAAAGGTGAATGTGGCGTCGTCCTCTCCCTGCTCAATACGGATCAATACGGGTACTTCGCCGGGCTCAATTCCGAGACCGCTTCCTGTCCGAATTCTTTGCCGCTGATGACCGGGGATATCGGCGTCTACCTCTCCTGAAGTGACGTGAAGCTGGCTGTATCCATCCACGCTGGCGGTGGTGAGAAATTCGGTGCCCTGATCAACGAAATTTCCTGAATGAGTCAAAATGGTGAAGCCCTGTGAGTGCTCATTGTCCGCCCGCGAAAAGGCTTCGCCGTAGTGAAGGAAGCCGCTGTTGGCCGAAACGATTTCAAATTGAACCGGTGCGTGGAGTCGGGTCATTGCACCGGAATGAAAGCGCACCTCGACTGAGCCTGAAGCGAGTTTTAGGCGCGTTCCCTTCCTCAGACTGCTTCCTTCCTTGTAAATACCGGATAGCCAACGCACATCGGAAGTGGCCGATTCAACTTCTGCCACGACGGGGCGGAACATTTGCGGTTTAAAAAATGCCACTAAGCTTGTTGCGATAAGCATTGCTGCGATGCCGACGCCAATCTGGAATCGAAAAGTAGCCTTCTTAGCTTTTGGGGCCCCGGTTATCGAAAAATCGAGCAATTCGTCAGAAAGAACCGTTTCCTCTAGCGCTGAATCGATATTCAGATAGGAAAGAAATGCGGCCCGGAATTCCGGATCCTGTTTGAGCGTCTGTTCCAGGTCTGCAACTTCGCCGGAACTTGCGACACCTTCAGCATAGCGCTGAACCAGCTTCCATCTTGGATCGTCTTCAATGGGCGTTTCGGAAGAATTCATTACGCGCGCCCCTCCTTTGCCAAGAAGTGTTCAGTGCAACTCACCATTTTCAACCGCAGCCGATGCAGGACTTTGTAGATCGACATCGCTGTCCGATTCAGTTCCGCAGCCAGTGCATCAATTTTGGTTTCGCCGTCGTAAGCCCGCCGGAGAAGTTGCTGCTTGTCGCCCGGTAATTTTTGCAAACAGAATTCCAGAGCCCGCCGTTGCTGACTGGATTCTGTCTCTTATACACATCTGACGCTGCCGACGA
>CAJXQE010000237.1 GCA_913058215.1 uncultured Verrucomicrobiales bacterium
AAGAGACAGCTTCCGCACCTTTGTCTACAAAACCGGCATAGGCCGGCGGCGGCGTTAAAAATCCAGCTATTGCTGCGATCAACACCGATAGCACTAAATGTTTGTTCCTAGTCATAATTATCCGCAATCATTTCCGTCTTCGGCACGCCCGGCGCGATTTCTTCGGGGAGGACTTCAAGGGTTTGGGCGAAGCCGAAATGAAACGACAGCAGTATGCCGATCGCGAGGCCAGTGAATTTCATGGACAAATGATTTCGCCAACTGCCGGGAAACCCCATCTTTTTAACACCGCATTTCCGGCTTCTGGCGCTAGCTCTCGATCTGTCATCCCGCCAGATGATCAAGTCATCCCGAACGACCGGGCTACTTCGCATCCAGCACCGGAAACGGAAAGTCCTCTGAGGGAAATCGCTCGCTCTTCATCAAGGCCTCCGCCCGCTTCACGATCTCCGGATGCTCGCTCGCCACGTCCTTCGACTCGCCGATATCGTTCTCCAGATCATACAGCTCCAGCTTACCCGGCGTGGCATCCGAGCCACCCTGCGCGCTTCGGCCATTCGCTTTCAAGGCGAAACCCGGAGCGCCTTTCTTCCCCAATAGATTCTGCTTGATGGCTTTCCATTTTCCGCCATCGAGCCATACCGCCTGCTGTCCCCCGTATGCCGCAAACTCCCGGTAGAGAAAATCGCGTCCCCCGCTCCCTTTCTTCGCTTCCCCGAGCAGCACCGGGGCAAGGCTGACACCGTCCACTCCCGCCGGAACTTCCGTCTCAGCGCCGGTCAATTCAAGCAAGGTCGGAAGCCAGTCTTCGAACCCTGTCAGCACATCCGACTCGCTGCCAGCAGCAACCTTTCCTGGCCAACGAACGAGCAAGGGCACTCGAATTCCCCCTTCATACAGCGAGCCCTTCAAACCGCGCAAGGGCCCCACACTTTCAAAGAACTCAAAATCCACCTCCGGCAAATACGTCGCCCCGTTGTCACTGGTGAACACCACAATGGTATTCTCCCGCAAGCCCAACTCATCCAGAAGATCAAGAACGCGCCCGACATAAGTATCCATCTGCGTGATGAACGCCGCATACCCTGCTCGCGGGGTGTGATGCGGCGTGTAACTGCGTCTTTCGCGACTCGTGAACGGTGTCTCCTTCCACCCCTCCTTGTGATACTCCTCGAGTTTTTCGTCCGGCACCATCAGCGCCAGATGCGGAATGATCGTCGGATAGTAACAGAAGAAAGGCCCGTCCTTATTGTCGCGAATAAACTTGAGCGCCTGCCCGTTGATTCGGTCCGGCGCATAGTCCTGCCCTTTAAAGATGGCGTAGCTCGCAGGATCATCCGCATCGAGTTCCGGCGCCAACTTCGCATGTCCCGGAATCGGTGGATCATTGTTCAGCGGAAACAACTCGTTGTCGCTCCACAAGGTCGCCGGATAAAAACTGTGTGCATGCGCCTGGCAATTGTATCCGAAGAAGCGCTTGAATCCCTTCTTCAATGGATTTCCCGTCGACCCCGTATTACCCAAACCCCACTTCCCGAAAGCGCCGCTGACATACCCTTCCTGCGCAAAGAGAGATGCAATGGTCTCCTCCTCCGGAGGCAAGGGAAACTGCCCCTCCGGCTTCATCCCCCGATTGTTGCGCACGATCGCATGCCCCGGGTGCTTTCCCGTCATCAACACGCAACGCGACGGCGCGCACACCGCATTCCCCGAATAAGCTTGCGTGAATTTCATCCCGTCCCTCGCGAGAGAATCCACCCGCGGCGTCTTGATCTTCGTCTGCCCGTAACACCCCAGTTCATTCCAGCCCAGGTCGTCGGTGAGAATAAACACCACGTTCGGTTTTGTCTCTGCAGCATCGACCGCTGAAACAAGTGAAAATCCCGCGAAGGCGGCAAGAAGAGCGCAAAGATACCGATTCATCATGAGAAGGACATAACACGCCGGAACATTCACAGCAACGCCGCGTTCACCTCTCTTGCGTAGCACAATGAACAGCCGCGCAGGACCCGGAATTCTCACTGCCCATCGAAACGGCCCATACTAAATCGGTTTCTTATAGGGCAAGCTTTCCGGATTTCGCGCATCAGGAGAAAAGACCGGCCGGTCCCGGGCCGCTTGATAGAGTTTCGCCCATTCTTCGCTCCCGTCATCGGGAACGATGCGCGTGTCGGCACCCTCCTCGTAGTAGGGAATTCTCTCCGCCATGGCTTGGTCGATCATGAAATTCACCGTTCCATTGCTGGCCATGAACATCTTCGCCCCGTCCGCCCATGTCGTCTCGATTAATCTCTGAGGCTCAGGTCGTTGCTTGGGTTTTTCACACCTAAATTTCTCGATGGCGTCATGATCGAGTTGGTATCCGAGACCGGGAACGTCCGGCACTTTAGCGTGCCCCTGGCTGACCGCGATTTCTTCGGTGAGGAGCGGATGAACAAACAGCTGGTGACAATTCACCGCCGGCCAGACGGCGTGGCTCAAGACTCCACCGAAGTGCGTGGACCATGCCGCGGCAATCCCCGACCCGGTGATCTGGAGCCAGAATGGCATGCCCGCTTCCGCAGAAAATGCGCCGGCCCGCATCAATTCGCTGGCACCGCCGCCGACCACGAATCCATCGCAGACGCCCTCCCGCAATACCGTCGCAGGAGCGGGGCGCTCATAATGCATCGCAATGTCGACCCGCGTAGCGTTACGGATCTGGCGATTTCCGACGAGATCCGCCTGCGGGATTGGCGTCTCGTAAATGTCGACCTGGGCGTATTTCTCCAAGCGACGGAGGATGGGGATGCCCCGCTCGGCATCGAGCAGGGTCGCGTTGAAATCCATGTCGATCTTGAATACCTCCGGCACCACTGCGGTCGACTTCCGCATCTGCTCATCAATGTCGAACCACGGGCGCCCCTTGGTCTTGTAGGCCAGGTATCCGGATTCGTAGGCAAGCTTGCACTCCGCGGCCATGTCGGCGGCGGGCGTGTCGATATTCCACCAGGACAGCGGTGTCGTGTTGTGAACCTTCTGCCCGAGCAGGACGTACACGGGCACACCCGCTGTCCGGGCTGCCGCATCAAAGAGTGCCATCTGCAGTCCCGATCCCAGGTCGTCGTCCCACATGATCTCGAGCGCGTTTTGTCCCCTTGCCCGGGCGACTGCCGCGTCATCGGTCACCCCAAAGGTGTAAAACAAAGTCGTCTCCCCGATCCCTGTCTTCCCTGAGCCGAGGGTCACCTCGAAGATTTCCTTGTAGACCCAATGCGGGATCTCCTTGTTCATCGACCGGGCCGGCGTCTCACGGAACGGCAGATTGACCGCGGTCCGCTTGATGTCGCGCACTTCAAAGTGCCGGTCCGATGTGCCGCGCGCCGCCTTCTTCGACTGAGCCAGAAGTGAGGGAACCGAAACTGGAATCGCCACACCGGCAGCGGAGAGGGCAAGGGTATTTAGAAACTGACGTCGAGCGGGCATGGGATGAGAAAATTTGGGCCTTTGCATCCATTCTAGTCACAAGTCGGGTCGCACAGGAATCACTTAAACGCGGGAATGGGTTCAGATAACAAGTCCGACGCGACGCTGTTGCCTTCACGCGGTCCGCAGATCGTGCACGGTCACGTGGTTGTGGCCGGCAACGTAGATGCGGTCGGCACTTTCGTTGAAGACGAAATCGTGGGCGTGGTTGGCCGGAGTGCGGGTCTCAGTGACGATCTTGTTCGCGGTGGTGTCGACGATCATGGCGAGGCCCTTGTGGTCGCCACCGAGGGCGAGCAGCCACTTGCCTTCTGGATGGTAATGGATGCGTGTGACCATACCTTTGACTTCGTCGCTTTCCATCTCGGCAAGGGTTTCGCCTTTTTCCCAGGCAAAAGTTCGCAGCCGGGCCTTGCCGCCGAGGTGATCGATGTTGCCGATCTTTCCAATGCCGCCTGCGGTGAGTTGGGAGCCGTCGGGGGAAAAAGCGAGGGCTCGCACGCCTCCGATGGAGTGACGTCGCGCCTTCGGGTCCCAGGTGTACATCGTGGGCGCTTCGAGAGCTTTCACCATGCTGCCGTCGGTGACTTTCCAGATCACAATGTGACCGGTCTTGTCAGCGGTGGCCAGCAGCTCGCCGTCCGGGCTGAAGGCGCAGGTAAAAAGCATTGATGGATAGTGATGAGGCGTTTCGAGATCGTGGCCTTTAAGCTCGCGAACCAGTTTGCCGGTTTCGGCATTCCAGAGGCGGCAGACCATGTCATCGGCGACCGAGGCTATCAGGGTTCCGTCTGGAGAAGCGACCACTTTGCGGATCCACTTTGCGTGAGCGTCCTTGATTTCCCGGACCCTGGTTCGCGTCCCGGCGTTCCACCAAATCAGGCGTCGGTCGTAGCTTCCGGATATCAGAAAGTTCCCCTTTCCGCTGCGGGCAAGTCCAGTGATGTAGGAACTATGACCTTCGCCTTCGAAGGCGACTGCTTCGGGCTTCTCCCCGGCCAGATTCAATTCGTAGAGCTGAGCGTCAGACGATCCGAACACCACCTGCTCGGTCTCCGGTCGTCGTGACAGGCAGAAGGCCATGTCCTGCCTGCTGACCTTTTTCGTTTCTTCGATCTTGTTCGGGAGAGTGCTCATGTTCGAATGTCAGAAGAGTTGATTAATTGTAGGCCAAGCGCTCTGCTTGCCAGCAGTGGACGGTCAAGTTTGAGGTGGCAGGCGGAGCACCTGCCCTACAATGGTAAGTTCGCGAAGATGGGTTGGACTTTTGGTTATGCGAGCAAGGGAGAAATGGCTCTGATGCCGGGATTGACCAGAGGAATGGGGCGGGCGCCGACCTGGTATTCGCTGTGGGGATTCACGCCCATCGCTCGCAGAACGGTGGCAAAGATCTCGCCGGCACCGACTTCATCTTCAACCACGGTATTGCCGTCTTCGTCCGTCTTGCCGAAAACGGCGCCGTGCTGAATACCACAGCCGAACATTGCGGTGCTCCAGGCCGAGGCAAAGTGATCGCGCCCGAGGCTGGCGTTGATTTTCGGCGTCCGTCCAAATTCGCCCATGGCCACGACCAGCGTCGAGTCGAGCATGCCGCGTTGTTCGAGGTCGTCGAGCAAGGTGGCCATGACGTGGTCGAGTTCGGGAACCATCTCGGCGTGGGTTTCAAAATTCTGCCCGTGACTGTCCCACCAGGCGCGAGCCACGCGAACGAAGGGCACGCCTTCTTCGACCATGCGCCGCGCCATCAGCGCCTGCTGAGCAAAACGGGTCGGACCATACTTATCGCGGATCGCCTGTGGTTCCTGCTCGATGTCGAACAGCTTTTCGCTGCTCATCAGACCCTGCACGCGTGCGTAGGCGGCAGCGTGACTGCGCACCGAATCCGAATCGTATTTGCTTGCGAAGCGGGCGCTGAGGATTTCGCGAAGCTCGGCACGTTCGCGATGGTCGAGGCCGGATATGTCATCGAGGCGAGTGATGTTCGGCGGCATCATGCCCTCGTCGAGATTCATTGGCGCAAATTCCGCACCGAGAAAGGCAGAGGTTTTGCGGGTGTTTCCACGGCCTTCAGATTGAGAGTAGAACGAGACGTATCCGGGTACGCGACTGTTGGCCCGGCCGAGTTCCTTGGCAAAAACTGCCCCCATGTCCGGATAATCGATGGCGGCTTCATTCTTACGACCGCGCAGCATCAATTCGGCTCCGGTGCCGTGTCCGCCATCCTTGGTATTCAGCGAGCGCACTACCGAGATCTTGTGCATGCGCTGCGCCATCTTCGGCATCAATTCGGAAATGTGGATGCCGGGAATCGAGGTCGGAATCGTTGCGTAAGGGCCGCCGGTGGGGCGACCGGGCTTCGGGTCCCAGGTTTCCAGTTGGCTGGACCCGCCGGCGAGCCAGAGCAAAATGACGCTGCGGCCGGTTTTCTTGAGCGTGAGATTCAGCGAATCTTCGTCGAGCGCGTGCAGCGCACCACTGGTGCCGAGCAGTGCTCCGGAACCTACGGCCAGGGATTGGCTGAGAAAGGCACGTCGGCTGACATCGTGGTCGGCAATCCGGCAGCCCGGCTGAAGAGGAATGGGGTTCATGGCTGTTAGCGATTAAAAATTGAAACGTGACTCGCTGCAAGTGATCAGGGCCCAGACCATCTGGCGGACTCCCTCCTTCGGGCGATCCTGTCGCTCATTGAGATAGTCCTTCAGAAGGATGAGCTCTTCTTCGCCTGGTTCGCGAATGAGGGTGGACCGATAAGCCGTTCGTATTTTCTCCTCGTCGGATTCGAGGGAATCAAGATGGGTAACCAGCCCGCTATTGAGCAGCTGATTTTGAGCGTCCTGGCTGTTGGTTAACAGCAAAGCTTCGTCGACGGATACGTTAAACGTTTCACCCGGTCGCTCGAACCAGCGAGCGATTCCCAGGCCGCCGTTCTCGATCGAGTCGAGTTGTTTGGCGAGCTCACCAGATTCAGAGGGCTGGTCCGCCAGTTGTTGCAGACGACCCGGGTCCTGAGTAGCGAAGCGCAGGGCCACACCATACTGGCGCGGATTCAAGGGGCGCACTTTGGCGGTGGCGAAATGCTTGTCGTGGGGGCGACGCACATCGGTATCGGTGTGCTCCCATCGGCTGCTGCGCCGATAGGCCTTGCTCAACACCATGCCCCGCACCAGTCGTTTGATGTCGAACTCGTGAGCGACCAGGTCGCGGGCCAGCCAGACAAGAAGTTCAGGGTGACTGGGCGTGTTGGCTCCGTGCATCTGGTCGAGCGGCATCACCAGGCCACGACCAAAATACTGATGCCAGAGGCGATTGACCAACGAACGAGCCAGGTAGCCCTCGCCCTCGGATCCGGATTCGAGTCCTTGCAGCGCCAGCAACTCGCGCAGGCTGTTGTCGGCGGCAGGCGGTGCCTTTTTATCTTTCCTCAGTTGATCGAGCAACTGCTTTTCGGCCTTCTTCTCTTCCTCGTTCAGTGTAATCTCGTCGGCAACAGCAAGTTCGGGACCACCCAGAAAGCGGAGCTTGGCCGTCACCTCTTCGTTGTCCTGATTCTTGTAGCTGACCTTACCGTACGAGCGCTCGCCGACGAAGCCGCCGTTCTCGAAGGTGCGCCCGAAAAATGTTTTCATGCCGTAGTAGGTCTCCATTGACCAATCCTTCACATAAGGATGGTCGTGGCATTGAGCGCAGGAGACATTGACTCCGAAAAATCGCACGCTGACATCGTTGGTCATCTTGTCGAGGTCGCGTGACCGGGTGCGCAGGAAATGGTCGACGCCGTGCAGCGCTTCGCCTTCTTTCTCGTCTGCGATGCCGGCCACGGCTTCCGCGAAGATCTCGTTCCAGCGTTTGCCTTCGGGGATCGTACGTTGAAGGTATTTCTGAAAATCGGTCGACTGGCCGTCCATGAGCAGCCAGTTGAGTTCGTGGGCCAGGTAGCGATCGAAGGCCGGATCGTTCAGCCGGGAGTCCACAAAGTGGAAGTGCTGGCCCGGACTGTCGACGCTGAGGAATTCGCGAGCTTCAGCAGGAGTCGGCAGCCGACTATTGAGATCGAGTGTGACACGGCGAAGAAGCGTCGAGCGGTCGGCCTCGGGCGCGGGAGTCATCTCGAGGCGCTTCAGCTTGGCGTCAACGAAGAGGTCGATGACCTGATCGACGGACGTATCGGGAGTGGGAAGCTGATCGACGATAATTTGCTGCCACCAGGGAGTGGAAGGATCGGAATTCTGAGAAGACTCACCGGCTTGCGACGAGGTATAGGGACTCAGGCTGAGCGCAAGGACAGCCAGCACTCCAAAGAGAGTGCGACAGAGAGTCGTAATGGGCAGCTTTGACACGGGAAGGATCACAAAGGGTTCGATTGGCGGAGTCATACTGTAGCCGCTACCGTTCGATTCCCGATGTCACGTAATCACGCGTTTGGGATAAGCATTTCTATGTGGTGCTGCTGCCTCTGCCTCAACAGGTGCGAGCGATGGTACTGAAAAAGAAAGTCCCTGACAGTTGACAAATTCGGAGTCACACCCCGATGATCTGGAGCATGAGCAATGTCCGAAATTTTGGCGCCGTTGGAGATGGCGTATCCGATGACACCGATGCGATCCGTCACGCGCTCGCCGATTCTGACGGAATGCTGGAGTTCCCGCGCGGAAACTACCTGATCAGTGAAACCGTCGAGATCCGGCTGGATGAAACTGGCCGCCTGGGGATCGATGGCTCGGATGGCACAGCGACGGTGATCATGTCCGGTGAGGGACCGGCGTTTCGAATCATTGGCACGCACGGCGGCACCGGTGACCCCTCCTCCTCGAAGCCGAACATCTGGGAGCGACAAAGGATGCCAACGATTCGCAATATCGAAATCACCGGCAGCCACGCCAATGCCGACGGCATTGAATTGATCGAAACGATGCAGGCTACTTTCTCCGGAGTGCTGATCCGCCAGGTCCGCCATGGCATCCGTCTTCACAAACGAAACCGCAACGTGCTCATCAACGATTCGCACATTTACCACAATACCGGCGTCGGAATTTTCCTCGATGCGGTCAACCTGCACCAGATCAACATTTGCGGAAACCACATCAGCTACAACCGGCTGGGTGGTATTCGCATCGAAGGCTCTGAAGTCCGCAACCTGCAGATTACCGGGAATGACATCGAGTACAACAATCACAAGACATTCGGGGTTGAGCCAGAGATCACCGCTGAAATCTATATCGACACCACAGCCGAACGGGCGAGTGTGGGTGAAGTGACGGTGGCGTCGAACACGATTCAGGCTACGCCCTCCGAGGGCGGCTGCAATATCCGTATCAAGGGGGATCCGGGATCGGAACGTCTGCCGGAGCTTTGGACCATCACCGGCAACATCATCGGCAATCAGGTCAACAGCGTTCACCTGACCGGCTGCTACGGAATCGCCTTGAGTGGCAACACGATCTATTCATCGGTAAACCGCAACGTCCTCATCGAGGAATCCAGTCACATCAACCTGAGCGGAAATATTTTCCGGCGGCATACGCCGAAGCTCCATACCGGTGTGCGAATCGTAAACTCGACCGATTGCCTGCTCAGCGCTTGCAGCTTTCAGGATGAATCGTCTGAGGGACAGGCAAATGGGGCGTCTCTTCTGGAGCTTTCGAACTGCCGCCGCATCAACGTGCAAGGTTGCCAGTTCATCGATGGAGCTCCCTATGGGGTAGATGCCGAGAATTGCAGCGAAGTGAACGTCAACGGTTGCACCTTCGGTGGCGAATTGTCCGAGAAACGTGGAGAGGGATCACTGCGGTTTCGTGGGCAGGGTGAGAGAAATCTCCTCACCGCGAGTACCGTGGTCGGAAAAATGGATCTCGCCGCGGAATCAAACGTGACGACCGCTAATCTGATCTGAGCTCCGCGTGTCAGATCGACAGAGGGATGAGGCGGGCTGAAAACGCGGACGTGAAAGTTCTGATCTCCCTCGGCAATGGGCTTGGTTGAGCGGGCAAGGTCGATGCCCCGGAAGTGGATCGCCAAACGACTGGCAATTGCGGAGTGTAACCAAATTCAAGGTGCTTCCACCACAACACGGAATCCAGTATATGCCCCCCGGACACCTGGCGGATGATGATCGCGTCTGGAGGAAATAAAATCACCCCCACCCTTACCGCCAAGGCCATAGTGACCTCCTCGCTCTACTCGGTCTGGTTTATCCGGAGTAAATCGATCCTCACACCATTGCTGAACGTTTCCGCCCATATCATACAAACCATATTTGTTTGGTTTAAAACTCATGACCGGAGCAGTCGTGGCATACCCATCAGTGTAGTCAGGAATGGGGGTCAGATTCGGATACTCCTGTTTGCAGACCGTATCTGCAAAGTTCCCTGCCCCCTTTGGTGGCGGCCACTTGGTGCCCCATGACCACACCTCTTTTTCTTTTCCCGACAACATAATTGGTGTTGTGCGTCTTTTCACTTTCTCAAGCGATCCCAAGCCCACCGCAATGCTCCATTCCCGATCTGTCGGTAGACGATAGATGCGCCCTTCCTTTTTACTGAGCCAAGCGCAAAATGCTTTGGCATCATTCCAATTCACACCCACGACCGGATGATTGTCCCCCACTGCCACTCGCTTGTTGTAAAAAACCTGATCCCTCCATGAGTCATCCACACCAGAAACTTCGGCGGCATAAACCGAGTAGTCCTTCATTCGGACAGTGTGGATACAAAAAAATACTTTGGTTCGCTTTACAGGAATAAGCTTCATGCCAAGCGAGTTGGTGAAACCATCCTCGGCGGAACCACCAATCGGAACAACTGGCTTGGAGGACTTGCCAGAAGGTGACGCGCCTAAATCAGAGGAGAGGCAAGATATCGTTCCAAGAACTAGAGGTGCCACGGCGGCAACGGCAAAGAGACTTCTTCGTCTTGAATGTGCAGCCATTCTCTTTTGTGAAAACCTCTCAAAATTCTTTTCGTGTGAGTCGGTCTTCATTGACTGAATTGTGACATTTGCAATAAGCAAAAGCAATGCAAAGCGGGCAAAAGAAAATTTTCGACTTACGTTTCTTCTGCTCTCATTTCAACTCGCTCCGACTGATCAAAGCGACGCACGGAAAAAGGGTCACGTGTGCAATTAGCACCTCAACCCAATTCCTCCTTTCTGCCATCCTTCCGCGTGGCCTGCGAGCGCAGCGCAGCGGCCTTTTTGTCTGGGCCTGCGCTCTGATGCGTAACCACTGCCCCCTCCACCCCAGCCTGCCTTTCGTAACGCGAAGCGCCAAGAGCGGGAGCCGGTGACTGCAGTGATCAGATGGGTAAAAAAGCAATTCACTATCATTCAAGGCATGGTATTTATCCCTACTTGCTGGAGCCCGGTGAGTTTCGGCTCATAGCCGACTTTTTACCGCAGTCTTTTTCCACTTTACTCATATGAAACTAACCACGCTCACATGTCTGATCGTCGGGCTGACGGCACTTTTGGCAGGACTCGCACCGGCAGAGGAAAAACCCAACATCGTGCTCATCTACATCGATGATCTCGGCTACGGCGACCTCGGCATCTACGGAACCCCTGACATTCCAACACCCAATATCGATCGACTCGCCGCCGAAGGAGTGATGTGCACCACGTCTTACATCACCAATCCACCGTGCTGCCCAAGTCGATGCTCGCTCATCACGGGGCAGTATGGCCAGCGTTTCGGCAAGTATGGCATGTCCCGTGGATTGCCCATTCCGGAGGATCGCCCGACTCTGGCGCGGTTTCTTCAGGACAACGGCTACGTGACCGGACAGATCGGCAAGTGGGACATCGGGACTAAACTCCAAGGGCCGCTTCAGCTTGGTTTTATGGAGATGGCGAAGAAGGCACCGAAGAAAGAATACACCGACGAAGAAGTCGCTGAAATGCCCGCGAAAATCCGCAAGGCCTTCGGCGGCAAAAAGCGAACTTCCAAATACTTCTGCCTCAATGAAGAAGGAGAGACCGTCTGGCTCACTGACTACGACGGCGATCTTATGGTCGACTTTGTCGAGCGTCATGAGGAGGAACCCTTCTTTCTCTACTGGTCGCCCGAGGCGGTCCACTCGATCAACATCGAAGCGCCCGATCGCCTCAAGGACCGCACCACTGCTCCTGAGAGTCGCCGTGCCCTCGCTGGAGCAATCGTTTCTGTCGACGACCAGGTCGGCAGGTTGATCGAGGTGCTCGAGAAAAAGAGCCTGCGTGAAAACACGCTGGTCATTTTCTCCAGCGACAATGGTGCTAACACCGGCGAAGGTGGCACCTCGCGACCCTACACCGGTGGTAAGGGCAAAGGGACTCAGAAAGAGGGTTGGGTGCGCGTGCCCACCGTTTTCTCAATGCCCGGCGTGCTTCCTGAAGGGCAGCCATATCATGGCATGATCGCGAATTTTGATTTCTACTCCACCATCGCTTCGGTGGCTGGACTGGAGATTCCCGAACACTGCGACGGCGTGAATCTGATACCTTTTCTCACGGGAAAAAAGACCGGCGACGCGCACAAGTATCTCTACTGGCTCAACGCTGTCTCTTATACACATCTCCGAGCCCA
>CAJXQE010000238.1 GCA_913058215.1 uncultured Verrucomicrobiales bacterium
CTACACTATCCTCTTCGTCGGCAGCGTCAGATGTGTATAAGAGACAGGTAATAGTCACCGCTAACAATCCGGGCCGCCTGGTAGGCTGCCGCGACATTGTAATCCGACAGTTCCGGAGAGCGTCTCGGCAATAGAATCCGCTGAATCGCACTGGCTTGCTGCAGCTCATTCTCGAGACGGCGCTTTTCGTTCGCATCCGCGTGAATGATGGCACTGCCCAGAGCAAAAGAACTCTGCTCCGCAACGCTGGCAAAAACATCTCTGTCGTTCACACTGAACTGCTCTCCTTCTCTCCGAACCATGGCGAGGACACCAACCTTCTTTTTCCCGTAGATCAAGGGCGCCGATATGATACAAACTTTCTCCTGAAGGTGGTTTGGGACCCCTTCGAAAAACTCGTGCTTCGTCAGATCCTCCGCGTAAACCACACCTTCGGACTCCATCGTTTTTCCAATGAAGGTGGTGCCGGCTTCCAAAGGTGAAAGCCGAATGTAGCCACGATAACTTTGTTCCGCTTCCTCCCGGCTTTTGATTTCCAGAATCTCCTGCGGAACCGGTATGATCGGGGCAATACTTTTCGACTGGAACACCGGAACCAATCGATTGGTTTCTCCGTCAAACAGGTAAAGAATCCCCGCTTCCGCACCAACCACTGTGGCGACCCCGTTCACCACATAGCGGTGCATACTGGGAGGAGATGAATCTTCCTGCAATGCAGCCCCCAGGCCATGAAGAAAGGTGAACATCCGAAGTTCCTCCTTTTCGATCTCATTCCGCTCAGTCTCGACAATGATGAGACGTCGCCGATTGGAAAACCAAAGATACCCAAACCACCCGGCGAGGGCTGTGGCCAACACAAGAACAACAATGCTGTAGACCAGTTGTTCCATCGTGTAAAAATTATCTAAACCGGGCCGGGACGAAAAAGAGTTTACACGTTTCCGCAATCTGAGTCCATATCCTGTCGGATCAGATTGACCACATCCCGGAACCTGGACTCGTTGGCTTTGTTCGATTCCATCAGTATTTCGTGAGCATCCAAAACCATTTCCGCCCGCTCTTGTCGCGTCTGTTCTTTTTCAGGTAAAGGCCGACCGATATTCTCTCTTACCATCGCCTGTTCTTTCGACCATTTCTCCTCATCGCTTTGGATGTGAATAAGAATATCCAAACCCAGCTTTTGGATCGACTTTGCATTCCGCTCACTGGAACTAATAATTTCTACGCCATTATTGGGCTCGCTCTCTTCGTCCATTTTCCGGGCGTAATTGTAGAGAAGCCCGATAAAGGTGGAATCGATTCCTTTGCACTCTTCAAGATCGATCACGAAATGGCGACAGCCTCCCTCGAATTGCGCTTTCAAAAAGTCTTTCAGTCCGCCGCTGTTATGCTGATTGGCACATCCGGCAATCCTCACCCAGGCAACGGGCCCAAGCCGTCCTACTAAAAATGCTTCGCAAACTTTCATGACCACCGCTTATCCACTCCATCTGTCTGCAAGCCTTTGCGAACCCGGCTCATCGAAATGCACAAAGAATTGTGCGGCTCTTCACCGTCCTGCACGGATTCGTGCGAAGTGGTGGAGTCGTCAACCATTTCAGGTGCGCTGACGGATTGGGGGTTCGTAGCTAACTTAACTTATTTCCACAAAAATGACTTGTACTCAGCAACAGCTGCACCATCGCGAAGAATGGTCGCTTTCCACTGAGTCACCACTCCTTTGGATGCATATTCATCATCCACGACTTCAAATTTTGTAACGTTCTTCGATTTCGGACTGGTCACCTGCTGATCCTGCAAGTGGACAATCGGACCTGTCTCTGCCTGACGATATTCGAGGCGGACCGTGTGAGGAGACTGCTTTTGATCTGTCTTCCAGTTGATCGAAAAATAATGTCCCCAACGCTCGGACATTGCCTTGCCGTCCACAGCCCCATGAAAATGGCGCAGCTGCTCGAACTTGATCATTGGATCTTCCGTTTTAACCCGCTCCCCTCTCTTGAGATGATAAGGATTCACTTTTGTAATAGCGACTGGACCAGAGGGCACGGTGCTACAGGAAGTAGACAAAATGGCGGAGGCCAGAATACCGAAGAATAAAGCGACTGTGGGAACGTTAAGTTTCATGCAAGCGTCTCGAGTAACCGTTCGGTCGATTCACAAATTTGTCACGCGGAAAAAAACAAATCTCTCCCCCCTACAATAAAGCGAAAAATGGGGAAAAAAAGCGGTTTGCACTTCTTTTTTCTCTCCCTGCGTTTTGGTTGAACTTTCCACGCTTGATCACCCCTTCGCTGGTATTCCTTGACCCCATCGGCGCTGCCCGTATCTGTGTCGTTCTATGATGTCCCCAGAACTGGAAACCGCCATCGCCGCCGCCCGTGAAGCTGGCGACCTTCTCCGCGCCAACTTTGAAGAAGATCTCATAGTGGACGAAGTGCACGCCCACGACATCAAACTGGAACTGGATGTCAAAAGCCAGGAGCTAATCAGTGAAAAGATTCTCGAAAAGTTTCCCGATCACGCGATTTACGGCGAGGAAGGCATCGATGGAGATCAGGAGAGTGACACCCAATGGATCGTCGACCCTATCGACGGGACTGTGAATTTTTTCTACGGCATCCCTCATTTCTGCGTCTCCATCGCGATGCGTCGCGCCGGTGAACTGCAACTTGGCGTGATCTACGACCCAATGTTGGACGAGCTTTTCTCGGTCGACTTCGAAGGCCCGCCAATGCGCGACGGGTTTGAGATTTCACCCAGCAAAAGGGCAACTCTCGGAGAAGCCGTTGTCACGATCGGTTTTTCAAAATCCAAGGAAGCGATAGATGCCGGAATGGCCCGCTACAAAGACATCGCCTACCGGGTCCGCAAAACCCGCATGATGGGCAGCGCCGCCCTGGCCCTCGCCTACATTTCCTGCGGCCGACTCGATGCCTACATCGAAGAACAAATCAGTATCTGGGACATCGCGGCCGGGCAGTTGCTGGTGGAACGCGGAGGTGGAAAAGTTGTTCTCAGCCAAAGCACTTCCAATCCTGACAAATCCGGGATTGTCTCATCAAACGGATTGCTTCCTCTCGACGACCTCTGATTTTTCGATGACAATGGCAAGAATGGAAGCCTCGAAGTCAATAGATGCGACCGGGGTCAGCACTGTAGGTCGGACGCTCGGCCTGACTTTGATTTCTTACCGCGCCAGCGGCTTACCTTTTTCATCAGATCGAGCGCCCAAATCATCAAGTCTTGTCACCCCGCTGCGGCGGGTAAATCCTAAATGGCAAGCGAAGCGCTCGCCCTATAGTAAATTCTACCTGCGGCAATCCACTTCTATTACACCTCTTTTTTACCTATGAGATACCGATCCGGCATTGGCTACGACGTTCACCAGTTTGCGGAAGGGCGAAAGCTCATTCTTGGCGGCGTGGAAATTCCACACACTCATGGCCTTGCTGGTCATTCCGATGCCGACGTACTGTCTCACGCCATCGCCGACGCCATTCTCGGAGCGATAGGTGAGCCGGATATTGGTTACTGGTTTCCGCCGACGGACGAATCTATCGAGGGAATTTCCAGCCTCAAGATTTTGGAGAAAGCCGCTGAGCTTGTCAGGGAGAAAGGCGGTCAGATTGAGAACATCGATTCCTCACTGGTTTCAGAAGCCCCCCGGGTGATGCCTTTTGCCGATGAGATGAAAGCAAAAATCGCCGATGCACTCGGTATCGAAACCTCCGACATCGGAATCAAGGCGACGACCAATGAGACGATGGGCTTCGTTGGTCGGAAAGAAGGCATTGCCGCCTTGGCATCCGCGTCGATTGCACTTCCGGAACGTTCCTGAACTTTCTTCCACGAACCAAGTGCAATTGGCTGTTCCCGTAGTAAATTAGAAAGTGTCTCCTTCGCTGGAGGCCTTTTTTATGGAGAAAGTCTGGAAATTTCTGGGGGACCATTGGCCCCACGCGCTCGAGGTGATTATCCTCTGGGTAATCATTTATCACACCTATCGCTATTTCCGGGCGACTCGCGGTGCACGGATTTTCACCGCCCTTGTCGGTCTCTACATCGGAATGACGCTGCTCTCCGAATGGTTGAGTCTTACCGTGATCGGTTGGCTATTGAAATATGTGTCAGTGATTCTGGTGATCGCCCTTATCATCATTTTCCAACCGGAACTTCGTCGCGCGCTCGCCGAGCTGGGCAGTCATCGATTGTTCTCATCGGTGAACGACAAGACCCGACAGCGCTTTGCAGACAGGCTTGTTGAGATCGCAGAAACCTTGTCGCGAAAAAGAATCGGGGCCCTGATTGCAATCCAGCGCAGCATTGACCTTAAACAATACCTGGAGACGGGCACAGAACTGGATTGTCGACTCACCCCCGAAATCGCCTACACCATCTTTCACTCCGGCACAGTTCTACACGATGGAGGAATGATCATCCGAATGTCAGACGAGCGAATCTCTGGAGCCGGTTGTGTTTTTCCTCTGAACAATCGGGAATTGAGTGACCAGAGTATCGGCCTGCGTCACCGGGCATCCATGGGCATTACCGACGAATCCGATGCCATTGCCCTGGTAATCTCAGAAGAAACCGGAGCGATCTCCATTGCCATGGAAGGAAAGCTGGAGAGAGATTTGGAAGAAGACGAACTGAAAGAACGCCTCAACGGGCTCTTGAGTTACGCTGTCGAAGAAGAGGACGACGACGAATCCAGTGAAGAGGAGGAATCGGATGTTTAAGGATCTGTTTCTCGACAACTGGAAAGGAAAAGCGATTTCCCTGATCATTTCCTTCGGAATTTGGTATCTCATCAAGTCGAATCTGGGGGAGGAGAAACCCCGTTTCCCGGTCCCCGGAACTGGAACAGCTTCGTCACCGAGACCAACGGCAACGAGTTCTCCTCTCGACGAAACCATTCTCTCTCCTCTTGCTCCTCCTATTCCCGGAAGCAAGGAGTCGCCCAAATAAACCGAGTTTTTCACTTCCTATGAGCAGCCCTGCCAGAACTCTGTTCGGAACCGACGGCATCCGCGGTCGAGCCGGCGTTTACCCACTCGTCCCTGAAACCGTCGTCCGTCTGGGCCAGGCTGCAGCGGATGCTTTTCTCTCTCGAAATACTGTTTCCGGAGACTGGCCCACGGTCGTCATAGGAAAGGACACCCGACAAAGTGGAGACATGCTGGAAAGCGCAATCGCCGCCGGATTGAATTCGCGCGGAATTGACGTTCGTCTCGCCGGAGTTGTTCCCACCCCGGCAGTCGCCTTATTGACCAGGGAAACCGGCGCCCGCTTCGGAATTGTGATTTCTGCTTCGCACAATCCTTTTCAGGACAACGGCATCAAGTTTTTCGGTCCGGACGGATACAAACTCTCCGATGAACTGGAGTTGGAAATCGAACAGCGCCTCCTCGACGAAAACCTCACTCCACCTGAAACTCCCTCCGCCATTGGGCGTTGCTCAAAACTGGAACGGGCCGCCGAAGATTATATCGCCTTTGTTCGGGAAAGTGTTGGGAACGACAGTGATCTCCTTTCCGGAATGAAGATCGCCCTCGATAATTCCAATGGCTCCAGTTATCAGACAAGCGAAGCGATTCTGCATTCGCTTGGTGCGGAGGTCGTCTCCTTTCACGATCGTCCCAGCGGAATCAATATCAATGAGGACTGCGGCTGTACTCATGCCGATATCATTGAAGCTTTGGTAAAAGAAACCGGCGCTCATGTGGGTGTCTCACACGACGGAGACGCAGACCGTGTCCTGCTTGCCGACGAGACGGGCTCTGCTCTCGACGGGGATGAGATGATGGCTCTTGCTGCCATCGACATGATCGAAAAAGGAACCCTTAGAGACAATACCCTCGTCGCCACCGTAATGAGCAATGCCGGCCTGGACGAGGCGGTCAAAAAGTCAGGGGGCAAGGTCGTCCGCACTGGAGTTGGTGATCGATATGTGATCAAAGAGATGCGGAAGCATGGTTACAACCTCGGCGGAGAACAAAGCGGCCACTTCATTTTCCATGATCACATCACAACGGGAGACGGAATCATCTCCGCAGTTCAATTGCTCCGCATCATTCGAGAAAAAAATCAGCCACTCAGTGAACTTCGTAAAGTCATGAGCAAGTTCCCGCAGGCTCAGCGTAACATCAGGGTTGCGAAGAAGTTGCCAGTGGACGAAATCGCCGGAGCAGCCGATATTGTGAAAGAGACTGAATCTGAATTGGGCGATGAAGGCCGGGTGATGTTGCGGTATTCAGGCACGGAGCCACTCCTTCGTGTTTTGATCGAAGGACGCGACAAGGACTACATCAATGCCAAAGCCGACGAACTGGCCCGGGCAATTACAGAAGCCATCGGAGAATAGTAAGAAAGAAGGAAAAAACCATGAGCAAAGCAATCTTCGTAACCGGGACCGACACTGGTGTTGGCAAAACATTCGTCACCACAGAACTGATCAAAGCACTGAAAGAGTCAGGCCTTAGCGCAGGTGGCTTCAAAGCAATTGAATGCGGTGGCCGTGAAGACTCCGAAGCCATTCTTGCAGCAATCGATGATCCCGAACTGACTCTCGACGAAGTGAACCCACTCTCTTTCGACGTCGAGGCGGCGCCCATTGCCAATCCAGAAGGAGAAGCGATCGACTTCGAAGAATTGAGAGCTGCCTTCGAGAAACTCCAGGCCAAATACGATGTCGTTCTGGTCGAAGGAATCGGTGGTTGGCTCGCCCCGCTGGATGCAAATCGCACCATGGCGGATTTCGCCAAAATGCTGGGACTCCCTGTCATGCTCGTCGCGGGAAACCGGCTCGGCGTTTTGAATCATTCCCTCCTCACTCTGGCTGCGATTAAGTCCGCCGGCCTCGAATGCCGCCACACCATTTTCAATGCTGTTCCCGGAGGTTACTCGGAGGACGTTTCCAAACAGACCAATCGCCTTTCGCTGGAAAAAGTCTGTCCCGATCTCTCCATTGGATCGACCTTTGAAACGGATTGGGCAGCTCTCGCCCGCGAGCTTTTCAACCTTTGATCAAGCGCATCCGGTGCATCGTTCTCCCTTCGGCGAGCCATTGCTCCTCGAAGTCAGTCTGCGGATAGGGAAAAGCATCTTCCGGCCATTCCTCTTCGCTGAAAAAATCACAGCTCGTCTGCACTTCAAGCGCTTCTTCAAAATACTCGGGCGAATCGGTCTTGAACAGCAACTCCCCTTTCGGTAGGAGAAGGCTGTGCAGATCACGGAGAAACTCCAGCTGACACATCTGACGACGGGAAGCGTGTTTCTTTTTCGGCCAGGGGTCGGGACAGAGAAAATGGATCCGCGACGCGCCGGCAAGTGGCAGAAGACGCTTCACCCCGAACTTCGTGTCGATCCTCAGAATCCGAACATTGCTGAGCCCTGTCCTGACCGACTTCCGACTCACTTTTCGAACACGTCCCAACAGTCGCTCCACTCCGATGAAATTCCGGTCAGGAAATTGTTCCCCCATCCGGATGAGGAATGACCCATCCCCGCAACCGATATCCAACTCAATCGGATTGTTGTCAGAAAACAAACTCGCCGCGTCGAGACGCTCGAACCAGTCGTCCGGGTAAATCTCGTTTGGAAATGGAAAGGGTTCGTTTCGCATAACAAATCAGCAGCGCGCACGATTGCATCATTCGGCGGAATTTGGCAAGAGGAGAGAATAATTTAGCAAACACTCACACCGGCCAACCGGGCTCGCCCAACAGGCTCATCGTGTGATCATCCGGCTCGACAAAAGTTCCGAACGGCGCTTCAAGGACATTTTTCAGATTCAGTTGTCCATCCGTGATTTTCAGGGAAGCGAACTCCCCCTTGTGCATTGCGTAGAGATCTTTGTGATTTTCCACGACCAGCTCTTGCAACTCCACCGGAAAAACAGAGAGCCCTTTGAAATAATGATGCCCGTTCCGTTCAACATGTCCCAGTTGGAGAGTTGCCATCACCGCGAGATCCTGCAATAAGGTTACCGGCCCGCAGTTTCCGAGATCCTCACCGCTGAGAACAAAAGTCTCCTCCGGATTCTCCCGCCGCAAATGCTCCAGCAAACAGGCATTGGCTATCCCTTTGAAAACACCTTTACAATTCTTGTGACTTGTCCCGCTGTAACCCACCGACAGGGCACTCTTCAAACTCGACAGTTCCGCATCCGATTCATCAATGATGCATATCGAATCCCCGGGCACCTGCGATGACAAAGCCATGTCGCGATGAATCGGCTGCTCCACAAAAAGCAGATGCGGGGGTGAAAGCATTTCCTGCAATCCGGGTTCGCTTAGAAGCTCCTCCCAGTGCGAACGAAAGTGAGCCATTGAAGTGAATTGCTCATTTCCATCAAGAGTCGCCCGATAGTCAGGGCACTCCCGGTTGAAGATTTCCGCCAATGCGAGCAGACGGGGCCGATCGACAGCCAGGTCTCCACAGATTTTAATTTTGAAATACTTCAGTCCATAAAAGCGGATGCAGTCCTCCAGTGCCTGCGGCAGATCGTCCTTTGCGCGATCCTCTTCCGGAATGTCCGCGTCGATTAGAGCATCCCCCAACCCGATCGTATGCCGGGCTCCTATTTTCGATACCGGCGTTTCGGCGAGAAAGTCGGTAGGAACTTTGCCTTCCAGCTCGGAATGAAACCATTCCAGGGACAAACCCAGGTGACCGGAACACAGGACCTGATGAAATGGCCGGCCCACCGCGCGGCAAGTTGCATCGATCACGGCCCGCTCCATCAAGCTGACGCCGAGATTTGCGAGGAGCGGCGGAATGTCCATCCCCATCGCCCACACTTCCTGAATCGCATAAAGCTTCTTCCAAAAGGCGAACAAAGATTCCTTTTCCGGCATTTCCACCGCAGTCTCGGCGGCATGCCGAATCACTCCGACCAGATCGGGAAGGTCCTCCTCAAAAGTCGTATCCGGATCCTTGGTAAACCATTTTGGAGGAAGCCCTTCGGAACAAATCCCAAACGATCTCTTACCTCCAACATCAACAGTAACTCGCAAAAAAAGATGCGGCACTCTCGTCATCGCAGCGATCCCATAGCGAAATGGGAAACGGGTATCCATCCACCGGGTAAACGGCTCAACTGACAAGACTTTGATCGATTGGTGCATGGTCGGTGGTCGGTGCAAAAATTCAGAGGCCCAGATACAAATCTCTCCCTTTCGCCAGGGCGGCAATTTTCCGGTCGGCAATAGATCTCTTTAACATCCAGAATCCGCAATCGGGATGGATGAATTTCACACGGCCTTCGCCGATTTCCTTTTCCGCCTCATCAATTGCCCGGGCAATTTGTTCCGGCGTCTCCACGTGATTCACTTTGATATCGACCACGCCCATTCCCACTCCGATCTTTGAATCGAGCTCTTTCAGCGCCTGCAAATCATCCGCCGGACGGTGCGCCAGCTCCAATACCAGGTGATCAGCCCGCAAGGCATTCAAAAACTCGAGGAGCGGTTTCCATCCACCTGACTGAATCGATTGCCCACCGTAATTTCCAAAACAAAAGTGCACGGCCGTCTTTCCGTCAAAAGCATCGAGCACCCGGTTGATCGCCTCCGCCGCCAGAGGGCCATCGGCAGGATTCCCGGGAATGTTAGCCTCGTCGACCTGCAGGCATTGCGTCGGTAATCCTCTGACCTGATCCGCCAGCACGTCGGCGATAGCGAGACAAAGCGCTTCAGGATTTCCGTAATGATTATCCAACAAAGTCCGCGCCAGCATGTAGGGACTGGTCACGGTGAATTTGAAATCCCCCCCCGCGACTGAGGCCGCGCGTTCGCAATCCTCCATCAGATTGAGCGAACCTTCGCCGAGCTGATCCTGAACCACCGCTGCCGGCTTTGCGCGAAAGCCCATTTCCTGCTTGCCGCGATAAATCTCGGTATCGGACCGACCGATCGAAGATGAGGTCCCGCCCATTCGACTCACGAAATATTCGATCATCCCGTTGGTATCCGGATGATTGACATCGAAACGGTAAAGTTCGCCATCCGTTGGCAGATCGATGCCCGCCTGGCGCTGCGTATCAAAAATCACCCGGGTCGCGTCGATGATCGCCTGCTCACTCGGCAATGCGGAAAGCCAATCGGGAACCGGATAAGAACCGACGGTGGTAGTTTGAATTCGCGGAGAAGACATGCCGTGATTCTAGGGGATAGATCAGCAGGACCGCACGTCTTTTCTTTGAACGATCGCAGGAAAAAGACGTAGTGCTCTTTCAGGATCGCAATGTGAATCAGTTACTCAGGACCTCTCGTCCCGCAATTGCCCCGGCGATTCGACGCAGGTTGGCAAAAACGTCTTCTTCCAAAGGATCAAGCGTTGCGACTTCACCTCCAATGGCTTCGGCGAGCGCTTTCGCACTGCTCTTATCAAATTGGGGCTGGGCAAAAATCGTGGTGACGCCATCCTCCTTTGCCCGCTTGGCAAGCTGAGCAACAGCCTTGGGCGTCGGCCTGCGGTTTCCCAACTCCACAGCTATCTGTTCCAGGCCAAAATCACGGGCAAAGTAAGCGAACGCCCCATGATAGACGTAGAACTTGCGATCTGCGCTTTCTTCCAGAATGACACGGAGTTCTTTGTCGAGCCCGAGCAAGCGTTTGCGAAACACAGCCAGATTTTTCCCAATCTCGCGTTCACGCGACGGCACTACTTCCACCAACTTTGCGGCAGCTCGCTCTGCCAATTCCGCCATCATCCTTGGCGACAACCAAACATGTGGGTCATGAAGGTCTTCGTGGTCATGATGTTCCTCCTCTTTCTCCCGCCCTGCAGAATCCCCACTCGCGTCTTTTCGGTGGCTGGGATGATCACAAAAACCCTCGAGCAACTCAAGACCGTCCAGCAATGAAAACTCTTCCGGTGCATTTTCGCCGTCGCCGACTTTGACGAAAAAGTTCGCTTCAAATCCCAACTCGCCCGAACAAATCATTCTCGATGAAGACAGTTTCACCAGTTGCCCCGGCGTCGGAGAGTATTCGTGAGGATCATCACCTTTCCCGACAATGGCGCGTACGTCGACCCACTCTCCAGCCAGTTGCTCAAACAGGAAGACGTAGGGAGGGACCGGAACATAGATCACAGGTTTTTCGGATTCCTCGGCAGCGGCAAACCATGGATTCGCAAGCAGTAGGAGCAATATCGGCAGGAGTTTCTGTTTCATGGATAATTTCAATGGATATTGCGGCAGAGAAGCTGCTGCTTTTCAGAAGAAGAGCTGTTCCTTCCGCGACTCGAACAGCAAACAAGGTTCCCTGCGTGCGCCGCAATCAGGGCGATTCCTCCCAGAGTGGTCAACACGCTGGCCAGAGGAATGTGGAGTTGCTTTTTTCCGTCCTCACCGATCAGGAGGAGCGGACAACATTCCGAGCTGCATGTAGCGATTCCACTCCCTGCATCGGGCTGATCATTAACGTGAAAAACAAATTCAGTATTGCTATCGACAATCTCCGCTGAGGGCGGAGTGCCGGGTGATGGTTCCGCGACAAGGAAGGGAGCCGCCGCCCCCCAAAGGACCAGAACAAGCCCGGTCACACCACAGATCAGAATCCAACGCCTGTTGCGCTGTCCTGTGGCACGGAGGAAACCGAGCACGGCCAGCGGTACAACAAATATAGCGACCAATCCATGCGATGCAGGGTGCGCCCACACCTTCCCGAAAGAGGGTAGAAGTAAAAGCAAAAAGGGCGTGGCCACGCAGTGTATCGCGCAAAAAATTGACAGCCCCACTCCCATGGAATCCGCATCGAAGCGACTGGATAGACGCGGAATAGAGAGAATTGACGTGCCGGAATTCAAACTCATAGGGCTTTTGAAAATAGATGGAGCAAGCGAACAGGCCTCCCGGACGGGCGAGACATCACTTTTTTTTCAATCTGGACCAGCTCAGAATCTTGTAGTGCTCCGCTTTTTTCAACGCTGCAGTAGCACTGTCTCTTATACACATCTCCGAGCC
>CAJXQE010000239.1 GCA_913058215.1 uncultured Verrucomicrobiales bacterium
CTATCCTCTTCGTCGGCAGCGTCAGATGTGTATAAGAGACAGACCGAAAACTGATTGGCCCTTCTTATCTGGAAGTGGCGAATCGATATCGGGATGATCCGAAAGCACTCGACATTTCCGCCAAGCGGATCGTGGAGGGATCCAGTGGTGTCTGGGGAGAGATTCCCATGGTTCCGCATCCGCAGCACGGGATTGAGCAGTCCCGGCAGATGATGGAGTGGGTTTTGTCATTGGGAAGTGAATCCGGTGATGTTGTATTGAGCGGTCTGAAAGGAAACTTTGAAGTTCCCCGACCTGAGAAAAAGAAGGAGGATGTTTCGCATGTGCTCATTCTCGAAGCCACCTATCTGGATGGCGGAGCACCACCGATAGCACCTCTTACAGGGGCAGAAACGATCCGCCTCCGTTCTCCCCGGGTTCAGGCTGAGGCTTCGACAGAACACGACAAACTGGTGATCACAGGGCGAGGTGCCGGTTCAATTGCTCACAACAGTTTTCTTAAGTTTGCGGATATGAATCTGACAGGGATTCGCAAAGCAACTGTCCAGGTTTCCAGTGGCGGACCCGGAGGGCGGATTGAATTTCGACACGGCGCGATCGATGGAATGTTGCTCGGCAGTGTGGATATCGAACCTAAAGGGGACTGGGGAAAATACTTTGGGAAGAAACTGGATCTCAAGTCAGCACCCGGGCGAGGAGATCTTTTCCTCCGCTTTCTAAACGACGGAGTTGGAAACGGAATCATGAATCTCGACTGGGTGGAGTTCGCCCGCTAAAGAAAGATTGGCTCGACAGTGTCTCATCCTCGTGCCAAGAGTTTTCCGTGGCCGACGAACATCATCATCATCACAATCACGATTGCAGTATTCCATCCGATGAGTCGGATAAGATTATTGAGCGGATCGTTGAGCAACTTCGGGAAACGGGGATGCGTAAGACGGAGGCGCTGGAGGAATTGCTGCGCGCGATGCTGGATCATCATCGGCCCTTTTTGTTGTCGGAGTTGGGGGAAAGCCCCGGACTTTCAGGTCGGGATCAGGCAACCGTCTATCGATTAGTGATGAAGCTGAAAGATCTTGGCTTTGTACGTCAGATCAGCCTCGGGGAAAAGGGCAATCACTTTCAATTGATTCTCGCGGATCACCATCACGATTATCTCCTCTGCCGGGAGTGTGGAGAAATTACCGAAGTGCCCTTTGCGTGTGTCCTCAGCGAATTGGAAAGCCGCCTTTCGAAAGAACTGGGCTGGAAAAGCTTGAGTCACTCGCTCGCGTTTCAAGGGGTGTGCCCGGAGTGTGCAGGGTAAGTGAGAAAACCTATCGAGTCCGATGGCCGGCGATCCAAGAGTGTACGATGATCGATTGAACCTGGTCGAGTGAAAGATTTACTTTCCGAGCGGAATCTCCACGTAGTTGTCACCCCGGGTCAGGGAATTGGTGAGCGAGTCGTTGGATACCGTGAGAATTAATTTCGAAACCTCAAATTCCGACCTGGCGAATTTGGTTAAGGGAGTCTTCTCTTCAGTAACATCCTCAACTGGACCGGAGGGTCTTCCCAGTGATCCCCAAAGCAGGGAACCCTGATTCTTTTGATCATCCCAGAACGGGTATTCGCAGGTAAAACCATTCACCAGTCCCCAGAGATTTTGTGTCAGAAAAATCTCAAAACTCTTCTGGGTTTGTTCCCGTAGGGTCTCGAGTCGCCCGGGCTGGAGTGCTTCGAACTGGACTGTGGTGCTGCTGTCCCGGTTGTCATTTCGGTAGGTGGGACGAATTGAAAAACGTTTCAAATCGTTCAGAAGCGTGGGGAAACGAGCGGATTTGAATTGCTCGAAAAGTAAACGAGCCCCGCGCTCGGGATCTTTATAGGGACCAACCCCTTCTTCGAATTTGGCGAAAGCGAAAAGAGTGCAGTGCCGTGAATCGAATGGCATTCTCTCCTGATGGTCAGGAAGCGCCTCATCATCACAGAACTGATGAAACGCGACGACGTCAGAGCCGTCGAGATCCATCCATCTCATTGCCAGGGAAATGTACCAGTTCATGGGCTTGGGGTAAAAACGAGCTTAAACAAGGAGCTGCTATTTCTTTTTCTCCTCGTCGTGATCATGGTCGTCATGAGCGTGATCACAGATGCAGGCATACTCTTTGTATTCGCAGGTAGGGCAGCTTGCCAGATTAAGATTGAACTTCTCGGTGATTTTTTTGGCATCGGCAGACGGGGTGATCTGGACGACGACCGGAAAATCGTTTCCTGCCGGGAAAGCGATGTCGGAGAGAAGGGCATCACCGCTTTTGGCAAAACTCAATCTTGTTGGGCTGGAGCGATCTCCGCCAATTACAGTTACGGAAGCCACTTCTACAGGAATTGCCTTGTTGTCATCGTCGACTGCGGTGATCTGAACTTTACGATCTTCGGTGACGAAGAACTCGAGGTGAGGCTCGACTGACTTGAGGATGCGTCCGCCGTTCGGGCCGGCCTGAAGTTTGTCATGATCATGCCCGTGATCTTCATCAGCATGATCATCGTCATGCCCTTCTTTTTCGTCGTGGCCATGCTCATCTTTGTGGCCTTTGTCATCGTCATCATGATGTTCGTGTTCTTCCCCATGTTCGTGATCGTGGTCATGATCATGCTCTTCGTTGCACGCGGTTTGGAACAAGGCCAGCGCTGCGATAGCAAAGAGCGAGGCTAGAGATAGGATTTGTTTTTTCATTTTTGGATTTTTCTGGATTGGTTAACTGGTTCGGGAAAATGGATTGCCTACTGGGCGGCCGGAGCGTCGAGTCGCAGGGCACGTTCAGCGGCCTTGCGACAGAAAGAATAGAACACCACCGGGGTTACGGCCAGCCCTAGAAGTGTTGAACTCAACAGCCCGCCAACGATTACGATCGCCACTGGATTCAGGATTTCCTTCCCGGGTTCCTCTGCCGCAAGGACAAGAGGAATAAGGGCGATACCGGCGGAAAGGGCAGTCATGAGCACAGGAACGAGACGTTCTTCGGTGCCGCGTATGATCATTTTCCGATCAAATTTCTCCCCCTCGTGTCTCATGAGGTGGAGGTAGTGGGAAATCATCATGATGGAATTGCGTGCCGCGATTCCGGATATCGCGATGAATCCAACCAGAGTCGCGATGCTCGCATTATTCAAAGTCCAGTAGGTCATGAAGACTCCGCCGATCAGAGATACGGGAATGTTGGAGAGTACCAACAGGACAAATGAAGCACTTTTGAAATAACTGTAGAGCAAGAATACTACGACCAGCAGAATGATGACCGACATCATAAGAATGTCCTCTTTGGCTTTTGCCTGGGCAACATACTCGCCTTCAATATTCCTCGTGTATCCGCGAGGGAAATCGACCTCCGCTTCGATCCGTCTTTCCAGCTCTTCGACGACTGAATTGAGATCACTCACCGTGGGGTTGATGGAAACGACGAACCTCCGCCGGGTGTCCTCCCGCAGAATCGTATTTGGCCCCGATGCCTGGCGAAGGTCGGCGACGTAGCTGAGAGGAATTTGGCGACCATCGACCGTGTCGATGTAGAGGTTTTCAAGGCGTTTCGTCGACTCCCGCCATTCGAGAGGAAGCCGTATGACCAGATCGTAAACCCGGAGACCTTCGTAGATTTCGGAAACGGCTTCTCCACCCATGAGCGCGGCAAGCTCATCATTGAGTTCGCCCGGGGAAACTCCGTAGGCGAGGGCGCGTTTCCTATCAATCTCAATTCGAAGCTGAGGAATGGGTGCCTGCTGCTCGATCCTGGCTTCCTCCATTCCGGGGATCTCGCGGGCGATTTCCGCTACTTCTGTTCCGAGTCGCCGGAGCTCGGCGAGATCGGGTCCGAAAATCTTTATGGCGACTTTTGCGGAAACTCCACTGAGCATGTGTCCGATCCGATCAGCGAGAGGCCCGCTGATGGCACTGAAGGTACCGGGGATGCTTTTCATAGTGAGCCGGATGTCTTCGAGGATTTCCTGACGGGTCCGTTCCGTATCATGGGCAAACTCCACATCGAATTCGACGGTGGAAACCGGTACAACATGGTCGCCCCTTTCGGCTCGTCCCGCCCGGTAACCAACGGTATCCACTCCGGGGATTTGCAGGAGTAAATCAACGGCAGTGTCCGCGAGTTCCGTTGTCTGTTTCAAGGATGTCCCGGGCGCAGCGGTCGTAGCGACAACAGCGGAGGGCTCGCGAAAGGCGGGAAGAAAGCTTCCACCCATTTCCGAATAGGTGAATCCGGCGAGGGTGATTAATCCGATGGTAAGACCGAGAACGATAAAGGGTTGGGATAGCGAAAAGCGCAGCCAGGTATTCCGGAAAAGAAATTTTAGTCCCCGAACAAAGAAACCGTCGCCGTGTTCTTTACCCGGTTTCGGATTTAACAAATAAGAACTGAGGACTGGGATCACCGTGAGCGACACCACGAAGGATGCGATCATGCTGACGATGGTGGCGATTGCGATTGGAGCAAAAAGCCGGCCTTCCACTCCACTCAAGCCGAGTAGTGGAACAAACACTAACACAATCAGAACGGTGGCGTAGAAAATCGAGGACCGAACTTCGGCAGAGGCCAGGGCGATGACTTCACTGGTGGGTTTGGGAGCGCTGAGCGAAGCGTTCTCACGAAGTCTTCGGAAGACATTTTCCACGTCGACGATTGCGTCATCGACCACCATCCCGATGGCAACGGCGAAGCCTCCGAGGGTCATGGAGTTTACGGTCAGGCCGAAAAGTTCGAAGACGATAACCGAGACGCCGAGTGAAAGCGGAATCGCGGTCAGAGTGATGAGGGTTACGCGAAAATTGAAGAGGAATAGAAAGAGGACCACCGCGACCATGATCGCACCATCGCGAAGCGCTTCTTTCAAATTGCCGATCGCGATGTCGATGAAATCTGATTGTCGATAGAGCATTACAATCTCGGTTCCTTCCGGCATCGCCTTTCTCAATTTTTCCAGGGTCGCCTCAACCTTGTCTGATAGGTCGATGGTATCGAAGCCGGGAGATTTTGTGACACTGAGGATCACTCCGGGATAGCCCTCAACTTTCCCGGACTCATTCAACTCACCGAGGTGCTGCGACCCCATTCCGGCATCGCCGCGCATCGGTTCGATATCCCAGGTAACATTGGCGACATCGCGGATTCGAATGGGCCGGTCATCGCTATAGGACACGACGGTGTTGGCGATCTCATCGAGGTCTGTCGTCATCGCGAGATTTCGCACCATGATTTCCTGAGCGGTCTCGGTGAGGAATCCGCCGGTGGTGTTTCGAACCGCATTGGCCGCCGCTTCACGCAACTCTTCGAAACCCACCCCGAGTGCTAACATCTCGTTGGGGCGTGGCTGAACCTGAACCTGCTTGATCCCGCCACCCATGGAAAGGGTTTCGGCGATTCCCGCGATCGATTTGATCTCGGTGGCGATGGTCCAGTCAGCGAGGGTTCGCAGATCACGCGGCTCGGTTTTCCCGGTGGGATCCGTGACTCCGACGAGCATGATTTCGCCCATCAGGGAGGCAACGGGAGTCATGTAGGGAGTGATTCCTTCGGGCATGCCTTCAGTTGCGCCGGAAAGCCTTTCCTGAACAAACTGCCGGGCCTGATAGACATCAGTATTCCAGTCGAACTCAACGAAAATCAGCGAGAGTGCAATATCATTGACCGACCGAAGCCGGGTCACTCCGGTCACCCCCATGAGGGAGTTTTCCAGTGGAATCGTGATCAGGGTTTCGACTTCCTCCGGCGCGAGACCGGGGGCTTCGGTGAGAATAGTGACTGTTGGCTTGGTGAGGTCGGGTAGGACCTCGACGGGCAACTCGGTCACGGTTTTTACACCCAGCGCAAGCAGGATGAGGGCGAGAGCAAGGACGAGTCCGCGCTGAGCCAGAGAGAAGCGTATAAGAAAATTAAGCATCCAGGATGTGTTCTGTTTCAAGGGTTCAGCTCTGAGCCGTGACCGCTTGATTACGTTTCTTGAAAAGTTGCTGACCAAAAATGAGAACGAGTAGCGTCGCAATTGATGCCCAGATGAGGAGAAGTAGATTCATTGGCCCGCCTCCTCCCGATGAGTCGCCCTGAGCCGCTTTCTTTTTGGCGTTCTTTTGGTCGTCTGATATTTCGGATCCGTCCTCGTTGTGTTCGTGTCCGTGGGCAGCATCGAGAGCTTCCTTCAATGACATGCTGCTTCCTCCTCCGGCGAAGCTGAGAGAATAGGAGCCCTGGGTCACTACTTCGTCGGCGGGAAACAAACCTGAAATGACTTCGACATACTTTTCATTTTGTTCGCCGAGAACCACCGGGGCTTTGACGAAGGCATTCGGCAAATCAAAGTCTTCGATAAACACGACTCGCTTTGTCGGATCTCCTTGAATGGCGTTTCGCGGGACAGCTAAGACATTTTTCCGGACACCGGTGATGATGGAAAATTCCGCGCGCATTCCCGGTTGGAGACGTCCGTCGGAATTGTCGATTTCGAAAATGCCTTCGATTGCTCCGGCTTCGCGGTCGGCCTCGATGCCATAGCGAGTGAGAGTTGCCTCGATAACACCATCTCCGAGGGCGGGAATACGAATACGGGCTTTGGTTCCGGGAACGATACCGACAGCTTCCGGCTCGGGAATTTTTGCCACCGCCCAGAGTTTGGATCGGTCAGAAATGTCGAGGAGCTCATCCTGGGGATCCACTGGCTCTCCGAGTCGAATATGGGTGTCAACGATCATGCCTCCTTGTCGAGCCTTGAGCTCAATCGTGGGAGGTGGGCTTCCCGGTTGACGGCTTTCCACCAGGGCGAGGATTTGTCCTTGTTTGACCTTGTCGCCGGGGAAAACTTTGAGATCGATGACCCGGCCTGAAATTCGGGAGGAAAGAACCGACCGGTTTGCCGGGATTTCTTCAATTCTGCCAATGGCGAAGACTGTGCTCTCGAAGTCCTGCTCATCAACAAGCTCGGTTTCGATCCTCAGGTTTTGGACAGCCGTTTCGTCGAGAATGACGGTGTTGTTGGCGCGGTCCGTATCAATCGCTTCTTCGGCGGAACGTAATGTGCCGATCAAAAGAAAAGCACTAACAATAAGATAAGTAGGAGATTTCATTTTCGGGAGATGGCGGTGTCGAGTCCCGGATAAGCTCCGATGGCTTTGCGCAGTTTTGCTGCGGCGAGATGGTATTGGGTCGTCAGGTCGAGCGAGGCGTTCTTCAACTGGAGTACCTGCTCTTGAGCCTGCTGAACCTGAAGAAGGCTGGCTTGCCCTTGTTGCTGCGCTTTGCGAAATTCTTCGAGATTGTTCTCGGCGAGATCGAGTAATTCGCCGGAGGCACTGCGGGCCAGTTCCCAGGTGTCGATCCGTTGTTGGTAGGCCGCTTCGTATTCGCTGCGAATCTGAAACTGTGCGGCGTCGACTCCTTTTTCAGCAGCTTTACGATTGATCTGTGCGGTTTCGATTCCGTTCTGGTTTTTGTTTCGAAGCGGAAGCGGGATGGAAATGCCGACACCGGCGAAGGTGTTTCTCTCGAGCCCATTTGGATCATCGACCGCCTTTTCTCTTTCGAGAAAAAGTTTCACGGAAACATCTTCCCAGCGTTTGGCATTTTCCAAAGCGACTGCTGCATCAGCCTCGTCGATTTTCGCCAGAGCCAGAACATGATCGGGTCGTCTGCTTAGAATATCCCCGGCATTGTGCTCTTCGTCAGGACGTTTCCCCGGAAGGTCGATTCGGTTTACCAGGGTGATAGAAGTTCCTGCTTCGACTCCAAGAATTCTGTTCAAGGCGATCGTTTGTTGTTTCTCCTGAGTCTCGAGGGTTTTGACCTGTTGTTCCAAGGTCCGACCACTGATGGTTGCCTGAGTTACATCGAGGATGGATGCCTCACCGACTTTGGCCCGCCCTTTAAGAAAGCCGACGATCTTATTGTTCAGTGTAACGAGCTCACCTTGAAGCGTGATTTTCCTTCGGGTCGAAAGGAGTTGGACGATGGCAACATCGACTTCTCCTGCAAGTTCCCTGCGGCGTTCGGCGATTTCCGCATCTGCGAGAATGACCTGGTGCCGGCGGAGATGCTTCTCGTCTTTTAAACGGGAAGTGAGCGGAAACCTCTGGGAAATTGCGATCTCATAAACGCTTTCGTCCTCGTCGAGTCCTATGCCATCGCCGGAACCGGAAAGTTCGAGCTCGGGATTATCGAGACGCCCCGACCAGCGGAGCTTTGATTTCGCGCGCGCCACCTCAAGGGAGACTATGCGGAGGGGGCGGTTGCTTTTAAATGCCAGGAGAATGGCTTCGTCCCGTGACAGGGAGAGTTGATCCGCAGCACCTCCGTGAAACACGGAGATGCTCATCCAGATCAGGCAAAGCAGCCCGTATCTGAAGCGCTTGTAAAATTGATATCTGAACATGAAATAGAATGGGAAAGAGTTAGTGAATCGTAGAGAGTTGGAAGGATCGGAGCGGCTCTCAGGTTTTATAAATTGATGAAGATGCCGCGAAGCATTCAATCAACACGGAAGAGAACACACCGTGTTGTCTGCGACCGGACAGAAAAAGCCCGGGCTCGCAGGGAAGAGAAAATTCAAATCAAAAACCTGCCGATAACATGCGGCGAGGCTGAGTCGGCCAGATGATCGGGCGGCTCATGTGTGGTTTTGATAGAAGAAAAAGACTTTGACGATTTCAGAATGACCGAGGGATCAAATACAAGGTAGAGGAAACCGGAGACCGCAGGTTGAGGTGTCTTTACCAACTCAGGGTTGGGGGCCTCCGTGAGATTGGACTCACAATTCTCAGAGCATGGAACGCGCTCTTCGGATTCATGGTCGTGACCCCCAAGGCAGGTGGATGTTTCTCCCTGATGATGGTGAGCATCCATTCCGAAAACCGAGGCGGCATCGCACAGTCCTGACTGATTCCCCACCATCAGAGCGATGGCGAGAAAGGGCAAAAAGGTGATGTGCAAAAGTGAACGCATTGGCGGGTTGTAAATAAGACTCCGGAAAAAGACTGTGTCAAGGGGGGGCTGACAATGGTGTTTTTCTCGAATTCGCTAGCCGCCCTGCTTGAGTGTGTCTATTTTTAGCCGAGATTCCCCATGACTCTGGAAATTGCCGCCGTCCTGACCATCCTGGCCATTGCATTGGTCCTCTTTATTACCGAGAAGCTTCGCATGGATGTCGTGGCGCTCCTGGTATTGAGCGCGCTCGCCGTGTCAGGTCTGGTGACTCCGACAGAAGCTCTGGCAGGATTCAGTAATCCGGCAGTAGTGACGGTTTGGTCGATGTTTATTCTGAGTGCTGGTCTCAGCGCGACTGGAGTTGCCGACATTATCGGGAGACAGGTTCTAAGGATAGCGGGAACCACCGAACCGCGGATTATTTTTGTCATCATGATGACTACCGGGATTCTCTCGGCCTTCATGAATAACATCGGGGTGGCGGCTCTGATGCTTCCGGTGGTGATGGATATTTCCCGTCGAACGGAAACTTCCCCGTCGCGGCTTTTAATGCCAATGGCCTACAGTTCACTTCTGGGAGGTTTGACGACTCTAGTGGGAACTCCACCAAACCTCGTAGCTTCAGATGCCTTGATTCAAGCCGGGCATGAGGGCTTCGATCTCTTCTCTTTCACGCCTATCGGTCTTCCTGCTCTTATCCTTGGATCACTCTTTGTTGCTTTTATTGGGAGGCATATCTTGCCGAAGACGATTCCTGACGATTTTTTGAAGTCGCGACAGGATGCCGGTGAGCGTTTCCAGTTCTCCCATGATATTGACCAGTTCAGGTTTCAGCTTGGCTTGTCGGAGGATTCGGCCTTTGACGGTAAAACGATCAAGGAGTCGGGGCTCAGTGCCATTCTCGGTTTAAATGTGTTCGCGGTAACCCGTGATGGAAAAATCGATCAGGAGATCTCCGGTGACTTCGAACTGAAGAAGAAGGACATTCTGCATGTTCAGGGAAGAAAAGAGGATTTCAGCGAATTCCTTCAATGGCAGGCGATGGAAATGGCTTCCGGGGTGGAAATTGCTGAATTGCTGTCCTTTAACAAGCTGGTTCTTCTCTCGGCAACGGTAGCTGATGATTCCAAGCTGGTGGGCTTGACCGTGGCGGAAAGCGATTTCCACCGACGGTTTGACGGCCATATCCTCACTATTAAAAGGGAAGGCAAAGTGACGAGAGGGCCTTTTGCCGATTTTGTTTTTGCCGCAGGCGACTCCGTTCAGATCGAAGTGAGAAAAGAATCTTTGTCTCTGATCGATACTTCGAAGGAGTTTTCGGCAACTACGGTGATCAGTGAGGAAAGCTTTGATCAAATCTACAGGGAGACAGATTCCCTCATGGAGCTGGATATCCCGTCGGACTCGCATTTGTCCGGATTGACGGTGGCTGAGAGTGGAATCGGCGATGCCTTGCGTTTGAGGATCATTGCGATTGGCAGAAAAAGCGGCTCCGTTTTTCTACCTGCAGCGAACGAGGAGTTTCAGCCGGGTGATAAGCTTCTCGTTCACGGAGGGCGCAGAAGTGTTGCCCTGATAAAGGGTTTGCAGTCTATGGAGCTGTTAGACGGCCCCGATGATAGCGATGTGGGAAAGGAACCCGATACAGGATTTACAGAAGTTACTCTCTCTCCAAAGAGCGGTCTTGTAGGGAAATCCCTGCGCGAACTCAATTTCCGCAGTCGATATGGGCTTCAGGTGATGTCCATTTGGAGGAATGGTCGTTCCTACGGGTCCCATTTGCGGAATTTCGAACTTCGCTTTGGCGATGCCATGCTCTTATCGGGAAGTAAGGAAAAGCTGGAGGCCCTGGCTAACGACGATGACTTCCTTGTGATGTCTCAAGCTGCTTACGACTCAGCGACGGAGGAAACGCCGATGAAAGCCATCCTGGCGACGATCATCATGTTGACGGTTGTCATCATCGTTCTACTTGGATTTCTGCCAATTGCGATTGCCGCGATTGCCGGCGCGGCAGTAATGATTACCGTTAAATGCCTTTCGATTGAACAGGCTTACAAAGCAATCGAATGGAAATCAGTCTTCCTGATTGCCTGTATGATTCCTCTGGGTGCGGCGATGAAAGAAAGCGGCGCTGCGGAATGGCTGGCCACAGGGGTTACAGCCGTCGCCGAGCCGTTTGGACCATGGGGGCTGATTGTTGGCCTTTATATTCTGACCATGCTGGCGACCACAATTGTCCCCACGGCGGCATTGGTCCTGATCATGGCCCATATTGGAATGGATGCCGCAGCCCGCCTTGACCTTCCACCTCAAATTATCGTGATGGCGATCGCCATGGCCGCCTCTGCCAGCTTCACCAGTCCGATCTCTCATCCGGCGAATGTCCTTGTTATGGGCCCCGGGGGATACCGCTTTATCGATTACATCAAGATGGGCCTCATTCTTGCCCTGATGGTTATGTTTACCGTGCTGCCCCTGATGTACTGGTGGTTCGGATGATTCCAGGTTCGCGGGAGGTAAAGAAAATGAGCAATCTTTCTGGATCCTGGTTTCCGCTATGAAAACAATTTCTCAAAAAAAGTTAAGTCCGCTTAGTGATAAACCTCTAACAAGGTAGCAACGAAGCCACGCCATGCCTTCTCTGGGTTTCAGGCGATGCCGCGAACTCGGGCAACATTTATAAACGGAGTGAATTGAAGTTTCTTAGAGAAAAAAAGGAAATTATTTGTTGCATAACACTCTCGAATCGCCAAGAATGCGGCCGATGACTCTCCATTTGTTCTCTTGTAGGATCGATAAAGAGTCATCACCCCTAAAGAGGCGAAAGCCACGGCAGGGTTGTTAATGAAACGGTATCACTAAAGACCAAAATCTCATACCAAGGGAAGTTATTACTATGAAAAAAGCTATTCTAGCAATCGCCATCGGAGCTCTTACGCTCGGCGCCAATGCAGGTGACTGGGGCAAAGCTCCTGTCTACGACAAAGCACCAATCGAAGAATGTG
>CAJXQE010000240.1 GCA_913058215.1 uncultured Verrucomicrobiales bacterium
GAGATCAGCCTCGGTCTCGTGGGCTCGGAGATGTGTATAAGAGACAGTTCTTGATGTATCTGACGGGAAGCAGATCAAATTGGCGAAACACGAACGAGGTTGGGCCGGGTTGGTTTATTACCGACAACTCTGCAACGGGTTTATCGACGGCAAGCTTATCTGCGGAACATGGTGTGCCGGTCGGACCTTCATGTCTGACCTGGGCGCCGCCCAGCCTGCAAACCTGCCGGATCCGATCGGCCTTTTGCCGGACATGAAATCCGGCGGCTATGCTGCATGCGGCGAATACGCGCTGCTAACACGCAATGGCGGATACTCCATCTACAAGCCGCTACGGGAAGGCGAATACGATTCCGAGATGCCCGTCTACCGGATCTCAGGCGGTCCTGCTTTTCGCGGCAAACCAACGGTTCGGGAAAACATCCTCGTCGCGTGTGATCGTATTGACGGAGACGTGACTGTTCTCGACATCAGCGATTTAAAAAGCCCGAAACTGATTCGCCAATTCAAGGTCAGTGGAAACCCCGATCTGGCCTTTATCGGTGACGGATTTGTTTTACTACCAGCTGGACGCCAGGGACTCATCAAGTTCGAATTATGAGACGAAAACTGCTCCTCGAATTCGGAGGGGCAGGTATTTTCTCAGAGCGATTATTCAAGGCCTAAAAATAGGAACGGATTGAGAACATCCAATTACCACCCTCGATTGATCCATTGTCCGTTGCACTGGCGGGATTGTCGTACAAATCAGCCGTCAAATACTCATAACCAGCGACCAGTTTGAGGTGATCCCCACAAATGCGATAATTGAGGCCAAGGTAAAAGGTATGAACATCTTCCAAATTGGGACGATCATCGAACTCCCCGTTGCCGGTCTGATTCACTCGCTCACCATCTCTTTCGAAGGCCCGCCTCTGAGGACGTTGCATCCGGGAACTCGATGCATAAGCATAGCGCCCCACCAACTGAAGCTGTTCAGTGAGATCGTAGGAAGGTATGATGAGAAAACCGAAAGTATCATCGCCGGCCATTCGATCATTATTACCGAAGATATTCATTCCGGAACGAGCCTCGCGCCCTGACGCGCCTATTGCTTCGGCGAGGAGGCCGAATTTTTTCCCCTTATTGCCGACCTCCCATTCGTTGGCGGAACTTAGTACCATGGTGTGATTGTATGGAGATACCTCAAGTTGACTACCATTTCCAACCGGATCGACTCGCCCTCCACTATTATTCACAAACATATAGTCAAAGTGGACACTCGAATTCTTGTTCAATTCGTGACCAATACGATAGCTGAGCGCACCGTTGGAATTTCCGTTCCACCAATGCTCATCATCGCTTCCATCTTCAAAGTCGTCGGATCCGGACAGCCAGGCACCGAATTCATGCTCGATTCCCGGAGTTTCGAACCCTACCGTCACACCCCATGGGTGACCGCTAAATGCAATAATCTCATTAACGATATGAGAGCGTTCAGCTGTAATAATTCTATTTGATGAAGTCTCCCATTCGCGTGACATTTTGGCTTTGTGCTTTCCGATGTCGACTGTGAAAGCGCCAATTTCCCCTTTGATCCCCATGTTGTAAACGGCGTCGAAAAAGTCTCCACTATTGGCGACAGATGCTTGCTTCGGAGTGCCTCCAACACCCCATTCGTTGTAAAATTTCCAGCCATTTGCAAAGTCCACCTTGATTCCCGGACGGAGGCGGCGGTGTTCCCAATATTCCTCACTCCAAGTTGTACCGCTGGAATGCGTTAATGAGGTGTCATGAAACTGCCCGTGATAACGCATCACCATTTTTACCTTTTTTATGAACTGGGTGTTATCGTTGTCAAACACCACACACCCTTTCTCAAACGTGTCGCATAAGGCAAAGTCATTGAGGCCGGGTGCCGCAGCGAGTAAGCTGTCATCAAGCACCAGCCCTTTATCACCGGCCGTAGCAAATCCAAGTGCAAGAAGTCCTGCGCCAAACACTGCTGCTGTGTATTTCAAGGAGTTTAAATTACTCATAAATTGTTATTTATTTTTAATCCGGAAGTGTTCCAGACGATCGAGCTGTAACAAGGTTTTATTCGTTTCTCCAGTTTTGGCATGTGACATTTTCGCCGCATCCGGTTTTCATCGAGTCTTTGAATGCAGAATCAAAACCACCAAAAAGTGGATGATCCGAACCTTCAACTGCGCGGACAATTCAAGGGAAGCTGCGAATCAAAAGAGGTAAAACGACCAACGACAGCCGTAGTTGAATCCCTCTCGAAAAGAACCGGCGCTTCCTTCCCGCAATTCATGCACAGAGCTCGATGAAATTCCAGAGGATTTTGGAGAAATACCCCCCCCCCTTTCAGAATTGACTGAGGATTCCCTCCGTCGTCAGGGTTTGGGGAGCCAGTCGTCCGGTCGAGCTGTTGGTCCAACCACTTTTACTCAACGAGCAGACACACCTAGGCGAATCCGGTCCGATTCCACGGAGTTCTTCGATGTCGAAAGGAGGGCGGTGGCGGCAAGGTGCTGATCCCCTCCCACAAGCCATCCCGCCTGATCATTAATTCGGAAGCACAGCCTGTCTATTAGGCCTCAATCTTTTGAGTTTCCATTCCAAGCTGTCCCTTCTTTCCAACTCCCAACTCCCCGCCTTTCTCACTGGCTCGACCCATCGCAGTAGACGCCTGCCTCATGGCACTATTTTGTTGAGCAGATCGCCGCCTTTTTCAATCATGAGATACAGACCGATCGTCATGAAAGCAAGGACGGAGAGAATGAGGAAAACGTCCCAAACCATGCTTGGTTTAAGTTTCGGATCGATTTTTTTGAAACGAAAATAGAGCGCCACGATACCGAGCAGCGGAAGCAGGAGTGATTGCATCAGGCCGGAGAAAAGGACGAGCAAAACCGGTCGTGGATAAACCAGATAAATCAGCAAACTGAGAACCGGAATCACAAGGCTGAAAATTCGGATCAGGCGGATTCGGTAGCGATCATCTTTGAGCCGGTAGATCTTGAATACGAAGAAAGTTAAAGGCTACGAAACGAAAGGGAGCACCTTGGCTGCAATCAACGTAAAGGGAATCCCGGTGAAACCCATGATCGTTAGCAACGGGGTGACGACCTTCAGCGTTTCCCGTTCAGTCATCCCGCGCATTTTGCTGACGTCGCGGTTCCGCATTGTTCTCCAACCTGTCGGGCATGCCGGAGGTATGGGTGAAGAGATGATGCACCCGGACGTCTTCCTTGTGATGGGCCGAAATGTCTTCGAGGTAGCGGGTGACCGGATAACTGAGCAACAACAGCCCGCGCTCGACGAGGATCATTCCCGCCATGTAAACGAGCGGCTTGGTGATCGAAGCCAGCAGGAAAATGCCGTGATCGATGCGTATAAACTAAGTAGAGGTGGAGCCGGGATTGCAGCCACAATCACCTTTCCAACTTCAAAATCAGCTCTCTTTTATCACCTTGGTCTTGGCTTTATCGGTCCGATTATCAAATGCCCGCGCTCGCAGTCTCACAATGGTGTTACGACGTTTGATTCGCTTTACTTTCACTCTCCAGCGAGATGTATTCCCTTTCGCTCTCTTGTAGCCGCCCTGGCCTGGAATTCGGTATTCAACGAGTTCTGCGCCTGAAGAGCGCCCTCGGATCGTAACTCTGTTTCTCCGAGTCTTAACTCTGCGTGGTGCTTTAATTTCCAGGGGAGCGGAAAACCTGAGAATCCGATCGTTGCCATAGTCATTGAAAAATATGCTGCCTAATCTTCCAAACGCGATCGCGCTTCCTCTTTTTGTGTCGCGTGCGCTGGCGGGAAGACTCGTATTGTCAGTGAAATTAGGTTGGCCGACGACGATGTCGGCTTCTGGCGATGTCATGACGGTGACGCCGTCGGCACCTCTGTTCGCTGCGTTGCGAAACCCGAGGAATCGGTTGTTATCGTAATCTCCAACCCAGAGCGTCCCGTTTGGAGCAACCGCAGCGTAGTAGGGGGACCCAAAACTGCTCCCGTCTAAACCCGGGCTCGAACTGTCAAAATCGTCCTGTCCAAACACAGCATCCGCGGCCGCTCCATTTCCTTTGCTCGAGACGCTGTCAAAACGGAGGACTCGATTGTTCCCTTCATCGCAAACCCAGAGATTGCCGAATTCATCGATCCAAACTCCCCATGGATCAGTAAAGCTGGACTGGTCCGTTTCTTCGGCGAACGTGGAAAGGTCAGGCTGGCCTAGAACGACGTCAGCGGGGACAACTCCGGAAAGTGAAGCGGCATTGTCAAATCGAAGAATTCGATCAAGCTCTTCATCGCTGACGTAAAGTCGACCTTCGCCGTCCACTACCACACCACCTGGTGCGTCAAAGCTGGAATGGGGGGGGGCTCCAGGTGGGGTTGCTGATTCGAAATCGGGTTGCCCAAGGACACCGTCCGCAGCCGCACCCGTCGCTTTAGTTGACGCGTTGTCGAAGCGCAATACTCGATTGTTTCCATAATCACAGACCCAAAGGCGGCCCGAACTGTCGATGGTAATGCCGTAGGGCGAGCTCATCGTAGTTGCCGTTGTTCCGATTCCCTTGGAGACGAAGTCAGCTTGGCCAAAAACGGCCTCGGCTGCCGCATTCGTCTGATAGGCAGCAGCGGATGAATAGCGAAGCACTCGATTATTTCCCTCGTCTGCGACGAAAAATTTTCCAGTGTTCGGGTCAATTGCAATGCCCTCCGGTTGACTTAGCGATCGTGCAGTGGGGGGATCAGGCACGTTTGAAGTGGAGAAGTTCCCTTGGCCGAGGACGCTCGCAGCGGAGCTGTAGTTCGAAGGTTCGGAATATGCTAACTGAATACAGTTGGCGAAAACGGCAATAACTAGAGCTTTGCTTATCATGATCTCAACTTTTAATATCAGGCCGAAATACAGTAATCGATAGAGTATATTCTCACGCGTTTGTGCCAGTGAAGCGCTCATGGCACGATCTTATTGAGCAGATCACCGCCTTTTTCAATCATGAGATACAGACCGATCGTCATGAAAGCGAGGACGGAGAGAATGAGGCAAACGTCCCAAACCAGGCTTGGTTTAAGTTTCGGATCGATCTTTTTGAAACGGAAATAGAGCGCCGCGATACCGAGTAGCGGAAGCAGGAGTGATTGCATCAGGCCGGAGAAAAGGACGAGCAAAACCGGTCGTGGATAAACCAGATAAATCAGCAAACTGAGAACCGGAATCACAAGGCTGAAAATTCGGATCAGGCGGATTCGGTAGCGATCATCTTTGAGCCGGTAGATCTTGAATACATGGAGGTTGTCGGTCATCAATCGGCATTTCTGGGCACTGGACACAAAAAAGGTTGAGAAGAGAACTGCAACGGCACCAATCAAGAGGATGACCGGGCCCATCGGTCCAAAGGCCGGTTCGTACATTTCGGCGAGGGTGGAAACGGTTTCGCTCTTTTCAGGGATCAACCCGGAGCGATGCAGGACAGCGGCACCAAGAAGGTAAAACGCCACAGTGCTGATCGTGTAGACCACCATTGAACCCCAGGCATCCCACTGCAACACGCGGATCCATCCCCTGGCACGCCCAATCCAGGCTTCGCTCTGATCGTTTTCGCCGATCCACTTGCCATAGCCTTTTTCCAAACACCAATATGGGTAAGCGACGATTTCGGAGGCCCCTACTCCAATGATACCAAAGGCGGCCAGCGCGGTAATGAAAGGATTTCCTTTGGAAGATTCCGCAAATCCAAAACTCAATCCTTCCCGAATATCGGCCGCGGTAATAGCCCAATCGGGCTGACTCTGGAGCATGACAACATTTCCCACTGTGATCAGGGTGAAGATCGCAACAAGCGTAGTGCAAAAAATCTCGATGAAGCTAAAGCCACCTTTGATGAGCATGATGACGGTAATCAAAGTTATAATCGCCGCCCAGATCTGAGGCCCGTTTTCGCCGAAGAATGGTGCCGCGATGTCGAGCGCCTGGCCCACTCCTCCGATGATTCCACCCAATTGTCCGAGGGCTACGAGGAAGGTGAAGAGCCAAAACCAGCCGATGAACTTTCCGATTTTTGGCAGGTGATAGAGGGCCGAAATCGTGGTGTTGCCGGAAATAATGCAGTGCCGCGCGACCTCGACCTGGGTGAAGACTTTGATGACGCAGCCCAGAATAATGAGCCACAAAAAGGAGAACCCGGCTTCAGCCCCGGTCCTCGTGGTGGCGATCAATTCTCCTGAACCAACAATCGATCCGGCCAGAATCAATCCGGGGCCGAGATGGCTCAACACTCCACCAAGCGTGGAAGGTGGTTGTTTGATTCCATCGGACATGATCTTGCTGTAACATCGTAGTAAGCATCCTGGAAACTCTTTTTTCGAGATCCGGAGGGCGACTTGACTGAAGACTAACTATGGGCCGCCGGGAAAAAGCCCAGGCAGGACTTCATTTATAATGTGTCCCGCTTCAAGAATCAGATCAGGTATAGAGTAATATTCTCCATCAGTCAGTTGTTAGAGTAAAATCTTGATTCCTCATCAGGATTTTACTAAAATGAAAACGGGAAATATAACAAGGGTATCGCCACTCCGAAATACATCTTGACCTGCCAAGTCATGCTTAGGAGTGTTGGAGGAGAATCATGAAAAAAGGAATTATCGCGATTTTATTGGCTTTGGGTTTTTATGGAATGAGTTGCGCTGATGACGCGCTAAGAACGTGGACAAGCTCGGATGGGAGAAAGATCGAAGCGAGTTTAGAAAGCGCTTCCGACACACAGGCCAAATTAATCCTCGCTAGTGGCAAATCGGCTGATGTCCCGTTTAGCAAGTTAAGTCAGGCTGATATTGATTATATCAAAGAGTGGCAGGACGAACAGGAGATCAGGAATAAGAATTTCTCCATTGAGGTGGGAAAAGTAAGTGCCGGACTCATAAAGACTTTTATTTCACGCAATTCTACACGTATCAAGGGATTCAGCGGTCTTGGAAAGACCGAATCGATTTCGATCTATACCAACACCACTGAATCGCTCTATAGCGTGAAAGTCAGCGAAGATCACCTGATCCTTGAGGTCAAAGCGGAGATGGTTCCGCCCATCAACCCGGGAGCTATGAAGTCTTTCAGCTTAACAGTTGAAAACTTGATTCTGATTTACGAGGAGCGTGATGGCAGCGAAGGCCGAGTCAAGCCCGGACCGAGGTGGGCTGATGGCGCGGATACCAAAATGGGGAAGAACACGATTTTCCTGCTGGAAGAACAAAAAACACTGAAGTTTGGTGTTGGATACGTAATTCCAAAAGATGCCCGGGCGAAGGCTCTCGAATATGAAAGCGGTTTGCTTCGCTTGTACGTGCCAATTCCCTGACCTCGTCAATTTGCCCCTTTTTGAATCGAGGTATGCAAATTCCCGGAAATAGTCAGGATCGTGAAAGAGTGAACAAACTGCACCCTCTGGCCGGACCGAAGCGCCGATAAGAATACCGGAAAACTATAGACAAGTTAGGCTTTCTCGAAAGGTAGAGACTAGGAAACAAGAGGGAGCACCTTGGCGGCAATCATCGTAACGAGAATTCCGGTGAAACCCATGATCGTTAACAGCGGGGTGACGAGCTTCAGAGTTTCCTGTTCGGTCATCCCGCTCATTTTGCTGATGACCCAGAAACCACTGTCATTCATCCAGGCAAAAGGCTTCGATCCGCATCCGATAGCGACGGCAAGGTAGACGGGGTGATAGGACAGATGTTCCAGATCAGGGGCTAAACTGCTGATGATCGCGACCCCGGTGAACATGGCCACCGTGGCCGATCCTTGAGCTCCACGAATTACCGCCGTGATCAAAAACGCGAGAGGAAGAAGGCCGAAATCCAGTGGATTATTTCCAGTCATTCCGGATATCTGCGGACCGATACCGGATTGCTGCAACATGGCGCCGAATGCCCCGCCGGCACAGCAGATCAGAATGATGAGCCCGGCTTCCTGCATGGCCTGTTGCACCTGTTCGGCAAGCGCCTTCTGATCTTTCAGTCGAACGGCAGCCAAAACCAGGGCCGCGGCGGCGGCAATCATCAAAGCAATGTTCTTGTCTCCCAAGTTGCTGAGTAAGGATGCGGACTCGGTAGGGTCGAGACCACTATGGTAGATCGTGGCGCCACTGATCATGACCATCGGCAAAAGGATCGGAACCAGTGAGATCCACAAGGGCGGCAGGTCGCTCAAACCGCGCTGGGACAATTCTTCCAGTTCGGCCATATCCTCTTCGGTTTCCCGAACGGGAATATCCAATCGTTGATTCAACCACCGTGCATAGAGCAGCCCGGCAGCACTGCAAACGATTCCAATCGGAATCCCAACCAGAATCATCGTGCCAATGTTTACCCCCAGTTCCTCGGCAACGAAAAGCGGACCCGGCGTGGGCGGCACCAGGGAATGTGCCATGGCCCCTCCTGCAATCAGGGCACCGATATAGAACACGTAGTTTTTCCGAACTTTCAGCCAGGTGGCCTTCGCCAGGGGGATGGAAAGCAGAAACACACTATCGAAAAATACGGGGATCGCGAGGACGAACGCGCTGCCCGAGAATGCCAAAGGTGCCCCGCGTTGGCCGACCAGCGACAAGGCTCCCCGTACGATGCGCTCGGCCGCTCCGCTCGCCAAAAGGCAACGTCCAATGACACAGGCCATCGCGATGAGAAGGCCGATCTTCCCGCAGGTCGATCCGAAAGCGGAGGTGATCCGGCTCAGAGTCGTGTTGCTCTTGGTGAAATCCCCGGCTCTGGCGAATGCAAGCGCCTCCAATTCACTGTTGCGCTTCTGGACATCCTGCTTGGCCTCCTTGCGAATCGTCTGGACATCAAAAGGCTCGCCATCCTTTTTCAATGCCTCGATTTCCCGCACGACCTCATCCTGGATCGCGGCTCGCGTCAGATCACCCCGGTATTTCGCCTCCATCGAAGCAGTGAGGTGATCGACTCCGGTTAAACTGCCCACGGCAAACGCTCCAAGAATCAGAGCAAGAAATGGATGCAGCCGAAGCCAGAGAATTCCGCCGAGCACGATAGCCAGCCCAAGTCCAAGCAACAATAGAGGATTCACAAAGTGACGCTACGGGATAGGCGGTTTCTCTGACAAGAGCGAATTCAACGCGAAGCCGCAAGATGCGCAAGGCAATCACCACGCTCGACGCGGCCCGGATGCCGTCGGCAAACCACATCTCCCCCGCCCTCAAAGAATACCGAAACCGGCGGACGGCCCGGATTATCTGGAAAAATCACCTCTCCACAAAGGTCGCCCGGCTGAACCTGCTGACTCAACTCCGTTGCCGGCACGAAGACACCTGCCTCGGGAGCGTAGACGTAGGCCTTCGGCCCAAAAATGCGGAGCTCTTCCGCTTCGAGCTCCATCGATTCCGGCAGGGATTCTTCGCTTGCGCCGAAAATCGCGAGGAGCCGCCTCACTGCCTTCTCAACGTAAGCCACCCCGTCTGGTGACACGCTGCCGCTCCCGCCAAACTCACCTCCGAACGAGAAGACTTCTTTTCGCATCGCTCCATCAGGAAGCACTCCCGGCTTCGGCTTGCGTTCGAAGATCATGACATGCGGCACGCCGAGTTTTTTAACGATTTCGAGACTGCGCGCCTTATGCTCCGGCGAAGCGTCGACCGAAAAATGTGTACTCATGTGAGGGCGATACTCGAGCGACGCGCCGCCCGAATGAAAGTCGGCAACCACCTCAACCATCGGAAGCAAATGCTGCTCTACGTAATCCGCAATCTGCCAGGTCGGGCTGCCGTGAGGATCGCCCGGAAATACGCGATTCAGATTCCCGTTATCCAATGGACTGACACGTGTTCCGGCTAGGGCCGCGGGCAAATTGAGCGCTGGCAGGATGATAATGCGACCACGAATTTGTTCGGACTCGAGCGTTTGTATCAATCGTGTCAACGCGATCTGTCCCTCGTACTCATCGCCATGGGATCCGGCGGAAAGCAAAATCTGCGGACCTGCTCCGTTCTTGATCACAGCGATTGGAATCGGAATCACGCCGTAAGCGCTTCGCGTCACCGAATGCGGTAGACGCAGCCAGCCGATTTGTTTGCCGTCGGCTTCGAAATCAACAGTTGGAATTATTTCGGTCATGCGTCAAGCCGTCCCGTTTGGCTCTGAGTTTCGGTGCCTTGGGGATTGAATACTGGATTGTTCCTTCAAAAAAGCAAGCCCGCGACTTTGGCCTTGCCGCCAGATCAGGAAACCATTGATTCCCCGTTCATCGCCAAGTAGTGTCGCATGGATGATCGCCACCCCGGATTTTTTGGATGCACTGAACTCCGTGATTACCATTCCAGTAATCCCCTATCGGAATGGAAAAGTTGACTACCCGGCTCACCGCAAAAACATTGAGTATCTGCTAACCAGCAACTCTCTCAGTGATAACCGGCCCCGCGTTATTTGCATTGCAGGAACCAGCCTGATTCACCATGTCGGCTATGCGGACCAGAACCGTCTTATCGAAGAGACCAGAGAGGTCATGGGGAATTCTGGAATCCTCCTCTCAGCCGTGGCTCCCAATCCTGTTTCGAGCGCCGGAGACCTGGTCAAAAAGCAGTCGAACATGCAGCGCCCGCCAGACGGATATCTGCTATTGCCGCTGGTCGGCGTTTACAGCACCGAAGGGCTTTATGAAGGTTTGATGCAGTTCGGAGAAGAGCACCACGATTCCTGCGGTGCGAGGTTGATTTATTACCTGCGGCAAACACGTGACCGGGACCAGGTGATCCGACTGATCCAGGACTCTGATGCATTTGTCGGCGTCAAAGTCGGAACCACCGAGGATGATGTTCCACCCATGGTGGATCGGATTGGCGATGACGGAATCGTGATCTGGGGAGTTGGAGATCGCAGCACCAAAGCCGCGCAACTGGGAGCCAAGGGACACACCTCGGGAATCTCCGTTCTCTTTGCGAAAGCTGGAGACAAGATCAACAACGCTCATCGCGCCGCCGATTTCGACAAGGCATTGGAGATCGAACAACGAATCACCCCACTGGAGGAAATTCGATTCGAAAACGGCCGCGTCTTCAACTATTCGGCCGTCGTCGAAGCCATGATCATGAGCGGATTCACCGACATAGATCCCGGTGAAGGCGGACCATTCAACCCGAGAGTATCAAGCGAGGTGGCTGAGCGGGTACGAGCAGCCATCGAAGGCATCCTCGATTTACATTGATATGAAACCTGATCAATAATCGATCAGCGATACGAAGCGCCTCCAACAATCCGTGAAACCCATGTTCAATCCGATAAAAACCATGCAAAAAGAACACACCTCCTGCGTCCAAATCAGGCATGGATTCAACATGGATTCTAAAGGATTACATGGATCCCGATTTTGCCTCAGCATTTCAAATTCCAACTTCAATCCCAATCCGTGAAATCCATGTTCAATCCGTCAAAATCCATGCAAAAAGAACACACCTCCTCCATCCAAATCAGGCATGGATGGAACATGGACTTTAAAGGATTACATGGATCCAAATTTCACCTCTGCAATTCAAATCCCAACTTCTAAGCTCTTCATATCCCCTATGTCCGCCCCCAATTCCAACTGGTTCCATATCGAGAACGTCGCCGACCTTCCTTCGCCTTCCTTGTTGGTCTACCCGGACCGTGTCGAAGCCAATATTCGACGCATGGTCGAGATCGTCGGCGGAGATCCGGCGCGTCTGCGGCCGCATGTCAAAACGCACAAGATGGCCGAGGTCATCAAGATGCAACTCGACGCTGGCATTACGAAGTTCAAATGCGCCACCATCGCGGAGATGGAGATGACAGCGGGCGCCGGCGCGAAGGACGTGCTTTTTGCTTTCCAGCCGGTAGCAACTAACATTGATCGAATTCGACAACTCCAGGAGAAGTTTCCGGACACAGCCTTCTCCCTGTCTCTTATACACATCTGACGCTGCCGACGAAGAGGATAGTGTAGA
>CAJXQE010000241.1 GCA_913058215.1 uncultured Verrucomicrobiales bacterium
TCAGCCTCGGTCTCGTGGGCTCGGAGATGTGTATAAGAGACAGCTACAATTGGCGTGGTCCTACACTCCTGTGGCGAAAGAGGGGCGGAGACTTCCTCCTATCGAAGCCAGTCCAGTGATTGCTGATGGCATCACTTATCTTGGAACTCAGGAAAGTAAATTTTTAGCAATCGACAGTTTTGACGGAGCCTTGAAATGGGAGGCAACAGTGGAAGGACCGATCACTGCTCCGGCTGCTGTCGTGGATGGGAAGGTGTTTGTCGGTGACACTTATGGGCTTGTCTATGCTTTTAATACTGAAAACGGGGAAGAGGTCTGGCGGTTTGAAACAGAGGGAAAGATCGAAGGGGGAGTGAATTTTCTCAAGGACGAGGATGGGTCGGTGAAGCTTTTTATCGGAAGTTACGACAATCTTTTGTACTGTCTCAATTCTGAAGATGGTTCAGTTCTCTGGAGTCATAAGACCGATAATTATATCATTGCCACGCCTTCGCTGATCAATTCGGGCGGAAAGCAGGCCGTCTGTTTCGGTGGGTGCGATGGTCTTCTTCACATCGTTCCCGCCGACGGAAAAGGAGAGGCAGAGCAAATCGAAGTCGGCTCCTACATTGCCAATTCGACAGCCGTCCGCGACGGCATATGTTACGTCGCCGACAACGGAGGAACGATTCGTGCAATCGACATTGCGAGTGGAGAGATAGCGTGGGAGATCAACACGAGTCTGGAGTTTACCGCATCGCCTGCGGTGAACGAAGACCTGCTTTTTATCGCCGGTCCAGATAAACGTCTCGTCGCTTATGACCGGGTTATGGGAAAGGAAGTCTGGGCGTTTCAGTCGTCTCGTTCTCTCGATAGCTCTCCGCTGGTAACCAAGAGCGCCGTTTGGCAGGGAGGAATGGACGGGCGGATCTACGCGGTCAATCCGGAAGACGGCACCGAACTTTGGAATTACGAACTGGGGGCGCAAGTGAAAGCCTCTCCCGCAATCTCGGCAGGGACATTGGTGATTTGCGGGGATGATGGCGTAGTGTATGGTTTTCGAAAGTAATCTCGCCTTCACTCTATTGGAGGGGAGCTAACTCATTTTTCTCATGGCTCAATCAACTGAAGGACTCAAAAATCGAGTCGAAAAACTTTCCACACCTCTGGATCCTGAGGCGGAGCAAACTGAAGTGGGAAACTACTTTGTTGCGAACTATCCGCCATTCTCATTTTGGACTCCGGAGCATGTTCGGGCAATTGACGATGTGCTGGAGCAGCCTGCCCCGACCGATACCAATCTGGGAGTCTATTTCCATATTCCTTTTTGCCGGAAACGCTGTCACTTCTGCTATTTTCGCGTCTACACGGACAAAAATGCAGGTGAGATTAATGAGTATCTTGACGCCGGAATCCGTGAATTCGAGCGATATGCGAAAAAGCCCTATCTGGCTGGGCGAAAGCCGCAGTTTGTCTATTTTGGGGGCGGAACTCCGAGTTATCTCTCTGTGAGCCAGCTTCAGGATCTCACGAACAGGATGAAAGACCTCTTTCCCTGGGACGAAACGGAAGAGGTGGCCTTTGAGGCGGAGCCCGGAACATTGACTGAGAAAAAACTGGAGGCATTGCGGGATATCGGAGTCACCCGTCTCAGCCTTGGGATCGAGAATTTTGACGATCATATCCTGGAACTGAACGGCAGGGCTCACCGCTCGCGTGAAGCCTATCGTGCGCTCGGGTTTGCCAAGACTCTAGGATTCGATCAGGTCAACATTGATCTCATTGCCGGGATGATGGACGAGACGGTCGAGAACTGGCAGAAGTGCGTCGACATTGCGATCGAGCAGGAGCCCGACTGTGTTACGATCTATCAGATGGAGATCCCCTACAACACCACCATCTTCAAAGAGATGAAGGAGGCGGGGAAAATCACTGCTCCGGTTGCCGATTGGCCAACGAAGCGGGAATGGGTCGACTGGGCTTTCAATCGTTTCGAAGAAGCGGGTTACACCGTCAGCAGTGCTTACACCGTGGTGAAAAATCCTGAGACGACCAAGTTTGTCTATCGCGACAGTCTCTGGGAGGGAGCCGATTTGCTTTCTGCAGGTGTTGCCAGTTTTGGCCACTTCGGTGGAGTGCATTATCAGAATCAGGCCGATGTAGGTCCTTACACATCGGAGCTGGAAAAAGGTGGGCTTCCAATTTTCCGGGCTTACCCGACGGACCCGGATGAACGTTTTATTCGTGAGTTTGTTCTTCAGCTGAAGCTTGGTAAGACCAGCCTCAGCTATTTTGAGAAGAAGTACGGCGTCAAGCCGGCGGAGAGATTTTCCGCCCAATTGAAACAACTGAATGAGCAGGGATATATGAGTGTCGACGGTGACACCATCACTGTCAGTCGGGAGGGATTGCTCCAGGTTGATCGTCTCCTGCATGGATTTTTCCTCGATCATCACCGGGATGCACGCTACACCTGAGCCAGTTCGCGGAGGGGCCGACCCTGAGTTGGCTGAAGCGCTCCATCGTCTCCTGCCTTTTCATTATTTTTATGAAAGGTCGGGTCGCGATATGCCGGACTTTCACTTTCTTGAGGGAAAAGAAGTGCCCTATCCGTATCGGTCCATGCTCGTTCACAACAACGACATGACTCCGACGCTGGCGGCCTTTCATCATTCCAAACTCTATCTCGAAGTTCACGCCCATGAGGCCAATGATGACTACCTTTTGCGCCTGGTGACCTTGCACGCTGCATCTTCAGATGTTCCGGTGGAGTACGGGGCCATCGGTATTCATTTGTCGACTCTTCCGGAAGACGTTCGCGATCTTGTCGTCGACGGGAGGAAACCTCTCGGCGGAATCCTGGGGGAATACGAAGTGGATCATCACGGCAGCCCGTCTGCCTTTTTCAAGGTGCCTGCAGATCAAATGATCGGAGACTCCTTGAAACAGGACGAGGGGGAGATTCTCTACGGTCGTTGCAACCAGCTTCTCGATCCGGAAGGGTTGGTCATTGCGGACATCGTCGAAATTTTGCCGCGAAGCAGTGAGTCCGAAAAGTGGATCGGAAACGTATCCCGTTAGACCACATTTATTCTTCATTCATGAGTCAGGAAAACTGGGACGCCATCATTATCGGAGCCGGCCCCGCCGGTTCAACCTCTGCTGCTCTCCTCGCTGAAAAGGGCAGAAAGGTTCTTGTTCTCGAAAAGGAAACATTCCCGCGTTATCACGTCGGTGAGTCGATGATGCCTTTCTGTTGGTACACTCTTGAGCGGCTGGGCCTTGCCGATCAGATGGATAAGATCGGGTTTCAACAAAAGCACAGCGTTCAGTTCGTCTCAACTGACGGGAAGATTTCAAAGCCGTTCTACTTTTTTCAACATGACGATCATCCTTCCTCGGTAACCTGGCAGGTCGAGCGGATGGTGTTTGATCAGATGATTGTCGACAAGGCGATCGAGAATGGCGCGGAGTTTCGAGAGGGGCACAAAGTGCTCGGAGTGATCAGGGATGATTCAGAACGTGTCATTGGAGTCACGGCTGAAAACGGGGAAGGCGAACGTTTCGATTTCCACGCCCCCATTACCGTAGACGCTTCCGGTCGTGATTGCCTTGTAGCATCGAAGACCAAGTGGAGAAAGCGGGATCCCAATTTGGACAAGATTGCCATCTGGACTTATTTCGAGGGAGCAATGCGTGACCCGGGGCTGGATGCCGGATCGACCACGGTTGCTTACATTCCTGACAAAGGCTGGTTCTGGTACATTCCGATGCGGGACAATCGTGTCAGTGTCGGAGTCGTTGCCGACCGGGACTACCTTTACCGTGACACTCGTGATCCCGGCGAGATTTTTGCACGGGAGATTGAGGAGAACGCCTGGATTAAGCAGCATCTGGACCCCGGAAAGCAAACCGGCAAATACTGGGTCACCGGGGAATACAGCTATCGTTCCGACTATTGCGCCGCAGATGGTGTTGTCTTGGTGGGTGATGCTTTTGCTTTTCTCGATCCGGTTTTTTCCTCGGGAGTGTTCCTTGCCCTGAAGAGCGGTGAGTTGGCTGCCGATGCGATTGATGCTGCGCTAGAAAGCGGTGACTTGTCCGGCTCTCAATTCGAAGACTATGGGAAAGATGTCTGCAAAGCGATCGAGCGGATGCGGAAGATTGTTTACGCGTTTTACCATCCTGAATTCAATTTCGGGAAACTCATCAAGATGAATCCCGAGCTCCGGCCAACCTTGACGGATCTATTGATCGGGGATTTGTTTGTCGACAAATTTGATGAGCTGTTTGCAGCGGCTGAGCAAATTTGCGAATTACCGACCGAGTTGGACTATGGCTTCCAAGCGAGTTCCGGCAGTGCCTCCGCGTAGATCGAAATGCCCTCCCGATTTGTTGGTGGGGAGTGAGACATTCGAATCATCCCATTTCATTTTTTCACGACGGTCATTGGAACCTCTCTAAGGACGTGACCGCGCCCGAAACTCCATTGATCGACCGAAGGGGAATCGCTAGACTTTTCCCCATGGATAAAGTGTCTGGATCCCGTCGAAGTTTTTTGCAAAGCGCATCGGCAGTGGGATTAGGCTTCCAGGTTCTTCCTGCCAGCCAACTCGTCGCGGCCAATGACAAGATCAATGTGGCCTGTATTGGCGTTCGCGGTCGGGGCAATTCGGTCATGCAAACTTTCGCGGCAAATTCGGATTGCGCGATTACCCACATTTGCGATGTGCGCGATGATGTCAGGAAGGCCCGTGGAAAAGAAATCGAGGCCAAAACCGGACTGGCTCCCAAGCTGGTTCGTGACTACCGCGAACTTTTGGATGATTCGTCGATCGACGCTTTCATGGTGGCGACTCCGGATCATTGGCACGCCCTCCTCACGATCGAAGGCTGCAGGGCCGGAAAGGATGTTTACGTAGAAAAACCAGCGAGTCACAACATTGCCGAAGGAAAAATCGCTGTCGCCGCCGCCCGGAAGTATGAGCGGATTGTGCAGATGGGAACCCAGATCCGAAGTGCTCCGTTTTTGAAAGAAGCGCGCCAGTATGTAGAAAGCGGAGCTTTGGGAAAAGTCATTTCCGGTAAGGCCTGGGAGACCGCCCGAAACGGTGAAGTTCATCTCGCCAAAGACAGCGGCGCTCCGGGCGGCATCGATTACAATCTCTGGCTGGGGCCTTCCACAGAGCGCGAATACAACGCGACCATTGTTGGCGGAGCATGGCGTTGGCTTTTCAACTATGGCACCGGTGATCTGGGCAATGACGGCGTTCACCGGATTGATTACTGTCGCTATGTGATGGGGCTTGATGACTTTCCGGATGCTGTTTCCTGTTCGGGCGGAAAATTCTTTTTCGAGGATGATCAGGAGTTTCCTGACACCATGTTCGTCAATTACGATTACCCCGACAAAATCCTTCAATACGAGATGAGGCTTTGGTCACGGCCGAAACTTTTCGGTAACGGGGAAGGGGCGGCGATCTATGGGGAGAATGGTTGGATACTGTTGAATAACACCTCATGGACTGCCTACGACGCTAAAGGAAAAGTGGTGAAGAGTGGCAAGAGCGATGTTGGCCAAGGGGCTCACGTTCGTAATTTTCTCGATGCGGTCCGAAGCCGGAAGCGGGAAAGCTTAAATCAGGAGATCTATTCCGGCCATGTCAGTTCGGTGATGTGTCATGCGGGGAACATCGCGTGGAGAACGGATAAGAAATTACGCTTCGATAAAAAGACCGAGACCTTTGATGATGACGGAGCGAATCAATTGCGGGGCCGGACTGAGTTCAGGGAGGGGTTTGAAATTCCGGACGAAACCCAAGTCTAAGTAATGAGTGATCCAGTTCAAAACCTAAGCCGTCGTTCTGCTGTCAAAGGGCTCGCCCTAGCCAGCGCTGCTCCGTCACTTTTCGCCAAAGGTGCCGGGGAAAAATTCGTCATCGGAGCGATTGGGTTGGGAGGACGCGGAACCCAACACGCGATTCTACTCGCCGCTCGCGAGGATGTTGAACTTGCCTATGTCTGTGATCCGGATCTATCGCGAGCAGAAAAAGCGGCTGTGAAAGTGGAAGAGGCCGGAGGGAGGAAACCCCGCGTGGTGCAGGATCTTAGAGAAATTCTCGAGGATGATGCCGTGGACGCTGTAACAGTGGCGACTCCCGACCATTGGCATGCGCCTGCTACGATCCTGGCGTGTGAGGCGGGCAAACATGCCTATGTCGAGAAACCCTGTTCCCACAATGTCCGGGAAGGAAGGCTGATGGTGGAGGCGGCCCGGAGGCACAATCGAATTGTCCAGGTGGGAACACAGGCAAGAAATTCAGTCCACGTGAAACGGGCCGTGGAGTTAATTCAAGGGGGTGCCATTGGTGATGTGCTAGTGGCAAAAGCCTGGAACAGTCAGAAGCGCAAAGATATTGGGAGGGGCACTGCCGGGGAGCCACCCGGTAATCTGGATTACGACCTCTGGCTTGGACCTACTCCAGAGATTCCCTATCATTCGAACAGACTCCATTACAATTGGCACTGGCGTTACGACTTTGGCACTGGCGATATGGGGAATGACGGAGTCCACGAACTGGACCTTGCCCTGTGGGGGCTTGGTGTCGATGAACGTCATCCTGAATCAGTCAGCGCGATCGGGAACAAGCTTTTCTTCGATGATGATCAGCAATTCCCCGATACCCAGAATGTGGTGTTTGACTTCGCGCCTACGGATTCAGACCCGCAACGTAAGCAGCTGGTTTTTGAAATGAGGATCTGGGCACCTTACACTTTGGAGGGCTACGAGAATGGGAATGCCTTTTACGGAACAAAGGGATTTCTCCTTCTGGGGAAAAATGACAGTTTCCGTCTCTACGGTCCGGGCAATGAGTTGATTGAAGAGATGAAAGCCGACGGTGCGAATGCCCGCAATACGCAGATTCACCATGCCGATTTTTTGAACTGTATTCGAAACGGGGGCCTGCCCCGGGCTGATATTGAGAAGGGGCATCACGGCGCTACAGCCTGCCATTTGGGAAACATCGCCTCACGACTGAAGCGAACGCTTTTCTTCGATGGAGAGAGCGAGAGTTTCACCGGGGACGAAGAAGCGAACCAGCTTTTGACCCGCAATTACCGCGAAGGCCATTGGGCTGTGCCGGCGAACACCTAAACTAAGACTGAATTGAGTTATGCCTGAGAAATATACAGTCGCCATTATCGGTCACACTGGACGAGGGGACTACGGTCACGGTTTCGACATCTGTTGGAAGGAGTTGGGAAACGTGGAGATCGTTGCTGTCTCGGATCCACATGAGGGAGGACGCGCGGCAGCAAAGAAACGACTCAGTGTGCCACTGGCGTTTGACGACTATGTCAAAATGTTGGACGAGACAAAGCCGGCAATCGCTTCGATCTGCACTCGGCATCCTGACCAGCACAAAGAAATGTTTCTCGCCTGCGCCGAACGTGGGATTCATGCCTACATGGAGAAGCCGATGTGTGCGACTCCTGCCGAGGCCGATGAAATGGTCGCCGCCGCTGAAAAACACGGAGTGAAACTGGCTCTCGGATATGTGACTCGATACAGTCCCATTTTAGATGTCGTGACAGGTCTGATCAACGATGGGGCTATCGGGAAAGTCCTCGAGTTTCGGACCCGGGGAAAAGAAGATGCCAGGCGGGGTGGCGGAGAGGACCTGATGGTTCTGGGAAGTCATCTCATGAATTTGATTCACACACTGGGTGGCGATCCGGAGTATTGTTTTTCGAAAGTGGAGCAGGACGGACATCCCGTCACCAAAGCCGATGTAAAACCCGGCCGCGAAGCCCTCGGGCCGCTTGCCGGTGATACGGTTCACGCCGTCTTCGGTTTGGAGGAGGGACGCATCGCCACTTTTGACTCGGTTCGGGGAACGGGAACCGGTCGACCCTGGCGATTCGGCATGCAGGTCATGGGATCGAAAGGGATCATCGAGATTCAGACCGGCTACCTTCCTCACGCCGGAATCTTGCAGGACCCGTCGTGGAGTCCTTCCCTGAGTGGGAAGAAATGGGAGCCGATCACCAGCGCCGGTGTCGGACAACCCGAGCCGTTCAAGGGGGACTATCGCCTTGAGGGGAATGTCGTTGCCTGCAAAGATTTGATTCAAGCAATCCGTGATGATAGGCAGCCGGAATGCGATGTGCGGCAGGGACGGATGGTCATTGAAATGATCAACGCCGTTTTTGATTCCCATCGCGTCGGAGGCCCGGTGACTTTTCCGCTGAAAACGCGGGAGAACGCACTCGGCTTACTCTAGCAAAAGGACATTATGAGCGGAAAGATTCTCAAAGAAAAACTGAAGAGCGGAAAAACGATCTATGGCACGTTGATCGCGCATCTGACGGATCCCTCTTTCATTTCCAAGATACCGGAAGGGACCCTCGATTTTATCATTGTGACTCCGGAACACACGGCCTACGACATCGGTGATTTTCTGGCGGTGCGTCATGCCTGTCAGGCGCGCGGAATTGCCTGTCTCGCCCGGACTCACGGTCGCGACGAGGCCGATATCGCAAAAATATGCGATAGTTATGATGGCGTCGTTGTTCCCTACGTGGAGGATTTTGAAGAAACGAAGCGATTGGCGGCCGCCGCGATCTACCGCCCCTTAAAAGGCAAGAGGCTGGCAAAAGTTCTGGCGACAGGGGAATGGCCCAGCGAGGAAACAAAGAACTATATTGCTGAGAAAAATGCGGACACGGTTTTTATTCCCATGATCGAATCCATTCCCGCAGTGGAAAACCTCGAAGGGATCTGTTCCATCCCGGGAATCGATGCCCTGTTCGTGGGTCCCGGAGACATGACCGCCAACATGGGGATTCCCAAGGAGTATGATCACCCTGACCTGATCGCTACGATTCAAAAGATCATCGACATCGGAAAGAAACACGGCATCGCAGCTGGCAGCTGGTTCGGAACTGTCGAACAGGCGAAGCGAACTATCGATCAAGGCGCCCGCTTTGTGGTTTATGGGAATGACGGGCTGCTTTTGCAGCAGGCAATGGAGAATGTATTTCCGGGATTGAAGTAATCGTGATGAATTCGGCGGAGTTCCTTGAACTCTGTTGAATCGATCATCATACCCTGTTACATCGTAAGGCTCAGTTGCGCATTGCTCAGAGCGGCGTCATTTGTATGAGTCGTCGCCCACCCATATTCCAGCATGTGATCCTTATATCGGGATTACTTCTCATCGGGATCAATCTCAGACCTGCTATCACCGCAGTGGGACCGCTCGCGGAGCGCTTGCGTTTGGATGGTCTCAGCGTGGGAATGATTGGAGCGCTGACGACGGTTCCCTTGATTCTATTCGCTGTGGTGGGATTCTTCACCGGCTGGATTGGAAGAAAGCTGGGATTCGCGCGGACACTTGGGGCGGGGATTTTGGTGGCCGCCGCCGGTTGTTTTGTCCGGTCCATTCCCGGTCCGGAAATCTGGCTGGTTCTGGGAACTGTCCTGATCGGTGCAGGGATTGCGGTGGGGAATGTTCTATTGCCCGGCATCGTGAAGAGCCGCTTTCCGAATCATGTTGGTTTGCTCACGAGTCTTTATTCCACGGCTATGAACCTGGGAGCAGCCTTCGGTATCGCCTTTGCGGTTCCGATGGCTGACAAACTTAGCGGAGGCTGGAGGTGGTCTCTGGGATTCTGGGGGATATTCGCGGTCGTCTCTTTGATTTTCTGGATGCCGCAAATGCTGAAGCGTCCGGAGCAACGATCCACTGGAAATCTGTTCGGCCCGGTTCTCGCTCTGGCACGGGAGAAGATTGCCCGCTATGTGACGCTCCACATGGGAGTGCAGTCGATGGTTTTCTATTCCATCATCGCCTGGTTGCCGACGGTCTTGCAATGGCGTGGAATGGAGGAAGCAGGGGCAGCCTATTGGGTCGCGGGAATGCAGATCATCGGGTGCGTCGCCAGCCTGATTGTCCCAACTCTGGCGGGGCGGGCAAAGTCGCAGGGCGGATGGTGCGCTGCCAGTGCTTTGTGCAGTGCCTTTGGGCTGACAGGAATACTTTTTCTAAACGGGCCGTGGATAGGGGCTTCGGTGTTGTTGTTAGGAGTTGGCTTGAATGCCTCCTTCGGACTTTCTCTTCTATTGATTGCCATGCGCAGTGAAAACGCGGAGACGGCTGCCGGTCTTTCATCCCTGGCTCAGGCGGCCGGATATTTGTTCGCTGCCCCCGGGCCCTGGTTAGTGGGTTCTCTCTTCGCCGTTTTTTCCAGTTGGATTCCCGCTGTCGGACTCATCATTTTCCTGGTCGTTTGTGTGGCTGTATTCGGATTCCTGGCCGGTCGATCCGGTACGGTGACGCAATGAATGTGGCGGATTGATTGACGGATCTTTCCCCGGCTTCACAATGACTGGATGAAACGACATTCAGTTTTTCTTTCAGTTTGTCTGCTCTTGGCGGTGGCGAATGTGTTTGCGGAGAAACCGAATATCATTCTGATCAACACGGACAATCTCGGTTATGGCGATCTGGAATGTTATGGTTCCAAAGTTCACCGGACTCCGGTCATTGATCAGCTCGCGAAGGATGGAATCCGCTTCACCGATTTTTACGCGGCCAGCCCTGTTTGCACTTCTTCAAGAGCAGCTCTTTTGACTGGATGTTATCCCTGGCGGAACGGAATGCACGAGTTCGATTGGGACGGAAGCGTCCTACGGCCGGTTTCTCCGAACGGTCTCCACAAGGAGGAGATCACGCTCGCGGAAATCTTGAAAGAACAGGGCTACTACACCGCCTGTCTCGGGAAGTGGCATCTCGGTGATCAGATTGAGTTTCTCCCTCCGGCTCACGGATTCGACTACTTCCTTGGCCTGCTCTACTCCGATGAAATGGGTGACAACATCAAAGGCTACGGTTGGCCGCCGATGCCTTTGATGGAAAACAACAAGGTGATCGAGGCTCCCGCTATTCTGGAAACGATGACCGAGCGTTACACCGAGAAGGCTCAGGAAATTATTCGGGAACACAGGGAAGGTTCCTTCTTTATTTACTTTCCACACATGTCGCCGGGAAGCAGGACGGAGCCAATCGCAGGATTAGATTTTCAAGGGAAGTCGGCTAATGGGAAATACGGGGATACCATTGAAGAGCTGGATTGGTCGACTGGACAGTTGCTGAAAACCTTGGAAGAGGAAGGGCTCTCCGAAACGACCTTGGTAATCTGGACGGCAGACAACGGCGCGCCGCCTCCGCGTAAGATGATGCATCACGGCAGCAACGAGCCATTGGCACCGAGAGTGAGATACGATGCTGCGGAAGGTGGTCTGAGAGTTCCGATGATTGCCCGTTGGCCGGGGGAAATTCCGGCGGGTGTCGTTTGTGAAGAGATCGCTACCAACATGGATTTGTTCAATACCGTCGTGAATCTTGCCGGTGGAAAGGTTCCTGACGATCGGGTGATTGACGGCAAGGATATCCTCCCGCTTTTCAGAAATGATGAGAACGAGAAATCTCCACACGAGGCGTTCTACTATTACTTTGGTGGACAACTCATCGGTGTCCGTTCGGAGAAATGGAAATTGCTAGTGCCTCTGGAGAAGCCTCTGATCCAGTTGGGCATGGGGGAGTTGGGCTTCAGTGTCAGCGGGAGATACAACCGGCTGTTCGGCGATCCTGTTCCTGTGAGGCTCTACGATTTAAATACCGACATCGGTGAGAAAGAGAACATCGCAGAGGGAAACCCGGAAGTGGTGAAGAGGCTTACGGCTCTTGCTGAGAGAGCGAGGAAGGAGATTGGGGACCTCGGTTCTCCAGGTGAAAATATTCGTCCGCCTGGAACCATGAAGAATCCGACTCCCCGTGTTCTCGAATAGATAGCGTATTAGCTGTCTCTTATACACATCTGACGCTGCCGACGAAGAGGATAGTGTAGA
>CAJXQE010000242.1 GCA_913058215.1 uncultured Verrucomicrobiales bacterium
ATGTGGGAGTAGTGTCGATTTTTGCTTTTCTTTCAACAGGATTCGGTTGGATGGCATGGCAGGCAAAAAATTATGCGGAAATAGCAAAGACTGACGCCAACAATGCTTTGCGAAAAGTTGAGAGCTATCAGTTCACGGAAGGGAAGGATTGGCTGACCAGAGCAAAGTCAGCCAAAAGAGTGGGTGAAAATTTCGAAGCGGCAATGTTGGCAGCAAAGGCGATTGGATTTGAAGGACTCGGCCGCGACGCCCTGTTCGAACATCCCCACATCGACCTTATATCTCCGTTGATTCGGGAAAACCGTGACCCTTTGGTATTTCAAAATGCGCTTGAAGATGCGTCATCTAATTTCGAACGTGCGTCAATGCCTATTTGGATGCACACCGTTTCCAGCCCCTATAAAGAATCAATTCTATCGCTCGCGATTGATAATCGAGGGGAAATCCTGGCCACAACGGCAAAAGGAGGAACGATCCGATTATGGGATGTGGATAGTGGCGATTTCATTACTGAAATCGCGACTGACGCCGATCGTATTGAGCATTTGGTTTTCGGATTTTCGGATTTTGGCGCTACGAACCGAATCTATGGAATCGCCGATGGCAGAATAATAATCGGATGGACAACACGCAATGCAGAGGAAATATTTAACGTTGCCGAAGAGACGAAAGAAAAGCTACTGAGCCTTGAGTGCAGCTCAAAAGGTCAACTCGCAATCCTTACAGGAGAAGGGAAAGTGATTCTTAGAAACGGCGAGAGCGGAAGTAAGGAAAATCATATGGCGATCTCCGAAACGGAAGCCGAATGCACGGCTCTTTGCTTCACGAGCGATGGCAATGATCTAATTCTTGGCTTCAAAAACGGAGACCTTGCCCGGATCTCTACCCTCCAAGGTGGAGGAAAGGTCAAGTCTACATTAGTCGACAATGAATCGTATATTTCCAACAAAGAAGGTGATTACGAGAAAACACAGTTACATGTCTCGGGGGAAATGCGTCTTGGGATTTCGACTGAAATATCCGACATTGGAAATGGGATCACTTGCCTCGATGCGGACCAACAAGGGCTGGTGGCTGCAGGCACTGAAAATGGTAATATTCTAATTTGGAACTCATCAGAAGAAGAAAAATTGTCGATACTACGTGGGCACAAATATCCCGTAAAGAAGACACGATTTGTCAACAACGGGGCATGCCTTCTGAGCAACAACGGGGTTCTGCTGCCAATCAGAATCGGCGAGTTTCGGAAATGGGATATCAACTCGGAGAAAACGCTCTGGAAACGGACGCTTTCATCCCCTGACTACCTTTGGGTTTATTCCGGGAACTCAGGAAAAGTGATCCTGTCCGCCGGCCTGGAAGTTGATATGTGGGATCTCTCTGAAGAGGCCACTGTTCATGAATTCGAACGAAGTAACAAGAATGATGATTCGTCAAAATTCACTTCACTGGAGTATCCTTCGAAAAAGGGAATCGGGGCAATTGCGATCAACAAATACATGGTCGAGTTTTTAAGATCCGGTGATCTCTTTTCTCTGCGCAATTCCACAAAAGGCGTAGGCATCTATGCTACGGTCGATGGTTCAGCGGTAACGTTTTTGGATCATCCGGGAGTGGAATGGATGAGCCGGTCGGGAGTCGATGAATTCGTGACGGCGAGCAACGAATCGATACGGCACTGGCACCTGGATAATTTTAGTCTCATTAGTGAAGTACCCACGCCACGAACGGATTTTGACGTCACCGGCTTGAGCCCCAATGGAAGTTACCTGGCCCGCAAAGATCGTGGAGGGGTCAGGATTTACGATACCAGATTGGGAACTGAGAAATTCTTTCTCCAAAACGGAATGATAAAAGGCAACGGTATTTGGGAAGTTACCTTCGACCGAGATGAACGCTTCGCTTTGGCAATCGGAATAGAAAAAACTGCAATCGTATGGGATCTGAAATCAGCGACTCGCGCATCTTCAGAAATATCGTTCGACGATTTCGTTACCTCCTCGGTTTTCCATCCAAATGGAGGCACTTTTGCAACTGGAACAGCCAATGGTGAAGTTACCTTTTGGAATATTTCCGGTCAGGAAATAGAGAGTTTCCGACCCAGTAAAAGTAGAATCGTTTCGATGACATTCAGTAATGACGGAAGCCGATTGCTAATTGGAACCAAAAGCGGGGAGTCATCAATCTGGAGCGATTCGGGACAAATATTACAAGCATTTCCTCAGATCAATCCCTCCCCTGTCTACAATACCTTTCATCCCGATAGCAGGTCTGTGTTGGAGCGAAGTGGAGAAAACACTCTGTATTGGGCAGCTCCGCCAGAACCTGAATACACCGTCGATTCAATAACATGGGTCGACGGCTCCTCAGACGGACAACAAATTGTAACAGGCGATACAAAAGGAAACATCTCCATTTCGAGCGCACAGAATCCAAATGAAATGACGAAGTGGTGCGGGCACGACGACTCAATAACGTGGGTCGAATACAGCCCGGACGGTTCACTGATCGCAACGGCGTCGTTCGATCAGACAGCTAAAATATGGAATGCGAGAAAGCATACGCTCGTCGCTGAGCTAATAGGACATACAGCCACACTCATGACATCCACATTTCATCCCTTCCGGCCGTTGCTGGCAACCTGCTCATTCGATGGGATGATAAAAATATGGAATACTAAAAATGGGGAACTTCTACGCGATATCAAAACAGATAGAGGCGAGATTCACTCCATGGTATTTTCACCTGACGGAACCAGCCTTGCCGCAGGATTTGGAAATGGAGATATCGCAATATGGAATCCAGAGACCGGAAGTTTTCGAAGATCATTAGAGAGTCACAAATTAAATGTTGTTTCAATGCAATTTAGTGCGGACTCAGATACTCTTGCCAGCCTTGACTACGGGGGAACTGCGAGAATATGGAATATACAAAGTAGTGATCCAGTCGGAGTCTGGACTCATTGCAGAGGCGGCGCTTTTAATCTGGATTTCGACCCTAAATCATCTGACCTGTTCATCGCGGGAGCAGGCGGCCAAATCTATCGATGGAAATTCACCTCTCCGGAATCTGAGATACTTGCAACAACCATTGCCCATGACACGGTGGGGATATCGTGCCTCACGGTGAACCCTAGCCGAAATGAACTTCATTACGGCACCTTTGGTGGAAATTGCGGGTCCATTTCCTTGCGCCAAGGTAGCAACAAGTCGGGTTTGCCTACTCATTTTCAAAAATCCTCGTCACCTATCGACATCCTATTGCGCGATTTCTTCTCGTTTGATGGAAACAAACTTATAGCCTCGACAGGATCCAAGGATAATCTCTGGCGAGGGAAGGTTAGAGGCCCTCTGAACTTCGCTTCAAAAACGCCTCTGGCTGCACGCAAAACGAAGCCCTGGATTTCTGATCCTAAAAGTAATCTGGCTTCAGCAATCGCGCGATATGATGTCACTGCCGCTTTGGAATGGTGGAACAAAATCGATTCTTCCCTGCAAAATGATAGTAGGATTTCCAAGACCTACTGGAGCTTCCTCCTTGATACAATTACTTCGGAAGTCAATGCGCCAAGATCAAGAATTTTGATGAAGAACGTCCTCGAAAATCAAAATTCTGAGCCCTTAAAGGCAGACAAGTATGAAGATTGGTTGGGCAATGTTCTTTCTGAGCTTTCTACCCAGAAGAACTCATTACTCCATGGAGTCACTTTAGAGCAAATCACGCTTGCAGTTTCCCTCTGCTCTAATCCCGAACTCCGAGCGAGATACACCAATTCAATTCAACAACTCGGCCAGAATCCCCAATCAAAACAACCTGAATAAGATTCCGAAAGGTAACCCATACTTTTTTTAGATTTCGTCAGACGATGAAAAAATAGGTGGCCCGGGTGGTGGTGGCGGCAAGATGCCTTTTTAACTTCCTTTCCCCCTACTGAGATGGCATCGTAGCCCCCATGACAAAAGGGATCTGCTTACAGAAGACATCCGGGACACTGATCTGCTTCATCATCCTATTCCTTTCGCCGATTTTAAGGGCAGAGAATCGGATCGCTCTTGTCATCGGAATCGACAAATACGAGAACCTTCCTGCGAACGCCCAACTCAAGGTCGCCGTGAGCGATGCCGTTCTCCTCTCGGACTCTTTGAAGAAAGCTTCTCCCCCTTTTGAGGTCGACCTGAAGACCGACGCTTCCCAGGAAGAGATCGAGGATGCCCTTGATAACTTTATCGACAGGGCCAAAGACGCCGAATGCGCGCTGATTTACTTTGCCGGACATGGTGTCGAATATCACGGCGAAAATTTCCTCCTCGTTCGTGACACCAAAATCCCCGAAGTCAGTGAAGACGTCCGGCGAATGAAACGGAAGCTTGGCAACGATGCCATTTCTCTCCAGATGGTGCTCGACGATCTGGATGCCTCAAAAGCCGATGTCAAAGTCATCATCCTCGACTGTTGTCGAGATAACCCGCTCGAGGCCGAATCGCCCGGTGGAACCCGCTCCGTCGTTGGAAAAGGCGGAGGGCTCGCTCAGGTCACTCCCCCTTCCGGAACTCTGATCAGCTATTCCGCAGATGCCGGACAAAAGGCAAACGACGGACTCTTCACCGCCACCCTGGCAAAGCATTTGCAAAAACCAAACACCCCCATCCTGCGGGTGTTTGCGGCAACCAGACAGGAAGTTCGGGAAACTTCGCGGCAGTGGGCGGACGAAGACCGGAAGAAAGGGCTTCCTCCAGAAAACCGACGGGTCATGCACGAGCCGGCGGAATACAATAAACTCGACCTTACGGGAATGGATTTTGCCTTTGTCGCAAGAAAAAAGAATACGAAACCGTCAGTGGCTGCCACACCCGTCACTCCACCTTCCCCCAAACCGACGGCACCGAAAGCTCCGGAGCGAATGACACCAACAATACCGCCGGCACCGGCAACTCCGAAACAGATGAATCCTAACACGCCGGGCAATCAGGAAATCCAGGCGGAAATCGACCAACTCCGTGTCGCGCTCAAGCAACTTCAATCTATCAATCCTCAGACTCGGGAGATCATCGAAGAAACTGAAGAAGTGAATCGACGTATTCTCGGAATGCAGGAGGCCATGGCCACTGCGACACCTTCCCGTGGAGTCGCGGCAAACAATAACGATCAAACTCCTCCCAAAGGTTTAAACGCTGACCAGGTGCTCGAGTGGAAAGCCATTTGGAGAAATATTCAGTCGCTGGAGGCCATGAATCCGAGAACCAGCCAGGCCGAAAAAGAATTGGAATCGCTCAAACAATTCGTCCTCGAAATTCGGAGTAGGTTTGCTCAATAATTTTTTTAGAGGTTCGATTTTCCCAGCCCGTTCAGGCAAGATATAAACGGAGTGCTGTTTACCCAATTGTCTGGAAGCGGGTGCCCCTATCTGAAGAACTGATACCTTCCCTTTAGATAAATACCATTTCTGACATGCATCCAATTTCCTTCTACGCGAAGCAACTGGCGATACTCATAATACTTGGAGGCATCTGCTCTCTGGCGAGGTCGGAAGACCAGCGCCTCGCGCTCGTGATCACGAACTCCACTTACGCAGAGAAAGGACTATCCGATCTGCCCAACGCCGCCGCTGACGGTGAACTGCTCACTTCCGCGTTGAAGGCATCCGGCTTCTCAGTCACCCAGTTGAATAATCTGGGAAAAGATCAACTCAAGCGTTCCGTCTCTGAATTTGCGGAGAAAGTTCACACTGGCGACGAGTGCGTTTTTTACTTTGCGGGCCACGGATTTGAGTCGGGCCTACAACCCACCATACTGGGCGTCGATGCAACAATTGACGAAGGCGCATCATTGAAAGGAATGCTCGAGATAAATCACATCGTCAACACGATTGCCGACAGAGATCCGAGAGTAGCCCTGTTCTTCATAGACTCCTGTAGGGAGCAACTTGAATCAATTCAGGACAGCGTCCCTCCACTCCGGAGAGTCGTCGATCAATCCACCAGCGGATATCCTGAATTAATGGTCTCTTTTTCTTCGGAACCGGGCGGCTTTGCCCTTGAAGGCAGCGAACTTGGGCTGCCCAATTCGCCTTACGCAACCAATCTCGCCAAAGGAATCGCCGAAGGGCGCAATTTAAGAGAGTTGCTACAAACAGTGCGACAGGAGGTCTATCGGATTACGGGCGGCCGTCAGCGGACCTGGGAAAGCAGCAGCGTCGTTGAAGATTACTACATTTCCAAAACCGGATTCAAACTGACAACCGAAGGGGATGAGCTGACAGTTAAAAATACCGCCTCCCCGGATACTCGAGTAATTAAAAAGGAAGTTCCCGACGACGGCAAAAAACGCGAATGGGAAATTTACCGATCGCAAGGCAAGGAATACGTTTCGGCCAAAAACATCGTTCAATTTTATAAGTTTGAAAGGTATCAGAAAATCGACGAAACCAGTCTGTTCATTCACCCTTCTATGGCAGTGAGACAGATTGAAGGAACGACAGAGGTGTATTTCAACAACATTCTCTACCACCTGTCTCTTCCCACAATTCGGGACGGAGAAAACCTGTTCTTCTCGACTGCTGATCTAGCCAATCTGTGTGATCCGGTGATCAGACCCGGATCCATCAAGGGTAGTTCGAAGATTAAAACCGTACTACTTCTTTTTGATCAGACCCCCACCTCTGAGACGGCTGTATTTCAAAACGCACTGGATGAGGAACTCGCACTGCTGGAGCAGGAAGAGTCCCTGACGTGCGACACACTGATCACCCGATCGGATAAAGAGCGGGCGGAATGGTTGGCAGAAAATGCTGAAGGGGATGGTACAGTATTGCTCTATTGCCGATTCGACGTCCCTGGACTCGCTCCGAACAGTATCTCGACCTTTACTCTTGCCCCTATGGGAGAACCTCCCACAGGAGGAAGATTCTCAGATGCCATTTCCCTCCCCATGCGGGGAAATGAACACAACAAGCACAACATCGCGATCGCCACATCAGCACACTCCTTTCTAATACACTACGGCGTAAGCAGAGACGACATGCCCCTCGTCGATCTGGGTATCGGGCGATCCCTTCTTCCGGAATTGAGAGGACTGGGATGTCCTGCTGCCTTGTTGGAAATTGGAAGGCTAACCGGCACCTGGAAAGAAGAGCCTGACCGAATCGCCAAATACCTGCACCTCGGATTATCCAAATACATCGAGGCTTGCGGAAGATAGATCCCCCCCTTTTTCCAGCGAGAGCATTTGTGATCACAACCAGGGTGGTACCAGACCTACTCCACTACCTTCCTTTCAATGTCTGCAGAGCCCCCGGGACATACCCAAGAAATCCGGACCTCGTGAAAACGACGATACCGGAATCTTCCCCAAGCTCCTGAGCAAGAACAGCTGCAGTCCGCGCCGATAGATCTTGCCTAATAGTTCCCGTTCCCGCATACTGACAATCAGGGAGTTATCTTTTTGAGACAACTTCCCGGAACACAGAGTCTATCCGGATACTGCCCGAGTCCGGAGCAAGGGAAATTCTATCATGAAATCAATCAGCCGACGCCACTTTCACAGGAGGGTCGGTGAAGGGATGTTGATTACCACTCTCGGCACTTCACTCGCATCCGAACTGGGAGTAGCCTCCTCCATCGCAGAAGAATTGACCGATACCGCAATCACCTTCGGCGATCTCGAGCCCATCGTGGCCTTGATGGAGGAAACTCCGGTCGACCAGGTTCAGAAAGTTGCCGTCGGAAAATTGAAATCCGGCGAGGAATCTCTCCACAGCCTCATGCGAGCGGCGGCTCTCTCCAATGCCCGGCGCTTCGGAGGCATGGATTACATCGGCATGCACACGCTCATGGCGATGAAACCCGCCTACCTGATGGCGCAGCAACTCCCCGAAGACCGGGCCGCGCTCGCCGTTCTGAAAATTCTCCATCGCAACACCGGGCAAATTCAGTCCGGTGAATGCCGGGGCGAAGTGATGAACTCGATCAATCCCGCAAAACTTCCCGGTGACGCAAGCACTGCTGATCTTCTCAATAAAGCGGTTCGTCAGAAGGATCGGAAACGGGCCGAGGAAATTCTCAGTGCCTCTGCCGGCACATCTGCGGAACAGGCCTTCAATGATCTTCTCGATACCGTCGAGGAGGGCGCCCAGGTTCACAATGTCGTCTTCGCTCACCGCGCATGGGAAGCACTTGATCTGGTTGGCGAAGAACATGCCCTGACTATGTTGCGACAGTCACTCCGCTACCGTGCCGGCTTTGAAGGAAACGAATGGACCAAGCCCGGTCCCAAAAGGGTTCTGCTTCCAAAAATTCTCGACGAGTTTCAACTCACTGGTTTCACTCCCGGGTCGAAAAGTATCAGCGACGAAAGAATGTGGGAACTTAGTAAGACCATTTTTTCAAGCACTCCCGAAGAGTCCGCTCGTGCTGTCGCTGCCGAACTTAAGGACGGGGTCAGCCCGGCTGCCATCGGTGAAGCGATTTCTCTCGCCGCCAATCAGTTGGTGCTTCGGGACGTCGGTCGAATCAAACCAGTGAAGAACAATCCTGACAAGGAAGCCGGTAGCATTCACGGTGACTCCATCGGCGTCCACGCCAGCGATTCGGCTAACGCATGGAGAAAAATGGCGGGAGTTGCAGCGGATCGACACACCATTGCCTGTCTCATTCTCGGCGCCTACCAGGCTACCTACGACCGTATCAATCGCGGCGGAGATTTCCTTGATTGGGAGCCGCGTCCACATGCCGAAGAACTCGCCTCGGTGAAGGCAGACGATCCGGCGAAATTGCTGAGCGAACTCGATGGCGTCATCCGCGAAGAGGATCAGGATCGAACCTGTGCCGTCGCCCGAAAGTATGCCGACATCGGTGGTGAGGTTCGGCCTTTTCTGGATCTCATGCTCAAGTATGCTGTCAGCGAGGACGGCGCTCTCCACGCAGAAAAATATTACCTGACGACTTCGACGGATTTTGCCGACACGCGCCCCGCCTATCGTTGGAATCACCTCATCGGACTTGCGAGAGAAACCGCCAGTGCCTACGGCCTCAAAGCCGCGGGATATCAAGATGCCTGTGAACTGCTAGGAGTCGACGCATAAGGGCCAGACGGACCCCACGCTCCCCGCTCGCCCGACATGAAAATTGTGACCGGGGACGGTCGCGGTGCCTTTCCATTACAATCGCCTCATCTTCTGCTAATCTTTCACGACATACTCTGTTAGACTGAGTGTCAGTATATGAGAGTGCTTGTCGTTGAAGATTCCGACCAGATCCGGCGTGTTGTTGCCGGTTCTCTGGAGGAGAGCGGCTACGCGGTCGACGCGACCGCTGAAGGTGACGACGGGCTCTGGATGGCGGAAACTTACGATTACGATGTCGCCGTTCTCGACATCATGCTTCCGGGCATGGACGGCCTCACCATTCTCAAAAAACTGCGGGAGGCGGGTAAAGAAGTACCCGTCCTTTTTCTTACCGCGAAAGATCAGATCAGCGACCGGGTTGCCGGCCTCAATGCCGGTGCAGACGACTACCTCATCAAGCCTTTCGCCATCGAGGAAATGCTGGCGCGGGTCAATGCGCTCTGCCGGCGCAAATTTGGAAAGCATGACACCGTTGTAAAAGTGGCCGACCTCGCCCTCGATCTCAACGCGAAGAAGATCACTCGCCAGGGGAAAACACTCGATATCCCCTCCCGTTATTTTTCCATTCTTGAGTATCTGATTTTGAATGCAGGAAAAGTGGTATCCAGAACGGAAATTGAGAGCCATATTTACGACGAAATGGTTTCTCCCATGAGCAATGTCGTCGACGTGGCGATACACTCCTTGAGAAAAGCCATCGAGGTCGACAAGTTCTGCAAACCGCTCATTCACACCCGCAGGGGTCAGGGATATGTGTTAGAAGAGCGGGACTGATCGACCGACTCCCCGGTTCACCGCCTTTCAGCTCACGCATGAGATCCATCCATCGTCATCTCATTTTCTGGCTGCTCAGCTGTTTGCTGGTGCTTTGCCTCGTTGCGATCATCTCGATCATCGCAGCTTTTCGAAGGTCCCTGGTAGCTGAGTTTGATCGTAGTCTGATCCCTCAACTCAACAACGCTCAGCTCATCCTCCGCCCCGGTCCGCTCGGATTTAACAGCGAGATCAATCGCTCCCCTGATGTTTACATTCAAGCCTGGGACAGCGACACGCAGAACACCCTCTACAAGTCCGAGAATCTCGGCAAACGCAAACTCCCCTTTCGCGAGGTGAACAACCACAGCACCGAGCATTGGGATTTCACTTTTGAAAACGGTGAACAAATCCGACTCGCCGCCACCGGGATTCTTACCTTCACGGGCAGAGGAGAAGATCTCGCGGGAAATGCGGTGGTCGTGGCGGTCGCCAAAGACCGGTCAAGCCTCGAGTCTGCGGTGCGACGGCTTCTTTTCAGCGCAGGAGCCATCGGACTCCTTGGCTCGCTTTTCACAGCAGCGATCGCCGTTTGGGTTTTACGAAAAGGACTCAAGCCGCTCGATCACCTGGGTGAAAAAGTGGACCGGATCGACTCGGGGACACTTGCTGATCGTCTCGAGACCGGAGGCATGCCGGCCGAACTCCTCCCGTTTGCCAACCGCATCAACGAACTCCTTGACCGCCTCGAGGCCGCCTTTGTTCGGGAACGAGAATTCAGTTCCGATCTCTCTCACGAACTGCGCACTCCCATCGCCGAAATTCGATCGATCGCCGAGTTCGCGATGATGTATCCAAACCGGGCTGAAGAGAGTGACTACCAGAATATTTTCGAGACCACTGAGCGTTTAACCGCGATCGTCGAGGCGCAGCTTGCTCTCTCCCGGATTGAGTCATCTCATGAGTTGGAAGGACACGAACAGATGGATCTGGAGGAGTTTATTCCCGTGATCTGGAAATCCTACAGCAACGCGGCTGAAGAAAAATCAATTCGCTCGAATCTTACATTTGAAGGACCGCGCCATCTCAAAACCCACCCTGGAATCCTGACAACAATCTTAGAGAATCTTTTTTCGAATGCTGTTGAATACACGCCTGAAAGCGGATCGATCACTTTCGAACTAATCCCGGGCGACTCGGACGATATTTTTCGAATCAGCAACACCGCCCCCAATCTGGAAGATGCCGATCTGGACAAGCTGTTCAACCGCCTCTGGCGAAAACAGGAATCCCGCAGCGACGCAAATCACTTCGGTCTTGGCCTATCATTGGCGCGTGCCTGCGCGAAAGCCCTGGGGTTCCGCCTCATTCCGAAACTCGACAGCGGCGAACTCTCGATTACACTTTCCCTGGATTCGCCCAATTGAGTTAATCTTCCCCTAATCTTCAAAAATGTAGTTTCACAATGGGATGAAGTTTCTTTTCACCAGTATTATTGCGCTGTTTTTCTGCGCGCTGTCCGTTCCTGCAATATCGCAGGATGACGGGGAAAATGCTGTGGAGGAATCATCGATTTTTGATGGATACGATTTGGATGGCGACGGGATCATTGATCGCATTGAGTTCGGAATGAGCGAGACGGCCCAGCGGGCCCGCGATAACGACCGCGAGGAACTCATCGCCAAAATTTTCAACGATCTCGATAAAGACAAAGACAACGCTGTGAGCCGTACCGAATTCGATCAGGAAGTCGAAGGAACTGAGCCGGAAGAAGACCCGGCAGCGATGAAGGAGGAAATTCAACAGCAGTTTCAAGCCCTCGACATGAATGGGGACGGTGTCGTTGATCGCCGTGAGTTCGGTCGTTCCGCATATGCGATGTCAGCCCTTAAGAATGATAACTTTGAAATCATTAACACCGTGTTTGGTGAAGGCGACGCCAACAGCGATTCTCAATTGACCCTGTCTCTTATACACATCTCCGAGCCCACGAGACCGAGGCTGATCT
>CAJXQE010000243.1 GCA_913058215.1 uncultured Verrucomicrobiales bacterium
GGGTGAAGTCGTAACAAGGTAGCCGTAGGGGAACCTGCGGCTGGATCACCTCCTTTCTATGGAGTATTTCGCTGGAGCTACATCTCACAATGTGCTCAATATAAGGCGAAAAGGTCGATGCCTAACTCACCGGATTAACTGGTGGTAAGGCACGTAAGTCCCGAAAGGGCTTGCAAAAAAAAATGTTACGCACGTGATTTATTGAACTGTGCAATACACTATTTAGCCTTTGTCTTTCTCATATCTAAAAGAACAACGTGAGTGCTTCACTTTTTGGGGGCATAGCTCAGCTGGTAGAGCGCCTGCTTTGCAAGCAGGATGTCAGGAGTTCGAGTCTCCTTGCCTCCACCAGTTTTATTCAGGGTTTTTTATCCTGGATTCCTATGGGTCTGTAGCTCAGTTGGTTAGAGCACGCGCTTGATAAGCGCGGGGTCACAGGTTCAAATCCTGTCAGACCCACCACCTCCTGAGATGTATTCTCGTAAAAGTAGCTCTCGTTATCGATGATCTTTGACAACTGCATGTAAGTAAATGTAAATATAAACTACAATTTGAGCGGCTGAACTTCGGTTCAGCCTAAAGAATAAGACAACTGGCTGGGGCTAACGGCACCAGTCAGTGTGAAAGTAGAAAGTTACTCTAACAACGGAGGGTTCTAAGCAAACCCCTCTGAAAGTTAAGCTTATTTGGTTAAACAATTTAAGAAAACTGGAACAAGTTGTTAAGAGCATATGGTGGATGCCTTGGTGCTAACAGGCGATGAAGGACGTGATAAGCTGCGATAAGCTTCGGAGAGCGGCAAATACGCTTTGATCCGGAGATTTCCGAATGGGGTAACCTGGTCAAGGTAATACTTGATCGTCTCACTCTGAATAAATAGGAGTGAGAACGCAATACCCGGTGAAGTGAAACATCTCAGTAACCGGAGGAAAAGAAAGAGAAATCGATTCCGTAAGTAGTGGCGAGCGAAAGCGGATGAGCCCAAACCGAGGCCTTTGGTCTCGGGGTTGTAGGACTCCAATGTGGGACTGATAATACTAGATTAAGTGTGTGGAAAAGCACTCCAGAGAAGGTGAAAGGCCTGTGATCGAAAGTTGAGTCAGCCTTAGGATGTTCCTGAGTAATGCCGCACACGTGAAACGTGGCATGAATCTGCGCCGACCACGGCGTAAGGCTAAATACTAGTTAGCGACCGATAGTGAACCAGTACCGTGAGGGAAAGGTGAAAAGTACCGCTGTGAGCGGAGTGAAATAGAACCTGAAACCATATGCTTACAAGGTGTCAAAGCCTCTTCGGAGGTGATGGCGTGCCTTTTGCTTAATGAGTCTGCGAGTTAGTGTTTGTAGCGAGCTTAAGTTCTTCCGGAACGGAGGCGTAGCGAAAGCGAGTCCGAATAGGGCGATACAGTTGCAGGTGCTAGACCCGAAGCGGAGGTGACCTACCTATGGCCAGGTTGAAGCGTAAGTAAAATTACGTGGAGGACCGAACCGGTGTGTGTTGAAAAACGCTCGGATGAGCTGTGGGTAGGAGTGAAAGGCTATTCAAACCCCGTGATAGCTGGTTCTCTTCGAAATGTATTTAGGTACAGCGTCGCACGCTGACTGTTGGGGGTAGAGCACTGAATGAACTAGGGCCCACACCCGGGTACCGACTTCAATCAAACTCCGAATACCAACAGGTGTAGTGCGGCAGTGAGTCTGCGGGGGATAAGCTTCGTAGTCGAGAGGGAAACAACCCAGATCAGCAGCTAAGGTGCCAAAATAACGCTCAGTGGAAAGGAAGTGGGATTACTTAGACAGTGAGGATGTTGGCTTAGAAGCAGCCACCATTTAAAAAGTGCGTAATAGCTTACTCATCGAGTGATCCTGCGCCTAAAATGATTGGCGATAAGCGTTATACCGAAGCTCTGGATGCATATTTTCTTCGGAAAATGTGCGTGGTAGAAGAGCGTTCTCAGAGCCTTGAAGCCGGATGGCGATTGATGGTGGAGTTCTGAGAAGTGAGAATGCAGACATGAGTAACGATAAGGGAGGTGAGATTCCTCCCCGCCGTAAACCCGAGGTTTCCTGGGCAACGTTCGTCGTCCCAGGGTTAGTCGGGACCTAAGTCGAGGCCGATAGGCGTAGACGATGGTTAGCAGGTTAATATTCCTGCACCTCCTGAACCCAAAGCATCAGGGACACAGGCTGGAAAGATACTAGGTAATTGAATTCCGAGGTGAGGCTACGGCCGATCCGTATATCTGGAAGGACTGTCAAGAAAAGCTGATGTGTCGTGCTAAAGGAGCCCGTACCGTATACCAACACAGGTGGGTGGGTAGAATATACCAAGGCGTAAGAGTGAAACCTGGTTAAGGAACTCGGCAAAATAGCCCCGTAACTTCGGAATAAGGGGTGCCCTTCATTAATTTGTTGGGCCGCAGTGAAAGGGGTCAACCGACTGTTTAGCAAAAACACAGCATTCTGCCAAGACGCTAAGTCGAAGTATAGGATGTGACACGTGACCAATGCCGAAAGATTAAGGTGAGGTGTTAGCCCTTGTGGCGAAGCTCTGAACCCAAGTCCCGGTGAATGTCGGCCGTAACTATAACGGTCCTAAGGTAGCGAAATTCCTTGTCGGGTAAGTTCCGACCTGCACGAATCGTGCAACGAGTTGACCGCTGTCTCAACCAGGAGCTCAGTGAAATTGTAGTGGCGGTGAAGATGCCGCCTACCCGCAGAAGGACGGAAAGACCCTATGAACCTTAACTGTAAGCTGTCACTGGTTTTTCGATTTTATTGCTCAGAGTAAGTGGGAGACTTTGAAGTTGTGCTTTAGGGCACAGCGGAGTCATCGATGAGACACCACCCTATAAATTTGGAAAATCTAACATCCTGCCCTGAATCGGGCGGAAGGACCATGGCAGCCGGTCAGTTTTACTGGGGCGGTATCCTCCCAAAGTGTAACGGAGGAGCGCGAAGTTTGGCTCAGCATGGTTGGCAATCATGTTTCGAGTGTATAGGCATAAGCCAGACTAACTGTGAGACGGACATGTCGAGCAGATACGAAAGTAGGCCTAAGTGATCCGGTAGTTGAATGTGGAATTGCTATCGCTCAACGGATAAAAGGTACTCTAGGGATAACAGGCTGATCGCGCCCAAGAGTTCATATCGACGGCGCGGTTTGGCACCTCGATGTCGGCTCGTCGCATCCTGGGGCTGGAGAAGGTCCCAAGGGTTGGGCTGTTCGCCCATTAAAGCGGCACGCGAGCTGGGTTCAGAACGTCGCGAGACAGTTCGGTCCTCTATCCTCTGTGGGCGTAGGAAAATTGAGGGGTTCAAACCCTAGTACGAGAGGACCGGGTTTGACGCACCTCTGGTGATCCAGTTGTTCTGTCAAGGGCATGGCTGGGTAGCTAAGTGCGGCCTAGATAAGCGCTGAAAGCATCTAAGCGTCAAGCTATTCCCAAGATTAATTTTCCCTGAAGGATCGTGGAAGACGACCACGTCGATAGGCTGCAGGTGTAAGTATGGCAACATATTTAGCTGAGCAGTACTAATCATCCGTTTGACTTGTTCCAGTATCTTTTTACTGATCGAGTCTTATAGAATTGTAGACATAAATACATTTACTTGGCATGCAGTTGTCAGAGATCCCGCGTTGTTCGCTTGTCAAAGCTTTGGCTTAGACATTGGATTTTGAGACTGACAAAGAATATTTGAAAAAGTAACCTGAAATCAGAGTTTGGCACTTTACTGAAAAGTTAAGTTCGAGATTCTGGTGGTAATAGCACAGTGGAACCACCCGGTCCCATTCCGAACCCGGAAGTGAAACGCTGTTGCGCCGATGGTAGTGTGGCGATAGGCCATGTGAGAGTAGGTCGCCGCCAGGTTATTTTTATTAACCGCCCTGGAAACAGGGCGGTTTTTTTTGTGCCCGCGTGGAAAAGTTTCGTCGGTGGATTGTTGGCGGGATGCAGGTCAATCGCCGGCCTTGGTAAGGTTGAGCGTCGGAAAGGGGAGCGGGGATACCGCTGATGGAATGCAATTCGATTGATGAATACTGATTCCGGAATGAATTAAAATCCGTGATCATCCGTGGATATCAATGGCCGGGGCAGTTACCGGATTGGAGGACCATGGAATAGACGGAAAGGTTGAAAGAGCAGAAGAAAAAGTTTCTCCTATGTCGGGCCTGCTTCGTTCCAGCGGACCTGTTTCCGTGTGTTCGGTGTTTTCCGTGGTCCATACTTTGAAGCCTATCAACTCTTTGCTCCGGCACGATTCTTCGCAAACGGAATGGCATTCCGTTCTACGGTTTGGTTGCCGAATCTGTGGAGGCTGAGGCTATCGCTTTCACCTCGAGTCGAACCTGCTCTTCGAAAAGGCACTCATATTAAATCGCTCGGTGAGCGAAGCTCTCAAGCATCCCGATACAACTCACCCATCCTCGACGGCGAGCCATTGGCTTTCAGCAAACTGAGCGGAGTGCCCTTTTTCTTGTTGAAGTAGGCGTATCGCTCGACTTCGCGACTCCTCTCCATAAACTTGAGCGACTTTTTCAAAAACTCATAGTTCTCCGGCTCCGGACCGTCCCACCCGTTGAACTCAGTTACCCAGATGGGCTTGTCGAAATCATCGGCGAACTTTTCAAAGGCATCGGCATTGCGTCCGCCGTACCAGTGGATGGCGACAAAATCGATTTCGCGCTTCTGCTTTTCCTGGGAAGGTTCATTGAAACCTAGAAGGTTGGAAATGACCTTCATTTGTTGAACGGCAGGTGCCTGTTTTAAACTCCAGGCACCTTTCATCATGGGGACAAACTCACAGGCCCGGGAAGGCCGGGTCTTCGGACTCCACGTGTAGTACCAACTTGCGCGAAACAGTTTGTGCAATTTTGTATCACCACCTGCCCATCCTTTCTTTCCCGATGAACTTCCGTCTGCTCCGGACAGCAGGAAAGGGGACGCCAGAGCCGAACCGGCGATCGTAGAAAGAACTTTTCGACGATTCAGACCTTTGCTCGGCATGGGTACCATTAGAGAAGAATACCTTAGGCGGTTCAGAAAGCAGGCGGAAAACAGCGATTCCAGCAATCAGGTCTCTACCGTCGTCGATTCATAAGGTATAAACTACTTTGGCGAACATCCTTAAAATGGGAGGCGAACTTCTTTTCCTTCCTTCCCTGCGAATAGGTAATCTGAATCTGTCTACCAAAATGAGAAATCGAATTTTGAGTCAGCCCCGAAATCCGTCTCTAAACCGCTGGATCTGTCTTTTCAGTATTTTCGTTTTCTTATTTTCTGGCAGTGATGCTCATGCGGATCGAAAAGACAAAATCAAGGAGGTCGGTCAGAAAATGGCCGACAGCTACAAGAAGGGAGATTACGAAGAAGCTCTCCGCCTCGCCAAAGAAAAACTCAATCTGATCGAGCAGGAGTACGGGCCCGATCACGCAGAGACAGGCAAGGCTCTTCCCAATGTGGCTGCCTTGCTGCAATTGTTGAAGCGTCAGGAGGAGGCTGAACCACTCTATTTGAGAGCGCTTGCGATCTGCGAGAAAGAGTTGGAGCCGGACGATCCATCGTACGGGGTGGTGATCAATAACCTTGCGTCCTTTTACTATTCCCTGGCCAAATATCGGGAGGCAGTTCCTCTGCTGACCAGGGCATTGGAGATCAATCGAAAGGCTCACGGGCCGAATCATCCGCACACGGGAAGCACGCTTAACAATTTGGGTTACACCTACAAAATGTTGGGCGAAGAGGAAAAAGGGGAACCCCTTCTCAAGGAGGCTCTCCGGATCTGGGAGGATAAACTGGGGCCCGATCATATCGACACGATGAACGCGGTTAACAATCTGGCCCATTTGTATATCGGTCTGCATAAATACGAAGAGGCCCGGGTCTACGCCGAGCGCGCCCTGAAGGTCAGGGAAGAAAAACTGGATCCGAATCATCCCGATCTGGCTGTGGCGCTGAAGACACTCGCCACTGTTCACGCAATGCTTGGAGAGTATACCAAAGCCGGCCCTCTTAATGTTCGCTCTCTCAGTATTCTAAAAAGAACTTTAGGAGATCAACATCTGCAGGTGGCGGACTCCCGAAACAGGATCGCAAATATCTATGTGGCCCTGAAGAGTCCATCACAAGCGCTTCCTTTTGCCGAACGCTGGTTGGTCGTGGTCCGAAAGTACCTGGATCAAAGGCTCTCTTATTTCGGTGAAGATGACTGTCTCCTCTTTTCGGCAAATCAGGCTCCCATGTTTTTACCGGGAAGAATTGGTGATGGCCCTTTCTCTGCCAAGGCAGCCATTCTATTCAAAGGCCGGGTGTTCGAAGGGATTTCAGAAAGAAGAAACGCGGAAAGCCTGCTGAGCCAGAGTCAGTCAGGTCGTGAGCTCTTGCAAAAGCGCGATGCTTTGAGTGCCGGCTACCAGAAAACTCTGCTCCAGAGAAGTTCGGGAAATGAAGCGGTCGGGAAAATGGAAGATCAGTTGGAGGCTTTGGATAAAGAGATCGCGATCAAGCTTGATCGAGCCGGGTTCACGAATTTCGGGAAGGAGATATCTCTGGAAGACATCAAGGCTGCACTTCCGGAAAATGCCTGCCTTGTGGAAACGTTTGCTTACCGGCACTGGAATGGCCGATCGGACTGGGAGGATCGCTATTCGTCTGTCCTGATTTTTCAGGATCGGGAATCCTTATACATTCCCCATGGCGCGGTTGAGCCGATCGATAAGTTGATCAATCGCTATCGCGACATGGTGCAAAGCGGACCGGGTCAAAGAGATGACGCCGCATTTTCAAAAGTGGAAGCCGAGCTGTTCAACGGTTTGCTTGCTCCCATCGCATCGAAAACTGATCCCGGGAATACCGTGATTTTCAGTCCCGACGGCCTTCTGCATTTTCTCCCCATCGGAATGTTGCGCGATGGAAAAGGGGAGCCGTTTGGAAAAACCTATCCGGTTCGCTACGTGACCAGTGGCAGGGATCTTCTCAAAGGAGCTATGGGAAACCATGGGCGCGCAGCAAAAAGCGCCCTTGTTCTGGGGAATCCGACCTTTCGAACAAGCGGGGATTCGCAGGCTTTGCTTGCTCAATCGGACGCGGGTGATGGTCGGGGCCTGAACATGCATGAGAATCTTCGCGCAGGATTGGGCGAAGCTACTGAAGGCGTTCAGTTTGTTCCCTTACCGGGAACTGCAAAGGAAATTGAGAAACTTGCAGTCAGGCTGACGGGAGCCGGGTTTCAAATTAATCAGCTAAGTGCCACTGAAGCCACGGAAAGAGCATTGATCGAAAATATGAAAGGGCATTCGGTGATTCACCTGGCGACTCACGGATTCTTTCTACCTCGACAGGATCGTGCATCGCAAAGGTATGAAATTTCCGGTGGGAGTTCTGAATCGGGGGAAATCACTAATCCGATGTATCGCGGCGGTCTCGCCTTGAGTGGTGCGCAGAACACCATCGAGAGTTGGAAGAAGAATGAGGTTCCCGCACCTTCGAATGACGGTATTCTCCTTGCCGCCGAAATTGCCAACCTGGACTTGAAGGGGACGGATCTCGTCGTTCTCAGTGCCTGCGAAACTGGAGTGGGAGAATCCCTGAATGGAGAAGGGGTCATGGGAATGCGGCGCGCACTCTACGCGGCGGGTGCAAATCATGTGGTGATGACATTGTGGCCGGTCGACGATCTGGCCACGGTGGAAGTGATGGAGAAATTCTACACGAAGTATCTTCAGGGCATCGATGCATCGACCGCGCTGGCGAGTGTTCAGAATGAGATGATGGATAGATGGACAGAAGAATTTGGTGCAGCTGAAGCAGTCCGACGCCTGGGCCCCTTCATTTGCACGAGTCTGGAAATCCGGAAATAGGTGGACGCGTAGAAAGAGGGCGTTGGCACCAATGGATTTGCCCACGTGTTACCTCCGCCATTACGCTACGAGGATGCTTGACGGCGAAAGGGATTTCGGGCGTCATACAAACATGACATCCTACTCCCGAAGATCTCTTTTGACGGCCGCTTCAGCACTTCCTTTTATTCCCTTTTCGTCTGCCTTTGCCGATCATCATGGCGGCGGGAAAAGTCTCAAAGGGCGTTTCTACAAGACGCTCAAGATCGGGATGGTGAAGGAAGGGAAGACGCTTACCGAAAAATTTGCGGCTGCAAAGGAAGCCGGTTTCGAAGGCATCGAACTGGGCCTGCCCGGAAATAATGTAGCCGAGGCAAAACAGGCGATTGCTGATGCCGGGCTTCCGGTCGACGGGTCTGTCTGTGCGGGGCATTGGGGTGTTCGTCACTCCGACCCTGACGAAACAGTTCGAGCGGAAGCTCTCAAGACTTTGATTAAAGCCCTTCATGAGACGCATGAAGTAGGTGGTTCAACCGTTCTGCTTGTTGTCGGAAAAGGCGCCGACGGAACTGAGAAAGAAGTGTGGGACCGCAGTGTGGCCAATATTCGAAAGGCGCTTCCGGTCGCATCAAAGCTTGGCGTTTCGATCGCAGTGGAAAATGTCTGGAACCAGTTTTGCTATGATCACGATGGAGCGGCGGATCAGAGTGCCGAGAAATTTGTGAAATACATCGACGAGTTTAACTCTCCCTTTATTGGCATGCAGTTCGATATCGGAAATCATTGGAAGTATGGAAGCATGGGTGACTGGATTCGTCAGCTGAACAAGCGAATCATCAAATTGGATGTGAAAGGATACAACCGCGCAGAAGGTGCATGGGCCCACATTGGAAAAGGGGACATTGATTTTGCAGATGTCAGGAAGGCCTTGGTGGAGATCAATTTTCACGGCTGGTGTGCTGCTGAAGTCGGCGGTGGAGACCTTGCAAGATTGAAAGAAGTTTCCGCAAATATGGATAAAGCGTTTGGCCTGGTTTGAGAATGGTAGGGACGAAGACCCTATCCGCAGTATTCTTAAATCATCCGGATAATTGGGGGCAGTCGTCCCCACCTAAAAAACCTGAAAGCGCCATATCCGGCAGGTCTTTCCCGTGGTGGAATGGGCTGCATGAAGTATTTCTTTCTTTGCGGCCTGATAGCGTTTGGCCTCAACCCTTTTTCTGCAGTTTCTCAGGAGAAAAAGCCTGACTGGCCGGTTCTCGAAAATGTCACGGAACAGAAAGCGCTTCCCGGCACAGCTTTGTTAATCGAAAAAGGTGACTTTGCGGATCTCATTCTCAAAGGCGCAGATGCCTATGTGCTCAAGCAAATAGAGCAATCAAAACAGGGCCGGAAGCCGAGTCGAGAAAAGTTAAGAGAAATTCTAGGTCTCGACCGTGATGCGGTGCCGACAGACTCTAAGATCGAATACAACGATACCATTTCGGATCCGCGGTTCAAGAGCATGGGGATCGAGGTTCGCAGGGTGCGTTGGAATGCGTTTCGCGATGTCTATGGTTACGGTCTTTTCATCGAACCGAAAGGTGAGCCGAGTGGATCGATTATCCTTATTCCGGATGCCGATCAGGAGCCTGAAAATCTCGCGGGAGAATCCGGGGGCCTGGACCAAGATTCCAGAGCAATCGGACTCGGCCTTGCCGCTGAAGGATACCGGGTACTGGTCCCCTCGCTGATTCGTAGGGATGTAGGAAAATACAAAATGACGAACCGGGAATATTTGCACCGTCCCGCTTTCGAACTTGGTAGAACTCTTATCGGCTATGAATTACAAAAAATTCTGGTCGCCGCTTCCGTACTGTCGAAGGACAAAAAGCCTGTCGGTATCGCCGGGGTAGGAGAAGGCGGCCGACTCGCCTTGTATGCTGGCGCAGTGGATGAGCGCTTTCAGTCCGTGCTCGTGAGCGGCTATTTCTCTCCCCGGGAGAATGTTTGGATGGAGCCGGCCGATCGTTCGGTTGCGGGTTTGTTGAATCACCATGGTGATGCGGAAATCGCCTCACTTGTAGGTGGCGATAAATTAATTCTCGAACACGCGGCTTATCCGCAACATGTTTTCCGCGGGGATGAAAATGGCGTGCTTTCTTTGTCTTCAGAATCAGCCCCCCAGAACGGCAAACCCGGGAAGTTACTGATTCCCACGGAGGCAGAATTTTTAGATGAGGTATCCCGGATTCAAGGGACTCCACCTTTCGTGAAGACTGGAAGCGAAGATTTTTTCTCGAAAGAATCGGAAGAGAAATTCCTTCAAACTCTAGGGACTAAAGAAGGGGAACCAAATTCCGATAAACTTATTTGGGCCTCGAAGGCTGATCCAGAATTTCCCGACGAGCGCCAGGAAATGCAGATCGCAGAAATTGATCGGCACAATCAGTGGGCTTTGATTGATTCGAGATTGCAGCGAAAAGCCTATTTTAAAGATCTCAAGACAGATGATCTGGCAATGTTTGAAAAAACGGTGGAGCCGTATCGGGAAAAGTTTTATCGAGATGTCGTTGGTGACTACGGGGACGCACGGCTTCCCTTGAATGCCCGGTCCCGATCTTATCAGAAAGGCGAAGGTGTTGTCAGTTACGAGGTGGCTTTGGATGTGCATCCCGGAATTATGGCCTATGGGATTTTGACCCTTCCCGAGGATTTTTCACTCGATGGCAGCGAGAAACGCCCGGTCGTGGTGTGCCAGCATGGCCTGGAGGGCCGGCCGCAGGACGTGATCTCGGAACAGAAATACAAAGCATACTCCGCGTATGCGACCCGCCTTGCTCAGGAAGGATACATCACCTTTGCCCCTCAGAATCTCTACATTTTTCACGACCGCTTCCGGATGTTGCAGTTTCAATCATATTCCGTGGGGAAAACTTTATTCTCGCTGATCGTTCCGCAGCATGAGCAGATCATCGATTGGCTCTCGGAGCAGCCATTTGTTGATGCGGAGAAAATTGGATTTTACGGATTGAGCTACGGTGGTAAATCGGCCATGCGAATTCCCGCACTTGTGGACCGCTATGCTCTCTCGATATGCTCCGCGGATTTCAACGAGTGGATTTGGAAAAATGCAGCGACCGATCCGGAGTCACTTCGCTACAGCTACGCCAACAAGCGGGAGTATGAGATGTATGAGTTTAATCTCGGCAACACTTTCAATTACGCGGAAATGGCGTGGCTGATCTGCCCGCGCCCCTTCATGGTGGAACGCGGCCACTTCGACGGTGTGGCGCCCGACGAATGGGTAGCCTTTGAATATGCGAGAGTGCGAAACCTTTACGCTGCCCGTCTCGGAATCCCTGAGAAAACCACGATCGAATGGTTTCCCGGGCCCCACAAGATCAACGGCGTTGGGACCTTCGGTTTTTTGAATCAGTGGCTGCGTCAGTAAGTAGATTGATCTTGGATGGTTTACCTTCCCGCCAAGATCAAAAATCGAACATCCAATAACAGCGTAAAGCGATTAAACCCCGACCGCTTCCCGCCAGACTTTGGCCATTAATTCGTGACCTTCTTTGGTGGGGTGGACGCCATCACCTGCCCATTTTTCGGGCTTGGTTCCGGCGGCAATGGCTTCATCAAATTTCTGTTGGAAGGGCACCCAGATTGTACCGGCATTTTTGGCAACTTCTTCGGCATAAGCGCGTCGGGTTTCAAAATCAGGAAACCATTTGTCGGTCACTGCTCCGCAACGCATCACGAATGGTTCGCAAATCGCCAGGGTCACATTGGGCAATGCTTTCTTAGTCCGATCAAGAAGAGCAGCAAGGCCGTCACGATAGACTTCGGCGGTTCCGTCGTAACGGCCGTTCAATTTATGCCAGATATCGTTGACCCCGATGAGGATGCTAAGCTGTCTCTTATACACATCTGACGCTGCCGACGAAGAGGATAGTGTAGATCT
>CAJXQE010000244.1 GCA_913058215.1 uncultured Verrucomicrobiales bacterium
GGCAGCGTCAGATGTGTATAAGAGACAGGTATCACCTGCTCGCTCCGATGCTGCTCAACGAGACGCAGCGGCAGCAACAGGAAATCGACGAAAAAAACACCGAGATCGGCAATTTGAAAGAGCGGATGGCAGCGCTCGAGGAAGCCGTGAATCAACTGGCGGGAGAAATCCCCGGCGAGTGAGCCTTGTAACCCATTTAATTATTTCATGATGAATACAAAAACCATTCTCTCTCCCTTGGTTCAGTTTCAAGTCGCAGCGATCGCTCTGGGCGCGTTCTGTGCTGCGGGACCCGGCCTGGTTTTCGCGGCGGAAACTGCCCGGAGCAGTAGTGCCAATTTTTCCCTTCTCCCGGCGGGAACCGGCGCAGCGGGAGGACCGGCCACCAGTGAAAATTTCGTGTCAATTTCTTCGACCGGCTCGGCCATCGCCGGGGGCGTTTCGAACCTCACCACCGGAGGTTTCCAGTCGAAAGACGGCTATACGGGCCAGCTATACGATACGAAATCGCTGACTGTCGCTGCGGATCCGGCAACAACCATGAATGAAGGCGACAGCGTCCAGCTTTCGGCAGCACTCGCGATGGACGACGACTCGGTTCTTAATACCAACAAGGTGGACTGGTCGGTGCAAAGCGGCCCGATCGTTTCTCCGATCAGTTCCGATGGGATGATCATCGCCGCTTCGGTCACTTCCAACGGCAACGCGATCGTCCGGGGGCAGTTCGACGGTGTTTCCGGTGACCTGGGATTGAGCATCATCAACCTACCCTACCAGCCCAACCCGATCACCTGGGACGATCCGACACCCGGAGGGAACGGTCCTTACGGAGTATTCTTCGGCACGAATCCCTCTCTTCCATCGGCAGGTATCCTGGCGAACAACTTCTTCAATCCCGGCCGGCTCGAAATGGGAGCGACGTATTATTATCAAATCTTCGATGCGGATAACAACGACATTACTCCCGGCGGACCGGGTCCGGCTAGTTTCACCTCCAACCTGTTCCGGCCCGACATGCGGATCGGGACAAAGGGCAATCCGGCTACCCACAAGGGAAACAATGTCTACAGTTCGGTCGGCGTCGGCCAGGTTGGTAAACTCAAGTTAACCGGCACCCGGAAAGGCAAGCTGCATTTCTCCATTGAAAACGATGGCGACACCGCGGACGGGCACACGGTGCGCGCAAACCGGGCGGGAAGGAAGTTTAAGTTCATCAAGTATTTCCGCCTGACAGGAGGCCGGGCCAACATAACCGCCGCCGCGACCAGAGCCGGATTCGCTCAGCCTGATCTGAATCCCGGTGGAGTGATCAGCTACCAAATTCAGGCCAAGAGCAATGGCAAGTCTCGCGCGGCACAGACCCTGAATATCGGAGCAACGTCCGCGAACGACACCCGCGGCGCCGACCTGGCGAAAGGGAAGGTAAAGGGATTGGTAAAGAAAAAATAGCAGAGCCGGAATCTTCACACCCGCCGTCGCCTGATATGAGTATCCGGCCCGGGGATCTCGATTCCGGGTAGATGGCGGAGTAGATTCCTGGCCCGCCTCCGACATACTCCTCGTTTCCTTCAGTTCCGGCGGAAAGCTGCTCTGCTGTGCATCAAAGGAAGAAGATACCGGAATCCGGGAACTCAAATCGCTGACGGAATCCCCGCGCCACAGTCGGCCGGCGAAGAAAATCGATGTTTTTGAAAAATCGATGAGTCATCCGGACCTGGGATTTCGCGTTCATCAGTAGCAGGCATTCCGGAACGACTCCGGGGAGGTCCTGCAAGAACTCAAAAAACAAAATATCATGATCTACCCATCCAACTTATCGAAGTTCCGAAATGGAATCCATGCTTTCGCATTCGGGAGTATAATCGCAGCAAGCATGACCTTGGCCGTGGAGGCCGAGGATGCTTATGAGGAAAACGATTTCGGACACACCCCACCCTATGCCGGAATGAAGTTGAACGATCCCCTATCGGCGATCGCGGGCGTCGGCGAGCAGTTCGACCAAGATTGGTATAGCCTGGACCTGCCAGTTCTCGGTAGGGAAGTGAACGTCGAGATCGAATGGCTCGACACGCCGGGGAGTGAAAACCTGACGGCGTTCTACTTAGGCGGCCCTCAAAACGGGCAGGCTATTGCTGGTGACGGCGCCTTGACCTTCACTCCTACAGGAGCAGCCAAAGTGGTCGTGGCCGAAGTGCAATTTGGAGGGCAGGGTAAACGCTACGATCTCCGCTACTACTACACCGATGAGGATCCCTACGAGGAGCCGAATCTGAGTGACGACCGTTACAATGCTGGCTATCGCCCTACCCAAGGGCTCGCATTGTCCAACGATCAAGGTCTCGGCAAGCTCTATGACTCCGATGATTTCCGATTGCAAATTCCGCCCGGGCAAGAGCAGCTTGTGATCGATTGCCGGTTTTCTCACACTGAAGGAAACGTGGATATTCTACTGTTGAAGCCGGAGGGAGCCGTGCTCCTTGAGCGAGCTGAATCGACGACGGATAATGAGCAAATTGTGTACAACCTCCCTCCCGAGGGCGGTAACTATCACATCATCGTCTATTCTCGATCACCATATACCGGTCAGGCATATGATCTAGTCTGGACGACGAGCAACCCGAAACGAGCAGCATTGCTGGCGAAGTGCAGAAAGCTCAGGAGAAATATCAAAAAAGCAAACAGGAAGCGCCAGAAGTCAAAGGTCAGGAGACTCAAGAAGGCTCTTAGAATTTGCTTGAGGCAATTGCGCTAGTCCGGGATCCGGCAGAGGAATGAAGGCCCTTCCCGCAGGGGAGGGGCGGCTTCCCAATGGCCCGAGATCCAAACCAGAGCAATGCGCGGTAGAGGTTGCCGGGATTGAAAGGGCAGTTTCCTGGCGGTCAAAAGCAAATCCCCGGCAGCTCAACCCCAGCTATGATCACGTCATTTGCGACTCTGGCAGCTAGCATCCATGGTGAGAAAAATTCATTTCTACTTTGGACTCACAACGACTCATTCAGATTGGACTCGGCGCGGTAACTCTCGCTTGTATTGCGATTGCCGTATCCAGGGTTATCCCTTCGAGCGAGTCGCGCTATTCCTATGAAAGCGACATTGAGCCGGTCCTTGCTCAGTATTGTTATGACTGCCACGGCGAGGGAATGGACAAGGGGGGCATTGTTCTCGATGAGCACCTTTCTCCTGCTGAGCTGATGGCGGACCGCCGGCTTTGGGAAAATGTTTATCACAATATGGAGGGGCATCTTATGCCTCCGGGAGACAAAGCTCAGCCTTCGGATGAAGACCGGGAGAAAATGGTTACCTGGATTGAAGGCGAGGTTTTCAAGCTCGATGCAGAGAATCCGGATCCGGGCAGGGTGACCTTGCGACGTCTGAACCGGGAGGAATACAACAATACGGTGAGTGACCTTTTCGGAACTCGATTGACTCCGGCTGACGGATTCGCTGAGGACGACAGCGGTTATGGATTCGACAATATCGGCGATGTGCTCAGCCTTTCGCCTGACCTCTTCGAACGCTACCTCAAAGCCAGCGGAGAGCTCCTCGATACGATCATGGTGACCAGGGCACCTTTGCCGGAGGTGATCGATTTCACCGAAGATGATTTTCGCGGAGTCGGGAGATTTGGCGATCGGACGGGTGCCATGTCCAGCACCGCAGCCACGAGGGTGAAGGTGAGCCCTCCTGCGGACGGCGAGTATAAAATTACGGTCCTGGCAGGGGGAAGCCAGGGAGCTGAGTTCTGGCCGATTATGCGGGTGGAAGTGGAAAAAGGTCCGACCAAGGAGTTCACCGTCAATGTCCCGGCTGCCTCTGCGGCGGAATTTTCCTTTAAAGCATCCTTAAAGAAAGGTCAGCCCCGCAATGTTCAGATGTCATTTATCAATGACTTTTATGATCCGAAAAACAAGGATCCCAACAAACGTGACCGGAATCTCTGGATCAATGGTGTCCGTGTCAAAGGTCCCCTGGACCAACCCGTACCGCCGCCAACGGAGGCTCATCGAAGGATCTTGTCGCTGGCCCCTGAGGGACTTCCGGAAAAAGAGCGCTCTGCAAAAATTGTAGAGAGCTTTGCGGAGAAGGCCTGGAGGAGACCTGTCAATGAGGAGGAACTGAAGCGAGTCCTCGGTTTTTACAAACAGGCCAGAGACGATGGCGGGAGTTTTGACCTGGGGATCAAGCGTTCTCTGCAAGCGGTGCTGGTGTCGCCAAAATTTCTTTTCCGCGGGGAAATGCAAGCTTCCCCTGACAATCCGGAAGCCGTTCATGAAATTGACGAATTCGCCCTGGCTACCCGACTTTCCTATTTCCTGTGGAGTACCACTCCTGACGGGGAACTGTTGGCCGAGGCAAAGGCCGGAACCCTGAGAAAGAATCTCGACGGGCAGATCAATCGGATGCTTGCGCATCCAAGAGCGGCGGAGGCCTTAACGAAAAATTTTGCCGGCCAGTGGCTTCAGTTGCGCAATTTGCGCTTGGCCGCTCCCGACAAGAAAACCTTTCCGCAGTGGAGTGGGGATTTGAGAAATGACATGCTCGAGGAAACCGAAAAGTTTTTTGCGACGATTGTTCAGGAAAACCGCCCGGTTCTGGAACTCCTGGATGCCGATTACACCTGGCTGAATGAGCGTCTCGCCAAATTCTACGGCGTTCCGGATGTGAAAGGGGAGAAGTTTCAGCGGGTTTCTCTAAATGGGAAAGTGAGAGAACAACGGGGCGGGCTCATTACTCATGCCAGCATTCTGACGATTACCTCCAACCCGACACGGACTTCGGCAGTGAATCGGGGCAATTTCGTTCTGGATAATTTCCTGGGGACTCCGCCTCCACCACCGCCGGAAAGTGTGGACATTCCGCCCCTGGAGGCTGCCGCAAAGAAGAATGGGGAAAAGCAGACTCTGCGTCAGCAGTTGGAAGTTCATCGCGAGAAAAAAATATGCGCCTCCTGTCACGCGCGGATGGATCCGATTGGGTTTGGTCTCGAAAATTTTGATGGAATCGGAGCGTGGCGTGATCTGGAAAACGGACTTCCTCTCGACACATCCGGCAGTTTGTATACCGGTGAATCTTTCAACGGTCCTGCAGAGTTGCGTGAGGTTTTCGTGGAAGCTAAGACGGGTGCGTTTGTTCGAAATATGGCTGACAAAATGTTGACCTATTCGTTGGGTCGGGGAACGGAGTATTACGACAAACCGGCAGTCCGGGAAATTGCGGATCAAACCGCCGCCGGCGAGTTTCGGTTTCACGCCATGGTCAAGGCGGTGGTGAATTCTGCTCCTTTTCAGCTGCGACGCGGAGATTCCGCTGCCGCAGAATAATTCCAACAGGGCTACGGTGAGGCTATGAATTACGCCTCTTGAGTCCGACTGTTTTCACCTTACCTTTTAGCCAACTATGAGATTCTCGACTCTATCCCGACGCACCGCTCTTCGCGGGCTCGGTGCCTCCCTGGCCTTGCCGACCCTGGATGCGATGATCCCCACGGGACTGCGGGCAGCCGATGCCGTCGCATCTCCCTTGCGGATGGCCTACGTCTATCTTCCCAATGGCGTCATCATTCCGAAGTGGAATCCGACGGGTGAGGGAAAAAATTGGAAACCGGGGAAGACATTGCAATCGCTGGAGAAAGTGAGGAATCACGTTCAAGTCGTCAGTGGGCTCAAACAGGAAAAGGCTCAAGCGAATGGCGACGGGGGAGGGGATCATGCCCGTGCCACCGCGACTTTCCTGACGGGGACACAAGCACGCAAGACTGCCGGTGCGGATATTCAGGCGGGCATTTCTGTTGATCAAATTGCGGCAAGCCAGCTCAGCGGTCAGACACGTCTCGATTCCCTGCAGTTGGGATGCGACACCGTTCGCAAAGCCGGGAGTTGTGACTCAGGATACAGCTGCGCCTATCAGTTTAATTTTTCGTGGAAGAGCCCGACGCTACCTCTCGCTCCGGAAGTCAATCCAAGGCTGGTCTTTGAGAAGCTTTTCGGCGTCGAGGGAACCGGAGAAGATGTGAAAAGCCGTGAGCTTCGAATGCGGCACGAGCGCAGTCTGCTCGACTATGTGCTCGACGACGCAAAGTCGATGCAGAAAAAACTGGGCTATACCGACAGACTCAAGATCGACGAATATCTGTCTGCGATTCGGGAACTCGAGAAAAAGATCGAGAGTGCGGAAAAGTTTCAAGCATCCCTGCCGGATTCCGGCTCCCGTCCCGAGGGAATTCCGGCGGACTATCGCGAACACATCGCGGTGATGTACGATTTGCTGGCTCTGGCTTTTCAAACGGACACTACTCGTATTGCCACCTTTCTGGTTGCCCACGACGGTAGCAATCGCAGCTTTCCGGACATCGGAGTGCCGGAAGGGCATCATCATTTGTCCCATCACCGTCGCGACCAGGCGAAGATGGATAAACTGCAGAAGATTGATCAGTTCTATGTCGAGTTGTTCAGCGGATTCCTTGAGAAATTGAAGAACACCAAAGAGCCGGACGGATCGAGTTTGCTCGACAGCAGCATGATTGTCTTTGGCGGTGGAATTGGCGACGGAGACCGTCACAATCACGATGACCTGCCGGTTATTCTGGCAGGCGGTGGCAATGGTAAACTTCGAACGGGGCGGTACCTGAAAGCAAAAGAGCCGGTGCCGATGACCAACATGTATCTGTCATTGCTCGACAAGGCCGGAGCGAAAGCAGATCGACTCGGCGACAGTACCGGGCGCTTCGATTTGATCTGAGACCGCAGCGAAAGCGTTGGCACTTTCGCTACCGGGAATCCTCCCGCAGCGGCTACTCTTTCCTGGCTTCGATCAACTTCAGAGCACTTTCCGCAAACCGTTTGCCAAGTGTTTTGTATCCCTCCGCTGAATAGTGCAGATCATTTTTGATCTCCTTGCCTTTGCGATTCTTTCCATCGTTGAGATCATCGGTATCCACCCATGAAAAGTGCGGATTTGAATCCGCTACCTTCACCTGAATCTCGCGGATCTTCGTCCACTCTGGATACTTCTTATTTGCCAGATCAAAGTCGCTCAGTCTGCCGTTCACGAAATTCACATCGTCACGTCCAAGGTCTTTGCTGAGCTGCGAATACAATCCCCGAAGGCTGGCTTCGTAAACGTCACCCCATTCCATTTTTGCGTCCCGTTCGCCCTGCATCCAGATAAAAGTCACCGATGCGATTTTCTTTCCTTTGATCAACGGATTCACCTTGCTCATGAGGCGATCATAGAGATCGCCGGTCTTCGCCGGTTTGGATCCGTCGGGAGCGGTCCAGTCTTTCCACCAGCGCTGGATCGGCTGTCCGCCCAAAGCATCTTGAATCACGATTACATTCTCTTTGCCAAGCGCTTTCTCCACTGCCGGAGTGAATGCCTCGTCAGGATGGTGACCCTGCATGTTCGACTGACCGGAAAGAATGAAGAGGTGTCTTCCCGCTGTTGCCTCCTGAGAATTCAAGATGGGGATCGCAACCAGGATGGCTGCGATGAATGCTGTGATAACGAATTTCTTTTGCATGATTATTCCTTTACTGATTCGATCATTTTTTCAATCTCCGTAGTGGGCAGCTTGCATGCAAAACTCCGGCAAACATAAGCAGTCGCCTTGCCTTCGATGGATGCCTGAGTTTCGGTGTAGCCCGCAATTTTTGTGAGCGCTTCATTTCCACTTTCAGGACGAAACAGCACGACCTGTCTCGGGAGAAACGGTTTCTGCAAAGCCGACAGCATGGCCTTCACATCTTCGGCTCCTTCTTTCCCGGTGACGACGATTTCATTGCCGGGTCCGAAGTAGAAATCGAGTCCGCAGAGAATCATCGGGTAACTGGATGGCTGTTGCTCTACTTCCGCCGAGAAAGCCTTGATCAGTTCTTCCGTGCGACTCGCGTATTCTGGTTTCGCGGTCATGCGATAAAGGCGAGTCAGGTTTTCCACCGCCACTGCGTTCCCACCTGGAATAGCCCCGCCGTAGAGCTTCTTGGTTCGCACGATTAGTTTCTCAGCATCATCTGCGGTCATGAAATAACCGCCGGCTTCTTCGTCCCAGAAGAATTCGTCAGCAATTGCTTGAAGCTCGATTGCTTTCTGGAGATACTTGATTTCGAAACCAGTCTCGTAAAGGTCGAGCAGTCCCCGGATCATAAACGTGTAGTCTTCGAGGTGAGCGGTCAGCCCGGCTTCACCCCGACGGTAGCGTTTCAACAAGCGACCGTCTTCGCCTGTCAGTTTGTCCAAAACAAAATCGGCGGCACGCTTGGCAGCTGTCTCGTATTCTTCGTCCTGTAAGGCCTGAGCCGCTTTCGCGAACGCGGCAATCATCAGGCCATTCCAGTCCGTCAGGATCTTGTCGTCTTTTTGCGGATGGATTCGGCTCTTTCGATGTTGGAAAAGTTTTTCGCGAAGCGGTTCGATCCGCTCTTTGTCAGCCGTTGAAAGAGCCGCTTTCAAATGAGGAATGTTCTCTCCCGTTTTCTTCTGAGTCGCCTCTTCCAGAAAGTTTCCTTCGTCGGTGAATTGAAAGGAGTCGGCAAAAAACTGACCGTCCTCGTCACCGAGAACTTTTTTGATTTCTTCTACGCTCCAAACATAGAACTTTCCTTCTTCCCCCTCACTGTCTGCATCTTCGGCCGAGTAGAATCCGCCGTCCTCGTGAGTCATGTCCCGCAACACATAGGTGAGAATTTCGCGGGCAGTGTCCGCGTATTCTTTCTTCCCGGTCAGCTGATACGTCTCGATGTTGGCAATCGTTACGAGTGCCTGATCGTAGAGCATTTTCTCAAAATGCGGTACCAGCCATTCCGGTGTGGTGGAGTAGCGATGAGTTCCGAAGCCCACTTGATCGTAGACTCCGCCGAGTCTCATCTCGGTCAGGGTTTTCTCCACCATCTCGAGTGCCTTGGGATTACCCGTGCGACTGTGGTAGCGGAGCAGAAACATCAAGTTCGGCGGTACAGGAAACTTGGGAGCATTGGCAAATCCGCCATGCTTCGCATCGTAACGGCCGGAGAACTGCTCGAAAGCGGTGTCGAAAATTTCGGGAGAAATTTCGCCACCCGGGGAGCCGCCAAGCATTTTGCCAAGCTGTTCGGAAATTGAAGTCGAGGTTTCGTTCACTTCCTCGCGCTTGTTCGTCCAGGCGTCGTGAAGTTGTGTTAGGATCATCTTGATGCCGGGACGCCCGACCATTGATTCTTTCGGGAAATAAGTTCCTGCAAAAAATGGATCTTTGTCAGGGGTTAGCATCACTGTCATCGGCCAACCTCCGCTTCCAGTGAGCGCCTGGGTAACCGTCATGTAGACTTCATCGATGTCAGGGCGTTCCTCCCGATCCACTTTGATGGGGATGTAGTTTTCATTGATCATCTTCGCGACTTCCTCGTCCTCGAAGGATTCGTGTTCCATCACGTGACACCAGTGACAAGTTGTGTATCCGATGCTGAGAAAGACGGGCTTATCTTCTTTGCGAGCCTGTTCGAAAGCTTCCTCAGACCAGGGCCACCAGTCGACCGGGTTGCGCGCGTGTTGAAGGAGATAGGGGCTGTGCTCAAAAACGAGACGATTGAACTCTTTTCCACCATCTTTGGGGAGCTTCGCGATATCCTCTTTCGGCGGAAGAGGCTTGCGGACGTGACCTTCGGATTCTTCAGAATGAGACATGGATGGAGAGAGAAAGCCACTGATTGAGGCTAAGAGAGTAAGGCGGAGAATGAAGTGTGTTTTCACAGGATGAACTTGGATTGAACGGTTTGGGCGGGCCAATCCTACTTTCGACGTGTTTGCGGGGTTTGGCTGACAAAACTTCTGTTTATCCACCAAACACCATTTTGCAGATGACGACGGCGGCGATGACTCCGGCAAGATCGGCGCAAAGGCCGGCGGCGAGGGCGTGTCGCGTGCGACGAATGGCGACGGACCCAAAGTAGACGGCGAGGACGTAGAAAGTGGTTTCAGTCGAACCGTACATCGTCGCAGCGGTGTACTTGGTGGTTTCTGAAATGGCTGGATTGGTGAGAAGTTCAATCAGAACCCCCTGGCTTCCGGATCCACTGAGAGGGCGCATCAGGGCCATCGGCAAAAGGTCCGGTGGGAATTTGATAAAGCTCAAAAAGCTTCCGAGCGCATTTTTCAAGATGAACAAAGCGCCTGAATTTCTCAGAATCGTGAGCGCGGCAATCATCGCCACGAGGAAGGGCATGATTCGGATGACCACGTTCCAACCTTCCTTTGCGCCTTCCACAAACTCTTCGTAAACACGGACGCCGCGAATCGCAGCGTAGACAATAAAGAAGAAGAGAATGAACGGAATGGCGGCAACGGAAAAGGCCATGACCCAGCGAAGCACGCCGGTTTTTTCCGTATCCACTTTCTCTAGACTTGCCGATTCGGCATTCAATTGCTCCACGACGCCGGTGAGTCCCAGTGTTTCCTGAATTCCGCTTCGCCAATCAGGGCGGGCCTCGAGAGCGACAATGCCGGCAAAGAGGACGAAGATCGCAATTACAGCAGTGATTCCAAAAGTCCCGAGCGGCTTCAGTTTTTTCTCGTCCTCTTCTTCTTCCTTTACCGGAGAGCTGGCATCTTCTTTGCTGACTTCTTTTCGCTGTCTTTTTTCGACGGCCCGTTCCACAGAAAACATGGGGAGCCTTTCGAATACTTTCACCGCGATAATTGCCACCAGCGTCGAGCAGAGCGTCGCCCCGATGGTCGTCGAGACAATCGCATAGGGCTTCGCCATTCCCTGTGCAGCCAGCAGGCCGATTGCAGTTGCCGGAATGATTGTGACGGAGCTGGTGTTGATGGCGAGAAAAGTACACATCGCATTGGTCGCGACTCCCTTATGCGGGTTTAGCGTTTCCAATTCCTGCATCGCTTTCAGTCCGAGCGGAGTGGCGGAATTTCCCAGGCCGAGAATGTTTGCCGCCATGTTCATGATGATGGCGCCCATGGCGGGGTGATCTTTGGGAACCTGGGGGAAAATCAATTGCAGCACGGGAGCAATGATTTTTGAAAGCGCCTGGATCATCCCGGACTTCTCTGCCAATCGCATGATCCCGAGCCAAAGCATCATCACCGCACTGAGGGGGAGGAGAATTCCCATGATGGCGACCTCGATTGACTCAAACATTCCCACGACAATGCCGTCACCACCAGCGAGTCGCCCTAACAAGGCCGCCACGACAATTCCGACGACGATCATTCCCATCCAGATCCAGTTCAGCATAGTTGATAGTTAACACGAATCGGCACCCTCAATGCAACCGAAAGAATCAGGATGATGGATTGAAACTACGAACGGGAAAGCGCATGATCAATGCCATGAGATCCGGTTACATCCTGCTTTTTGCATTTCTCGTGTTGGCCTTGTCCGGTGGATCGGCTATCGCACAATCTTCGTTTTCTCTGGTCGGTGAGTTTACCAATGTGATCACCAAAGAGACAAAGACGCGTGAGTTGGCGAATGGGGTAAAGATTACCTACCCGATTGATCAGGACGACGTGATCGATTTGCTGGAACCTGACATTGCCAAGTACCTGTCTGCGCGGAAAAAGAACTCTGCAGATGCTCTTGAAGCTTTCAATAACTTATCCAAGGAGTCAAAAGGCAAGCTGGAGGATCGGGTTCAAAAATTGCTGGGCTTGAAGCTGTCTCTTATACACATCTCCGAGCCCACGAGACCGAGGCTGATC
>CAJXQE010000245.1 GCA_913058215.1 uncultured Verrucomicrobiales bacterium
AGATCAGCCTCGGTCTCGTGGGCTCGGAGATGTGTATAAGAGACAGGTTTTATCATGATGGGAAAAAAGTCGTCGCGAGGGATGGCGCCAAAGGTGGCGAGCTTTGGGTCGGCGGAGAGACTGATCGCCGGGACGAGATGACCTTCAACTTCGGTCCCAAACTTGTCATAGTGAAAGATAAGGTTCTCTTTGCCGGAGGCGACCGGAACATGCATGCCTACAATGCAGCCACAGGAAAGGAGATCTGGACTGCCCCCCATGCTCGTGGCGGATACCAATCGCCTGAAGATTTGCTGGTGTTGAAAGACACGGTTTGGTCCGCTCCTTTAACCAGCGGAAAAGATTCGGGAGTGTATACGGGACGTGATCTTCTTACGGGTGAGATAAAGAAGGAGTTCGGTCCGGATGTCGATACCTACTGGTTTCATCATCGCTGTTATATCGCCAAAGCGACGGAACGCTTCCTGATGCCCTCCCGCACAGGGATTGAGTTCATCGATCCGGAAACGGAGCACTGGGACATCAACCACTGGGTCCGTGGCGGCTGCCTCTACGGCGTGATGCCAGCCAACGGGCTTACCTATGCTCCACCTCACAATTGCGCCTGCTATCCCGAGACGAAGCTCTTCGGATTCAACGCCCTTTCCGCGACAGGTCCTCGTCCGGCCCGCGAGAAAGCCAAAGCGGACAGGCTTAGCAAAGGACCTGCGTTTGGTAAACTCGACGGTGACTTTGCTAAGGCTGACGACTGGCTCACCTTTCGCGGTGATAACGAACGGAGCGGATTCACTTCACAGAAAATCCCGGCAAAGCTGAGCACCAAATGGGAATCGAAACTGGGAGGTCGGCTCAGCACTCTGGTTTCAGCCGGAGGCCGGGTTTTCGTAGCTCAAATCGATCAACATACCGTGCATTCCCTTTCTGCCGAAACCGGGGATTCTGTCTGGGCTTTCACTGCCGGAGGCCGGGTAGACTCTCCGCCCACGGTTCACGGCGACTCCATTCTCTTCGGATGTGCCGACGGTTATGTCTATTGCCTGCGGGCAAGCGATGGAGAACTTGCCTGGAAATTTCAGGCTGCCCCCTCAGACGAACGTCACATGGCCTTCGAACAACTTGAATCAGTCTGGCCGGTTCATGGTTCGGTCCTGATCAACGCTGGCCAGGCATACTTCGTGGCGGGACGTTCTAACTTCCTTGATGGCGGTCTCCGATTTTACAGCCTCGACCCCGCGACCGGCAAAGTCATCAGCGAGAAGATCATCGACGAGATCAATCCGGAAACCGGGAACAATCTTCAGGAGAAAATCCAGACACTTCAAATGCCTGCGGGACTTCCCGATATCCTCTCCGCATCCGGCGGATACATCTACATGCGCTCACAAAAATTTGACCTTGGCGGCGACAGGCTGGAAATCGGTCCTCATTCCGGAGATGCCGCCACTCAGGGCGCCGTGCAACGTGATGGAGAACATCTCTTCGCTCCGATGTCCTTCCTCGACGACACCTGGTTCCACAGATCGTATTGGGTATTTGGAAAGAGTTTTGCCGGAGGACACAACGGATACTACCAGGCAGGGAAAAACACACCCTCCGGGCGGATCCTCGTCTTCAACGACAAAGATGTTTTCGGGTTCGGCAGAAAACCGGAATATTTGAAATGGACAACGACACTGGAACACCAGCTTTTCTCAGCAAGCCGGAATGCTCCTGAGGGCGCACTCACTGCGGTCGATGACAAGGATCTGAGACGCACAGGTGAAAAAGGAAAAGGAAAATCCAAGGGAAAAGGGAAAGGAAAAACGAATCAGGGTTCCTACGTCGGGTTTGAAATTTCCAAAACTATCAATCCCGCCGGCAAGCCTCTTGCGGTAGAAGCCTGGGTCCGGACAAAGGCGACAGACGGAGTGGTTCTCGCACATGGAGGGCCGGCCCTTGGCTACGCCATCACCATTCGCAAAGGCATCCCAAGATTCATCTATCGAAGCAGTGGGGATGGACTTCCCGGTGCGGTCAGCAAAACGGCAATCAATGATGGCAAATGGCATCACCTCTTCGGATTCATTGATTCGAAGAAAAAGCTCGCGCTCTATGTTGATGGCAAACCGGTAGCGAGCGGGACTTCACCGGCATTCATTGGCGAAAGTCCAAAGCAATCCCTCGAGATCGGATCGGATGCGGGAACAGCGGTTGGAAACTATCAATCACCACTTGCCTGGAAAGGCGACATTGATGAAGTCAGGCTTTTCCATGGAGAACTGAGCGCAGAGGAAATCGCAGAACGCTTTGCAAAAGGTCCGAATGAATCCGGGGCCCCTCAAAACGCGGAAGTGATTATCTCCTGTTCTTTCGACAAAGGGAACGCTGACGACACCTCCGGGAATTCCAACAGTGGCTCACTGATCGGCACCAAAGTTCTGAAAGACGGCAGGTTTGCAGGCGCCCTGACATTTACCGGAGCGAAAGCGGCCCCCACATCGGGCAAGTCGGGCGGCACTCTCGTCAAACACTATTGGACCGAAGACATCCCCCTGCTCGCCCGCGCGATGGTATTGACTGACAATACGCTTTTTGTTGCGGGACCTCCCGATCTTTTTGAAGAGGCTGAGACCTTCAAACAACTGGCGGCGGATGATCCGACAGTTCAGAAAGTCCTCGTCGAACAGGATGCGGCACTCGAAGGCAAAATGGGCTCCGTCCTCATTTCAGTCTCGGCTGAGTCCGGCGAGACTCTCAACACCATCAAACTACCTGCCCTTCCTACCTGGGACGGCATGGCTGCTGCGGGCGGGAAACTCTTTCTATCGACAAAGGATGGCCGGGTAATTGCTCTGGGAGAGTGAATACGGTGATTGAAAGGCTCTGCCATTTCCGGAATAGGCTTGATTCATCTTGGGCCCGTCCGTGCAGACCGGACCACCAGACACAGGTGGATTCGGAAATTATCTTGCCATCTTCGATTCCGGTTTGCTATCTCAATTAGGTAACAATGATAGGTGTTTTAATTTCCGCTCTTGTTCTCATGGGAGCCATGTGGATTGTAGCCCGGCACGAAGCAGACTTCGATTTAAAAAAGATCCTTGTGATTGCCCTGGTGGTTTCCGTGGCTTCCTTTGCCGGAGCCCTATCAGGTTTCATTCAATTCCTGATCCCGGTAATCCTTATCGGACTGGGGTGGGCCCTCCATCACTTTTGCTACATCAGCATTCTGCAGTCGGCAATCGTCTGCGGAATCTGGCTGGTAGTTCAGGTCGGGCTGTCAATCCTGATTTCGTGACGAGTTAACTCACGAAGAAAGAGCAACCTTCGTTGTGATCTGTTTCCTGACCGCATCACCAATTATTTTTTTCGATCCGCTTTGATCGATCGAAGGTGCGGGAGAGCTAGGAATTACGAAGGTGATCGCATTTTTCCCGGAATCATGAAGCCGCTCTGCATTGATGCGACCGCCATGATGGAAAACAGTCAGGTAACACGCCATCAGATTTGTTCCATACTCTTCCGGCTGATGAGGACGAACATAGAAAGGATCAAACAGTCTTTCCAATTCCTCCCCTTCCCCAATTGATTTCCCATCGTCAACACAACTAACCTGAATCATCTCCTGTCCTGTGGATTGGTCCTGGAAAGAAGAAATCGATACATCAACAGATCCTGCACCAGTGATATTCGACTTCCCTTCCTGTATTAACAAGCGGGCCATTTGAGAAAGCTTTCTAAGATCCCCAGTGACAGTGGGAACATTATCATCCATATCGAGTGAGAATGAGACCTCAGTATCTCTGGCGAAAACAACCTCAGCCGCATCCCTGAAGATTTTCCCCACGTCGAGATCTTCCTCTGACAGTAGCGAAGACCCGTTCGCACTATCCCAAAGGTTCGTGAGCATGTTGGTCAATTTCCCCATCTGGTCTTTCGCCTCGGAATAGGAGTCCTCAAAATAGTCGGCATCCTGAGGCTTCCGTCCAAATTCCTCATCCAACTGATAGGGAAGCAGCTCGTGAAAAGTCCGAATCACGGTGAGTGAATTTCTCAGATGATGGTTCAAGCCGGCCGCTAGAATCCCGATGCTTGCAGCCCGATCAGCCATCAATAGATGATTGAATGCGATCGATTTTTCCTCAAGTAGCCTTTCCCGTTCTGTCGCTACATTGAAATGCTCCAGAGCACAGGAAAGCCTCATGCCCAGCTCTTCCGGATCCCAGGGCTTCGTGAGATACGCATAGAGCAAGCCATCGTTCAGAGCACCTACTGCAACTGACAAATCGGCGTGTGCCGTCACGAGAATCCTCATTGGCCGCGGATACTCTTCAGCAACACAGGAAAGAAAGTCGATCCCATTCTGGCCGGGCATCCTTTGGTCGCTCAGGACGATCCCAATCTCATCGCCGTGCTCCTGCAAAACAGCAAAGCCCTCTTCAGCTGAAGCAGCCGTGAATACCGGCGCTGTTTCTTCGAAGATTTCACGAAAGTACTTCAGCGATGTCACTTCGTCATCGACATAGAGAATTCCGTAATTCAAAGGATTAGTTTCATTCATTGTGCGCTGGATTAATTTTGAAGGTTGAATGCGATATCGCTACTCCGATGGTTGGTAAAAGCGGGTAGCAAAATTGAAAAGGAACTCGATTTTCCGGGAACAGAATCCACTTCGATTGTCCCTCCGTGTGCTTCCACAATTCGATAACAAATGCTAAGACCGAGTCCCGTCCCTCTTCCCGGATCTTTCGTGGTGAAGAACGGATCAAACAGCTTCCGCGAGTTGTCAGGATGAATCCCGGGACCATTGTCCTCCACCGACAGCAGATGATACTCTCCGGCAAATTCGCAATTGATGAGGATTCGACACTTCCGATCAGTCTCTTCACAAGCTTGAATCGCATTTTGAATCAGATTCATAACCACTTGAGTGATCTGATTCTTTACGCCGGCAATGAGAACTCCAGGATTGAGGTTGAGCTCAATTTCAACGCCTGAATCTTCAATTTCTTTGGCAAGCATCCGCAGTGCGCTGCTGACACATTGCTCACCGGGAAAAGTCATATTTGCTCCGGAAGAACTGTGTGAGAATTCACGGAGTTCACTGACAATTTCCTTCATCCGATCGAACCCGTCCTGTAGATCGGAAAGAATCTCGGCGTAATCCTCTTTTGTCCCGCTCCGCTGCAACTTCTTGCGGAGAACGTAGAGAGCCTGATTAGAAAAATTCAGAGGATTCCCAATTTCATGAATCACCCCGGCACTGAGTTGTCCCAGGGATGCCATCTTATCCGATTGAATCAATTGGCGTTCGGTCTCACGAAGCTCTTTAAGCGTGTCTTTTAACTCGTCATTCTGCGCAGTCAAACGGGTCTTCTGCCGTCTAATCTCCTGTCGGCTTTTGAACTCCCTGATCCGGCGACGATAATTAGAAAGACTACCAAGAGTTACTACCGTGCCATTTGCGAGAATAAAAAGGCAGTTGTCAGCAAAGGCTGCCGTAGATTGAAGCGAGAGCTCGCCGCTGAAACTGGGCAATGACGAGAACAGATAAATCAGCATCACGGACGCAGAACAAAACAGCGCTTCCCGATAGGTCCAGTTGAACATAAACCCAACGGCCACAATGCAAAGAGTAAGCCCTGCATAATAGGGAGTTCCAGCTTCACCAATCAGAAAAATCATTCCGCCGATACAAATCGCAGGAATCATCGGAATCAGGATCGCATAGAGCCGATAGAAGCGGTGAAACATTTTCGTTCGCAGTGAAACAATGATCACCGAAACGGCCAGAACACAAACAGCCCGGAGAATCAGAAACTGCTTAAAAAGTTCCGGATGCGAGTAGAAATCCAAAGCCGAAAACAAGGGAACAAGAACCATCGCCAGAACAGCAAGAAGCCGCGCGCTTCGTAAGGTCTCCTTTCGATCCTCTGCGAGAAAACGACGACGCTCACCAGGGGAAAATCCCGCAGTGTCTCGAAAACCTGCCGTCACAGACAGCAGTTTTGCCCCGAAATTGAACATCTTGGGTATAACTTAACATATTAATCATCAAAATCTCGAAAATTAATAGAAATTATAACTAACCACCCTTTCGAATGATAGCAAAGCACTCGACGCTCGTCGGGTCCTCCATCATTTCAATCTCAGCATATTGGCCAAGGTCTGCGGATTGAGCGATGCCAAGCAATTGATCCGCGTCTCGATGAATCAACTTCCAATCGAGGACAAGCCCCATAAAATGCTTGATCGGATTCGATGGAGTAAAGTTACTGACAATGACTTCTCCCCCCACTTCCAATTGATCAAAAAGATGCTTGATCAATCGGCTGCAAACCCGGTCGGACAAATAGTCGAACAATCCCGCGCAGTAGGCCAGCTGATACCCACTCCCCCGGCTTTCAAGAGACGAGTGCGGTTTTGAAAGCAGACTTTTTACGGAACTTTCCACATAATGGATCCCCGCGGAGACGCCATAGTCTGCTTCAATCTCCTCAAAACAGGCTTTCGCCTCATCGAGAGTATCAGGGCTAAAATCGACAAGAGTGAACTCGTTTGGCGAATAGCCGGAGTGTCGCTTCAAGTGCTCTTGAATTTCGTAAGCGACACCGCTACCGATACTGAGGACACGACGCCGGGCGTCTCCTGAGCCCGCACCCAATCCCTCAATTTTCCTTTCCAGGAAATCGACGCGGTGACGGTAAGCCTCAGCTGCTTTTGTGTTGAGAATCCAACCGTTGATAAACCGTGAGAACAAAGAGGCGCCCTCAAAAGGATTCCCCAGGATTTTTCCCAGCATCCCGAAATCGCCCGGGACGCCGATCGGCTTCTCTATCACCCGCGAGATAAATGGAGAACATAACAAAGAAGGATAGAGCTTCCGGTGAGCATAAGCTTCAAAGACATTTCCATGTCCGTTTTCAATGGACTCCCTCGCAGCCAATTCAAAGGTCTGAATCTTGTCTGAAAGCTCCGGGAACAAAACTGATTCCGCACGGGCGACAAACTCCTCTTCCAGAGAAATTCGGGACCTCGAATCTGCCTTTAAAAAGTAAGCTTGTCTGGGCTCCAGTTCATCATGAATTCGGCAAAGAAGTTCATCCAGGTCCTCAATGGCCTTCCTGGCTTCGCATGACAACAATCCAGTATCGGAATCAGGTTTTGACTCAGGCGATTGAAAGCCCTCGATGGCTCCTCCTCCATTTATGGAATACTGCTCGTGACTCTCCCATTCTTCAGGAAGATAGATTTCCACCGCAGTCCCATTCCTTCCCGGATTACAAGAAACAAGTTCCGCCCGCCCTGCTGATATCTGACGCCCACCCAATCGTATTTGAAAATCCTTTAACGAATCTCCCTCGGGTGTCGTGGAGAAATCGGCAATCACTTTACGGTGATGGAAGCCAAGTAGCCTCCCTTGTATCAGGTCACCCGAGTTGTTCCATCCCCAGACCTGATTGGATTCACTCAGGCCTTTTGTAAAAGAGAACGCTGACAGATCCGCCTTACTCTGTCCAAATCCGGCCACATGCTTTTCCAGGCATAAAAGCAGATCTATGGGATTGAGCGGCTTGGGAATATAAGCAACAGCGCCGGACTCAAGCGCCTGCCGGGCAATCGTTGAATCACCGAACCCTGTAATAAAAATGACGGGAATACCCGGGGCCTCTGATCGGATCTTACGGAGAATGTCCAATCCATCCAGCGGTCCTCGAAGCAAGTAATCCAGAATGATTGCATCCGGCGCCGGATCCAAGACGGACTCCCATCCTGATTCGATCCTCGAGATTCCGTGAACTGAGACGTGTTCCGGGACTGTCGCATCCACCAAGCGGGCAATCGCAGGCTCATCATCGATGACAATCAAAGAGAATGGTCGAGGGCTCACCGCAGGAGATGGCTGTCCACCAAGGATAACATCCACCCCCACTTCTTCTTCCACTGAACAATTCACAAGCATCCCTCCCTCAAATAACACAGGCTCTAAGTGTAATATTAATAACTTTTGACAATCAAATCAAATAGTTTTCTCATTTTTTAAAATAATCTGGTAAACTTTAGTAAAATCTCCCGCGTTTTTTTTCTGACGCCGGTAGCAGAGTCGCGACTCTTGCTATACGACAACAGGCTATCTTCTCCGGAATCTGATTTCTCATACCCCCCCCCTCAATCTGTTTGGGCTATCTTGAAAACCAAGGCCAGAAAACCAGTGCACGCCCCCTGAAGTCCCCAGCATTGAAGATTGCCCTGACATTCGGAGATGCCTCACTCTGAGATTTAAGAAAGAATATCGGATTCAGGCGGCCCCATCTGCGATAAGTCTCGCGAAGGGAATTAGCCAGTTACCCTATCTCCCACAAAATGGGCCTTATTGCGCCATTACGCTGACTTGCACACAAGGCCTGCAGGCCCTCTCTTTGCTTGTGAAATATAGAATTCAGCCAAATTTGGAACCGATCAGGTAATTTCGTCATCTTAACAGTTTACAAATCTGCAATTATTTTCTATTTCGTATAAAGATCACCTCCTAATCAATGAATCCAGCCTTACTTTATATCATTCCCGTATTCGGGATCGTTGCCCTCATTTTCACCTATTTCAAAGCCTCTTGGGTCGCCAAGCAGGACGCGGGAACTGAGCGGATGCAGCGTATCGCCGGAAACATTTCCGATGGTGCCATGGCATTCCTCAAGGCTGAATACAAAGTGCTGGCCATTTTTGTTGGTGCCGTTGCGATTCTTCTTTTCATAAATGACGTGACCTCAGGTGCGACGCATCCTTTCATAGCACTTTCCTTTATTATGGGAGCTGTCTGCTCCGGGCTTGCCGGCTTCATTGGAATGCGAGCAGCAACCAAAGCCAATGTTCGCACAACTCAGGGCGCACGGACCAGCCTGGGCGAAGGACTTAAAGTTGCTTTTGCCGGTGGCAGTGTGATGGGACTCGGCGTGGTCGGTCTAGGTGTTCTAGGTCTCGGACTTCTCTTCGCAATTTTCGGAAGCACAATCGGAACGGAAGACGGTGCGATTCAGAAAGTGATTTCAATCATCACTGGTTTCTCCTTCGGTGCATCTTCGATTGCTTTGTTTGCCCGGGTTGGTGGAGGCATCTATACGAAAGCCGCTGATGTCGGAGCTGATCTCGTTGGAAAAGTTGAAGCAGGAATCCCTGAAGATCACCCTCTCAACCCCGCTACGATTGCCGATAATGTCGGAGACAACGTGGGTGATGTCGCCGGAATGGGAGCAGACCTTTTCGAAAGTTACGTTGGATCTATCATTGCAACAATGACCCTGGGTGCTGTCTTTGTTTCGAATGAAGCATTCGCTGCATCGATGGGCGGACTCGGAGCAGTTCTTCTGCCTCTATTTCTGGCCGGACTTGGAATCATTTCTTCAATTCTGGGAACTTTCCTGGTCAAAGTGAAACCCGGCGGCAGCCCTCACCGCGCGCTCAACATCGGCGAGATTATGGCCGGTGTTATTTTATTGGTTGGCGCGTTCCTCATCGTCAATCAATTGCTTCCAGCCAGTTGGATCGTTGACGGTAAAACCTATTCTTCACTGGGAGTATTCGGATCGATTTTCCTCGGTCTCGCAGCCGGTATCGGAATCGGATATGTCACTGAGCACTATACCGGAACCGGAACTGCTCCTGTCATGAATATCGTTCGTCAGTCCCGAACCGGATCAGCCACCAACATCATCGCCGGTCTCGGTGTGGGAATGCTTTCCACTGCGATTCCTATTCTGATTCTTGCGGTTACCATTATTGTTTCCCATCACTTTGCCGGTCTCTACGGCATCGCAATCGCAGCAGTCGGGATGCTTTCCAATACAGGGATTCAACTCGCCGTAGATGCCTACGGTCCTATTTCCGATAACGCAGGCGGCATTGCTGAAATGAGTGACCTCGAGCCTGAAGTTCGCGAGCGCACCGACAAACTGGACGCCGTCGGCAACACGACCGCCGCGATTGGCAAAGGCTTCGCGATTGGTTCTGCAGCACTTACAGCACTGGCTCTTTTCGCTGCTTTCAAAACGTCCTACGATGCCACTCCCGGACGCGAGATAGCCCTGAGTATTGAGATTCTCGATCCCAAGGTCGTAGCTTCACTATTTATCGGCGGCATGCTCCCCTTCCTCTTCTCCGCCTTTGCGATGGACGCAGTTGGACGCGCAGCCATGTCGATGATCGAAGAAGTTCGGCGCCAGTTCAAAACGATCCCTGAGCTGACCAAAGCCCTCAAGGTAATGCGGGACAACGACGGCAAAGAATACGAAGACTGGTCAGAGGACGATCAGAAAACTTTCGATGCCGCAGATGGCAAGCCGGAGTACGGCAAGTGTGTCGAGATTTCCACCCAGTCTGCGATTCGGCAAATGATCAAGCCTGGCCTTTTGGCAGTGGTTACACCTGTCGCCGTTGGATTCGGTGGAAACTGGATCATGGGCCAGGGTAGCGGCGGGCAAATGCTCGGCGGGCTCCTTGCAGGCGTTACCGTCACCGGCGTTCTTCTCGCTTTGTTTCAAAGCAACGCAGGTGGTGCGTGGGACAACGCCAAGAAGATGATCGAAGAAGGCATCGAAATAGATGGCGAAAAACTCGGCAAAGGTACTCCGGCTCACCGCGCAGCTGTGGTTGGTGATACTGTAGGAGATCCTTTCAAAGACACCTCGGGTCCATCCCTCAACATTCTTCTCAAACTGATGTCTGTCGTCGCGCTCGTGATCGCGCCGATGATTTAGAATTGAGTTTAAAATGCCGGCCACACGGGAGCGATTCGATGAACTTTGTTCACGGATCGCCACTCTGTCGGCGGAATCCGTTGAAGAGGCCTGGACGCTCTTGGAGGAGGCTTACAGTGAGCAGCACCGGCATTATCACAATTTCGATCACGTCTCGACCCTGCTGAAGGATTACGACGAAGTCGGCGGGGGAAATTTGGCGATCGAGTTTGCTATCTGGTTTCACGATATTGTTTACGATCCGAAATCAGGGACCAACGAAGAAGACAGCGCTGCGCTTTTTGACAAATGGTCAGCGGATTTCCTGGAATCGAAGTTTCGATCCGATGTAACGCGCTTAATCCGGGCGACTGATCCACGGCAATCTCGAACGGACCTCCCGGATGAGACTCTGCTCTGTGACCTGGACCTGCTCGTGCTTTCTGCAAATCCAGAGATCTATCAGCAATACGTCAAAAACATCAGGAAGGAATATCACTTTGTTCCGGAGGAAAAATTTCGGGAAGGACGCTCCCGGATTCTCGAGGACTTTCTTAAAGGCAAAATTTATCGAAGCGATCACTTTTCCCCACGTGAAGAACTGGCCCGGGAAAATTTGAATTCTGAACTTGCCGGACTGAACCCTGATTGAAGGTCTGGAATTTGAAACCGAAAACGTGTTCGCTCGCCCTGTCCAAGGCTATGAGGAGCCAGGCAAATCTCCCCTTATTCATTTACGACAATATCTTGTCGCTTCTTTAACCTTCCAAACCTGTTCTCACCAAACAACCACACCTGGATATTGCCTTTGCTCTGAATCAAGTCGGCAGGAATAACCACCTTGCCTTTCCGCCGATCCTGCTCCGTGACGAAGATATTGTGTTCATCATAGCCATCTGAATCATTCTTCAAATACACAATAATTACACCTGTCTCTTATACACATCTCCGAGCCCACGAGACCGAGGCTGATCTC
>CAJXQE010000246.1 GCA_913058215.1 uncultured Verrucomicrobiales bacterium
AGATCAGCCTCGGTCTCGTGGGCTCGGAGATGTGTATAAGAGACAGGTGTAGGGAATATGGGCCATCGCCGCGAGGATAATCAGAATCAGAGCAACAGTTTGAAACTTCACAACTCGCATGAAGAAACTGGCGATGAAAATAATGAGGCCGAAAATGATTCCGTAGAAAATCAGGGGCTCCATCAGGATGAACCGGTATTCCGGATCACTGATGGCCTGGAACAGCTTTTCGATTTGCAGCATGAATTCGCTCATGGTCTGGATTCTCCCTTCGAGTTTGGGGAAATGAAGATAGCGGGTTTCAAAAGAGTAATGGTGGAATGTTTAGAGGAGCTCGCCCTGGGCGGCGATGGACTCTCCGGTAGGATCGATGCCGAGTTTCCGATAAGCGGAAGGAAGGGCTGCGCGGCCTCGCGGCGTTCGTTTGAGGAAGCCCTTTAGAATTAGATAGGGTTCGTAGACTTCGTTCAGCGTCGCTTCGTCTTCTCCGACGGCGACGGCAAGTGAGTTCAGACCGACAGGTCCGCCCGCATACTTGTAAATGATGGCTTCAAGGATTCGTTTGTCCATTTCATCAAGGCCGTCCTCGTCGATGTCGAGCATTCCGAGGGCCTTTTTGGCGACGTCCTGAGTAATGATGTTGTCGGCCCGCACCTGGGCAAAGTCTCTGACCCAGCGAAGAAGTCCGTTGGCAACACGGGGAGTGCCACGACTTCGCGAGGCAATTTCCATGGCTCCCTCATCCTTGGTCTCCACGTTGAGGAGGTTTGCTGATCGTTTGATGATGATCACCAGCTCTTCCGGCGAATAGTAATCGAGCCGGTTGGTGATTCCGAAGCGCGAAAGAAGGGGGCGCGTCAGCATTCCCGACTTGGTGGTGGCACCAACGAGTGTGAATTTTGGCAGACTCAGGGAAATGGAGCGGGCGTTCGGTCCCTGGTCGATGATAATATCGAGCTGATAGTCCTCCATCGCCGGGTAGAGATATTCCTCGATAGCCGGATGGAGCCGGTGAATTTCATCAATAAAGAGGAAGTCCCCGTGTTTCAAATTGGTGAGAATGCCGGCGAGATCTCCCGCTTTTTCTATCTGAGGACCACTGGTAATGTGGATCTCACTCCCAAACGCCCGGCAGAGTATGTGGGCGAGCGTGGTTTTCCCGAGACCGGGAGGGCCACAGAGCAAAACGTGATCGAGGGCGTCTTCGCGTTGCTTCGCCGCCTCAATCATTAACATCAGGCGTTCCTTTACCTTGGCCTGACCGCAGAACTCCTCGAAATCCGGAGGACGCAGGCTGCGATCAAACTCCGTCTTCGGAGAGTCGCTGGTTTCACTGTAAAAATTATCGCTCAAAGGGAAATTCTAAAAAGTTTGGCGGGATGTATCGCATGAACCCCGATTGTCTTGTAAATCTAAATAAAGATTGTATTTATTGATATTTAAGATAACCTTATAATTATAAAAGTCGATTATTTTCGCTTGTATAAGGGCAGGTTTTCGATAAAAGGTTCGGCGAGCGGAGAAATACGGTCGTGTCAGATCTACTGAAAAGAAACCTGATTAACTGTATTCCGCACCAAATTCGAGCTTGACGTAGGCCCTCAATAAACTATTTATGGGGGTTTATCTGGGAAGCTTGATTTCATATCTTTTTTCCAAACACGCAACGACAAGACAATCGCTTTGTAATGAATTTCATCAGACCTCACCGGGTTAAAAAACGGGCTCTACGTGGCCTCACGATTTTGGCTGGATTTGCTTTGGCAATTTCAGCTGTTCCTGAATCTCATGGGCAGGTAGCCGGAAAGACCATCAAAGCCATTGATGTTCAATATGTTGGGAATCAGTCCGTGTCTCCGGATCGGATCCTTTCTCACCTGTCTTCACGAGTGGGGGACAAACTTTCTCCTGCGAAAATCGATGATGATGTAAAGGCGCTCTACGCCAGTGGTGATGTTGAGAACGTCAAGATTCTCTCTGAATCGCAAAGCGGCGGAGTGCGTCTTATCATCGTTGTTCAGACCCGTGCTCTTTACGGCGGCGTTGAATTTCGCGGAAATACTTTGATCGACAGCGACAAATTGCGCAAAAAAGTCGAACTGAAAGTGAACAAGTCGATTGATGAGGGCGCTCTTCAAACGGCTCGTCAGGAAATTCAGGAGATGTATAAGAAAAAGGGCTTCTCCGAAGTTACGGTGACTTATCGCATCGGTCCTGCGACTTCTGAAGGTTACTCTAAGGTTATTTACTCAATCGACGAGGGAACTCAGGGAGTTCTCCGTGATGTGAGCTTTGTCGGTAACACTGCTTTCTCCGAAGCTGAGCTTCGTGAGGTGATGAGCCAGAAGGAAAAGGGACTCAAAACTCTTCTTGGTGGATCCGGAAGCACGGACTCCTCTTCTCTCGCTGATGATGTCCGCTCTATTGAAGATAAATACCGCGACAAAGGATTCCTTAATGCTCGCGTTGTAAACGTCGCAAAAATGCGCGCCGATGCCAAGTATGTGGATGTTGTGATCACGATTGACGAAGGTGGAACTTACCTTGTTGAAAGCCTAGCGATTCAAGGGGTCCAATCCATCCCGCTCACAACGGATATTCTCCCTTACTTGAAAACCAAAGCGGGTGATCGTTTCTCCGGTGCCAAGTTAAAAGAAGATCTGAAGCTTATCGGTGATCAATATGGATCTCAGGGGTATGCAGAAGCTCGCGTGACACCGCGCCTGGAAGAAGCCGGAAATGGTGTCCGTGTTGTTCTGGATGTCGAAGAGGGTCGCCAATACAAGATCGGTCAGATTCACATCGAAGGGAACGAGAATACCAAGGACAAGGTGATTCGTCGTGAGTTGCCTCTTGAGCCGGGTCAATCTTATGATTCCACTAAGACGGCCGTGACTCAGCGCCGTCTTGAGAACATGAATTACTTCAGCAGTGTTGAAGTAATGCCACTCGATACGAGTTATCTCGACGAGAAAGATCTTTTGATCCGGGTTACCGAGAAACCAACCGGAACCATTAACCTCGGTGCTGGCTTCAGCTCAATCGACAGCGTGACTGGATTCTTCGAAGTGACTCAAACCAACTTCGATCTGTTTGGTTGGGGTAATGATTTTACCGGTGCCGGTCAGCGTTTCCGCTTGAGCCTGCGTGGTGGTAGTGAGCGTCGTGACTTCTCAATCTCGATTACGGAACCATGGTTTCTGGATCAGCGTCTTGCTCTATCCGTGGAAGCATACTACCGCGACCTCCTTTTCCTCTCGGATCAATACGACCAGACTCAATACGGAGTCAACCTTGGTCTTCGTAAGTCTCTCGGCGAATTCACCTACGGAGTAGTGAAGCTGGTTGGTGAGCAGATTCAGATTGATTCGGAGCCGACTGCTTCTACTGCATTTCTGGCTGAAGACGGCGACTTTACCAAGGTTTCTGTTGGCTTTGATATCGTCAACGACACACGTGATAATATCTTCCTTCCGCGCACCGGTCACAAAGTGAGCGCCGGGTTTGAGTTTGCGGGAATTGGTGGCGATGTGGATGACACCATCTTTTCGGCAAGTGCTGCTCAGTTCTTCAAGTTGCCTTATGACGGTATCCTGAGCTTTTCCGGTAAGTATTTTCAGTCAACCAATGGGGATCATATCTTCACTCGTCACTTTGTCGGTGGTGCGAATAACCTCCGTGGTTTTGAATATCGTGATGTGGGTATGCGTGATGCGGTAAGTGGTGAATCACTTGGTGGCACAGAGGCATATTACGGAACTGCTGAAGTCACTGTGCCGATTGTTGAAAAAGTGCGCGTCGCTGCTTTCTATGACATCGGTGAAGTGGTTGGTGGCCCCGGCACTGTCGGTGGAGGAATCAATTCTGATTACGGTATTGGTCTTCGTCTCTTCGTTCTCGGGAACGCTCCAGTTCGTCTCGACTACGCGATTCCAGTTCAGACGGACGCGTTCAATGACGACGGTGGTCGCTTCAACTTCACCATTGGTGCACAGTTTTAATTTTTCCCGGTCGGAATCTTCTAATAAAACGATTCCGACCGCCGTTTTTATCACGGAGTCCCGCCTGTACGCCTGAGAATAGGTCTACGACGGTTCTTTGTTTTACCTGCCTACTATCAATTACATCATTGCAATGAAGCTCAATCTGCCTTCTCTCCTCATTCTAGCTGCCGCTCTTTTGCTCGGCGGAGTCTCCAACAGTTCCGCACAGGGCCTCAAGATCGCTGTGATCGACATGCAGGCTTCTCTCAACGATTACTACAAGACCAATCTCGAAGTGGAGAAAATCAACGCTCTCGCCGACGAGAAGCGGAAAAACCTCGACGAGCGTCAGGCTGCTTACCAGCAAATGACTTCGCAAATGGCTGAATTCGACAAGATTGTTCGCGACACTTCTCTGAATGAGGACAAGCGCAAGGCAGCCATGGAGAAGCTTCAGGCTCTTGCCAACGAGCGTGCCGCCAAAGGGAAAGAAATTGCTGATGCTCAACGGAAAGCCTCTGCTGAAATTCTCAAAGCACGTCAGGACATGGAAGCCACACTGGTGACTGAAATCAAAACCACAGTGAACACGATTGTCGAATCACAGGCCCTGGACCTTGTTTTCGATAAGTCCTTCCTTCCTAAAGCGAATAAAGCGATTCTTTACACTTCCGCCAATGTGAAAGACCTCACCGCTGAAGTTGTTGCCGCTTTGAATGCGAATGCTCCAGCCGGAACTGCGGCTCCTGCTCCGGCAGTGAACTAATGATTCTTTTTACGGAAAGAACTCATTCCCCAACCCTTTAATTTTTAAAAGCGACGGTCATCCAACCGTCGCTTTTTTTATCTACAAATCGCACGATATGAAGACGACAATCGGAGAAATTGCGGAGTTAGTTGGTGGAACGGTTTCCGGTGGAGATTCCGATGGCGAGATTCGCGGCTTTGCCTCGCTCGAGGTAGCGCAACAGGATCAGGTGAGCTTTTTCGGGAATGAAAAGTATGCGGCCCAACTGGGAGAGACTGCTGCGGGTGCGGTTTTGACAGGAACAACAGAAGTCAAAGTTCCGGACGGAGTGGCGTTGATTCATGTCGAGAATGCGATCATGGCCTTCGATGCAATCATCCGCAAATATGGGGTGAAACCTCCAGCATTCACTGTTGGAGTATCAGAGTCGGCATTTGTCGGGGCTGATTGCACTTTTGATCCCGACAAAATATCAGTTTCGCCGAATGCGACCCTGATGGACGGGGTTATGATTGGCAAGGGATCCAGAATCGGGGCGAACTCGGTGATCAGCAACAACGCAACGATTGGTGAGAATTGCGAGATTGGACCGAATGTCACGGTTCGGGAAGGTTGTATTATCGGAGACAATGTGATCATTCATCCGGGCGTGGTTGTCGGAGCAGACGGTTTCGGGTTCGAATTTGCCGGCGGGAAACACGTCAAAATTGAGCAGCTCGGAATCGTGCGCGTTGAGAATGATGTCGAGATCGGAGCAAATACTTCCATTGATCGTGCGCGTTTCGGGGAAACCGTGATCGGTGAGGGAACCAAGATCGATAATCTCGTTCAAATTGGCCACAACTGCGTGATCGGCAAGCATTGCATTATCGTTGCTCAGACAGGTATCTCCGGAAGCACGAGAATTGGCAACTACGTCACTCTGGCAGCTCAGTGTGGAGTGGCGGGACATTTGTCTCTCGCCGATCAAACCACCTTTGGAGGCCGAAGCGGCATTATTTCCAGCGTGAACGAACCGGGTGGGACCTATTTCGGTTATCCAGCCAGGCCTCTCAAAGAGGACAGGCGTCAGAGCATGAGAATCAAGCAGCTCGGAAATCTGATGAGCCGGGTCAAAGCACTCGAAGCAAAACTGAAAGACGATTGATTATAACTCCAGGATCTCGCCCGGTTTTGGGATGAAGATCTTCGAGTCCGGCAGGCGCTGTTGGAGTTCTTGCTTAAACCATTTCTTCGCGGGTTCGTCTCCGTGAACCAGAATGACTCGGTCTGGCTTGCAGTCGACCGCATATTCGGCCAGCTGTTCGCGCGTGGCGTGTCCACTGAAGTCGAATTTATCTACCGTGCAGTTCAATTGATAAGTCTCCCGCGATGACTCATTCATCGTGACGCGATCTCCCGGTTCCGCAGTCAGGATTCTTCCGCCGGGTGTCGAGGGGTCCGCGTATCCGACGAACAGAAGCGCACTTTTTGGATCAGAGAGAATGTGCTTTGCGAATCGATTGGAGACCGTGTGTTCCGACATCATGCCGCTCGAGAGCGCATAAATTTCGCCTTTCTTGAAGTCGGGCTCAGACTGGCCTCGCTTAAGGACCTGCAGATTGGGAAAGTGCTCCAGGAATTTGTATCCTTCATGATGCCTCCCTGCATGATTGGCAAACTTGTCGGCGAGGTAGGTCATTTTCGAACTGAGACCGCCGATATGGACGGGCACTTCCTCGAGTTCGCCCTCGTCGTAAAGTTCCTGCAGCATCATCAGGACCTCCTGGGTTTTTCCAAATGCGAAGACTGGAATTAAAACGGAACCGCCCCTTCTCAAAGCGGCAGCGATCGTAGCAGCGAAGCGCTTCTTCTCTAGCTCTCTCGTGTAGTTTTCCTCACGGGGAGCCGCTCCCCGGGTGGTTTCCAGGATGAGAGTACCGATCTTCTCTCGAGGGAAATCGGCGGCACGAGTCACCGTTTGATTCTCAAAGTGCACATCGCCTGTGTAAAAAACGGACTCACCCTCAAACTCGAAACGAACTCCAACGGCACCCAGAACATGGCCAGCCCGGAAGAATTCACAGCGAACTCTGTCCCGTTCGCCAAAGGAAAATGGTGCGCCGACGGCCTGAGTAAACCAGAAGCGCGCCATCTCTTCAATTTCACGGTGGGTGTAGAGAGGATAGCTTTTCTCATTCAATTCCCGCCGTTGGGCCTTCATGACATTAACGGAATTGTGAAGCAGAGCCTGTCCACATTCCAATGTGCCTTCTGTCATGGTTACCGCAGCATCCGGATGATCACGAACCACACAGGGCAGTGAACCGATATGGTCGAGATGCGGATGAGTCACGAAAATGGCGTCGAGTGAATCCGGTTCGAGAAGGTCGTAGAGCGGAAGAGTTGATCTTCCCGTGTGCTTGGGATGCGACCCGGCATCGAGAACGAATCGGGTTTCCCCGAGTTGCAGCAAGTAGGAGTTTCCCCCGATCGTGGGGTGAGGGGCGAGGTTTTGAAAACGCATGGGAGGGGCAGGAAACTATTCAGCCTCTTCGTTGCGAGCTTCGCCCGCTTTCTTTTTGAGGCGGGCTTCGAGGAAGAATTCGCGGAGTAGCAATTTTGACTCTTCCGCTAGAACGCCCGGGGTCACTTCGCTGGAATGATTCAGCGTCGGCTGGTTGAGCAGATTGATGAACCCGCCGGCAGCGCCTCCTTTTTCATCACCACAGCCAAAAATGACCCGCCGAATCCGGCAGTGAAGAATCGCTCCAGCGCACATGGGGCATGGCTCCTTGGTCACGTAGAGGTCGCAGTCCGTGAGTCGCCAGTCACCAAATGAAGCCTGTGCCTGAGTCAGCGCGAGCATTTCTGCGTGAGCTGTTGCATCCTTCAAGGTTTCTACCTGATTGGACGCACGTGCTATGATTCTCGTTCCGTGAACAATAATCGCACCGACGGGAACTTCATGGGCAAGGTAAGCCTTTTGAGCCTGCCTCATTGCCTGGCTCATGAGGAAGGTGTCGCTGGCCAGATCGATGGCAGGCGGCTCATTTTCTTCAGGATTTTCTAGAAACATAAACAGAGAAAACCGACAAAGTTTTTGCGGTTGGGTAAAAGCGTATAGATAATGCGCAAACATGAGCGACTGCAACCAACGAATCATTGCCCCTTCTCTCCTTGCATCAGACTGGGGAAAAGTAGGTGAGGAAATCAAACGGGCCGAAGAGGCAGGCGCTGACTGGCTCCACCTCGATGTAATGGACGGTCATTTCGTCGACAATATTTCTTTTGGCCCGCAATTCGTCGCTTCGGTTCGTCCGCATACCGAATTGCCTCTGGATGTGCACCTGATGATCGAACGACCGGATCACTATCTGGATCGTTTTGTGAAGGCGGGATCGGATCGAATCACGGTCCATGTGGAGGCTCAGCACGATGTCGGGAAAACTCTGGGGGCGATTCGCGAGGCGGGATGCGGTTGTGGCTTGGCTCTGAATCCTGCAACGCCCTTTGATGATGTGATCCCTTTTCTCGATCAGATCGATCTTCTGCTGGTGATGACTGTCGTGCCGGGTTTTGGTGGCCAGGCCTTTATGGAAACCGAGACTATGCCCAAGGTTTCAGCTGGCCGTGAGTTTCGTGAAGAGCATGGTTTGAGCTATCATATCGAAGTCGATGGCGGAATTGATGCAACAACGGTTCACATCGCCGGCCAGAACGGAGCGAACGTGATGGTTGCCGGCACTTCCCTCTTCAAAGCGCCGGATATGGCGGAGGCGACAAAGCAGATGCGCGGGTGAACCCTTATTTGAAATGCCGGAAGAGGTTTACAGCGTCACGGAATTGACCCGCGACATTCGAGATACGCTTGAGGGCCGTTATGGAACCGTCTGGGTCGAGGGTGAAATCAGCAATCATCGTCTGCCGGGCTCAGGCCACCATTATTTTACCCTGAAGGATCCGGGAGCTCAGCTTTCCTGTGTCTTTTTCAAAGGATCTGCAGCCCGGAATCCGACGACTCTGAAAGATGGCCTGCAGGTTCAGATTCAGGGCGATATTTCCGTCTACGAAGCGCGCGGCCAATATCAAATGGTAGCTCGTCTGGTGCAGTTGAAGGGGCATGGCGATCTCCAGGCGAAATTTGAAGAGCTGAAGCGAAAGCTGGAGGCGGAAGGGCTGTTCGCTGCGGAGAGGAAGAAACCAATCCCTGCATTTCCCGCCACGATTGGGATCGTGACTTCGCCTACCGGAGCGGCGATTCAGGATATCCTCAATGTCCTGCAACGTCGCGCCCCCTGGATTCGGGTGGTGATCAGCCCGGTCAGGGTTCAAGGGGAAGGGGCCGCCGCCGAAATTGCGGAAGCGGTGCGGGCTTTCGAAGATCGCGAGAAATATCCGGAGATCGATTTGCTGATGGTGACCCGCGGAGGAGGGAGTATTGAAGATTTGTGGGCGTTTAATGAAGAGCAGGTGGCACGCGCGATTGCAGATTCGACGATCCCTGTAATGTCCGGAGTCGGGCACGAAATCGATTTTACGATTGCGGATTTCGTGGCGGATCGTCGCGAACCGACGCCGAGCGCTGCGGCGGAAAATGCGGTTCCGGATGGAGCGGCATTGGTGCGTCATCTGGAAATGCTGGCGGGACGAATGGATTCAGCGGCCATCAACGGAATTGGTGACGCCCGGTTTCAGGTGCATTCGCTGTGGCGCGAACTCAAAGCCCGTGAACCCGAAAGGAAAGTTCAGGGATGGGTTCAGACGACAGATTTCCTTGGAGAAAAGATGGAGTCAATACTCTCGAGGCAACTGGAAACCAAGCTTGCCCAACTCGACGGGGTGAACCGTGTTTTTCAGACGATTCAACCGGAGAGCCGCATCGAGAGGGCGCAGAGCGATTTGGAAACGGTGATGAATCGTTTCGAGAGCACGTATCGAAATGGAATTTCCGCAGCCAGCGAGAGAATGAAAAGGGCAGCAACTCTTTTGCATTCCCTTAGTCCGGATTCGGTCCTTCAGCGCGGATTTTCGATGACAGTGAAAAAGGGGGGGGACACCGTCACTTCGGTTCAAGATGTGAAGTCCGGCGATGCGATCGTAACCCATTTGGCTGACGGTTCCATCGAGAGCCAGGTGGATTGAGACACCCCTTTCAAGCTGTTGCATTTCCTAGCATTTTTCATAGGTGCGCACTTGGAGAAACCGAAAAGGGCAGTTGTCGAATCCGGCACGATGGAGTAAAAAACAGCGGGATCATCGAATTTTTCGAACCATTTGAGATAAGCCGGTGTTTCCTCTACTCGTCTACACGGACAAAACACACATGAACACAGATCACACGCCGCTTTTGCAAGCGTGGGCTCGCACTATTGCGCTCACCACTGTTCTCTCTTTTTTCTGGATGGCCGGGCCAAGCGGGTTCGCTCAGGATAACAACAATGCGGCTCAAAATGCGGATGCACCCGCTGCGCCTCAACGTCCTGCTCCCGGTGGACCGGCTCCTGCCGCTAACACTCAGGGGGCTATCGTTGGGGATAAGGTCAGTCTGCAGTTTCCGTTGAACCCGGTGAACGATCTTCTTAACATTTACGAGAGATTGATTGAAAAGCCGGTAATCAAAGATTCCACGGTTTTCGAAGGGCCACAGGTCAGTCTGGTTACTCCTGCCGAAGTCACAAAAGTTGAAGCGATCCAATTGATCGAAGCGACTTTGTTGGTGAATGGCTATATCGTCGTTGCGGAGGAAGACGGAAAAAGTGTGAAAGTACTTCAAGGTGGTCAGCGACCATCCGGGCAAAGTGCATCTTTCAGCGAAGGAGTCGTCATTTACACTGATGCGAATGCATTACCTGAGGGCGAATCCCTTGTCGGATATTTCATGGAGCTGGATTACATCTCACCGGAGGATGCAGCTACCTTGCTCGGAAATCATATTGTTCTGAATCAGTTCGGCCGGATCACTCCTGTATTGAATCCATCGGGACTTCTCATCACAGAGACATCTCCGATTGTCCGCCAGATAATTCGGCTGCGCACAATCTTTGATCATCCTATCGAAGATGCGCCTTTGATCACAGAGTTTGTGCATTTGAAATATGCAGAAGCGAATATTGTTGCTCAGATTATCCAGGCGGCAATGGATGCGAGGATGGAGGAAAGACAGCGCCAGACGGATTCCGGGCGAACTGTCAGTGGGCAAACGAATCAGCCGAAGCAGGGCGATAATAAAGATAACAACAACCGGCAGGGGAATAACAACAACAATAACGCTGCAAACAGCGTGGGATCTTCCAATCAACCTGCTGCCCAGCTGATTCCCGATGATCGCATGAACCGCGTCATGGTGGTCGCATCCCCAACCGATGCTGCTTATGTTTTGGAGCTGATCCGTGAATTCGATCAACCGCTCGATGTTCAGGAGCCGATCGAGAGGCCCTTAATGTATGTGAAAGCCAATGACATTCTTCCCGTGATTGTCGATATCCTTCAGGACACCGGTACCGGGCAGACTCAGTTGCCGGGAGGTCGTCAGATCGCTTCCCGCCCAACTCCCGTCACCAGCTCCCAGCTCGCAACTTTAACCGGCGCAAACTCGGGTGGGCAGAACAATCAGAACCGGAACACTCAAAACCAGACGGCAGATGCCGAGCTTGGGGGTCGCGTCGATCAAATTTCTTTCCCTATCGATGAAGTGGCACCCATTTCAGTCCTCGTCGGGAAAACGAGAATCATCGCAGACCGGCAGTCAAATTCTATCATTGTGATGGGAACGATGGAGGCCCAGGAAATTGTCCTCGATATGATTGAGCGACTCGATCGCAGGCCGGTGCAGGTCCTGTCTCTTATACACATCTGACGCTGCCGACGAAGAGGATAGTGTAG
>CAJXQE010000247.1 GCA_913058215.1 uncultured Verrucomicrobiales bacterium
GGCATACGAGATCAGCCTCGGTCTCGTGGGCTCGGAGATGCGTATAAGAGACAGAAGAAGTTGAGCTTGAGGCCGAGAGACAAGCCCGAAAACTGGCGCTCAAGAAGGCCCGCAAGAAGGTGGGCCAGCACCTTACGAAAAGCGACCAATCGACAGCGGGCCACATCGAGACGCGGGTAAAGGATATTGAGAAGTTTTTCAATAAGGCCAAGAGGGGCGTTCCTGCATTCTCCAAGGAAATGCTGGGCTGGGGCTCGAAGTGGAAATTGATCAAAGACAAGGCCCAGTTCTGGAAAGAGGAAACCGAGCACAGGACTTTCGTCGAGGAACAGTTTGCCAATCATGTCTTCACCTCCAAGGCACTAGAGAAGACGATTCAAAATGCGGTTGAGGATTTTGTCGCTCGTGATGGTGGTGCTGTGAACAACCAGTTCCTCACTGCGGTTCGAGAAGACGTGCCGATCGAACTTCTCGATTCAGAGATGGATTTGAATCGTTTCAAGAGCAAGACCCTAACATCCATCGAGCATAATTTCGAGCGTTCCGCGATGAAGGCCTATGGTGAAGTGGGAGTTGAGACTGCTACTCTCATAGGTTCCTCGATCGCGTCATCAATCGCGGCAAAAGTTCTCGTCCGGGTCGCTACATCGATCGCAACAAGAATGGGTCTTTCCGTGGGCATCCTTGCAACTGGAGCCGCCGCTAGTCCATATACACTAGGACTAAGTTTTCTCTTTGCTCTCATCATTGATTCTGTCCTCGGCTGGGCAATCGACTACTTCAGAGATCCCGAGGGTGATCTCACCCAAACGATTCAGTTCGAGCTGACAAAACTGGAAAGGCTCATTATCGACGGAGCCCCTGCGACCGACACGGACGAGGCCGTCGCTGGAGTCCGGCAGGAGCTGGAAACAATCGCAGGACTGCAATCCAAGAGCCGTCGTGATGCCATGGATGACATCCTTGACCCAAGCAACACCTGACATGAAACCATACTTTTATATCCTACCGATCCTGTTTGTGCTTGGAGCTTCGAATGCAGCCGCACAGAAAGGAGCCGCCGCCCGGGAAGTGGCCGAGTTTGTCCTCAAAAAATTCGGAAAAGAAGCTGCTGGGGAATCGGTCGAGACCATGACCAAAAAGGTGGTCCAGATTTCGACTCGCTACGGAGACGATGGCGTCACTGCGATTCGCAAAGTCGGACCGCGAGCGTTTGATGTCATTGCTGATGCCGGTGAGCACAGTGTAGGGGTGGTGAAGCTGATGGCCCGACACGGGGATGAAGCAGTCTGGGTTGTCGCAAAGCCGAAGGGCATGGCGATCTTTGTGAAATACGGAGATGAAGGAGCCGAGGCGGTCATGAAGCACAAAGGAATCGCCACACCACTCATTGAGCAGACGGGTGAATCCGGGGTGAAGGCGCTGAATGCGGTGGGGCCTGCTCAAGGTCGTCATTTGGTGAACCTTGTTGACGATGGTGTCATCGTGCCCGGTCAGCAGAGCGGAAAACTACTGGATGTCGTGGGGCGTTATGGCGACAAAGCAGCCGACTTTATCTGGAAAAACAAAGGGGCTCTCGTAGTAGGGGCGGCGCTGGCTGCGTTCATCGACAATCCTGAGCCCTTTATTGACGGAGCCATGTCCCTACCGACTGCGGCCATCAGCGATATTGCTCCGCACGTGAATTGGACCCTAGTCTTCATCGCCATCTTCATTGTCGGCGTCATCGCCTTAGGTGTTTATCTCTTGTTTACCGGCAAGGTCAAGCGCCCCCAACCGAACCCCTCCGATTCGACTCCCGAATCCTGATCTACTTCGCCGCTTCCTCTTTCTGACTTTCACGCATGGCCTTTGATACCGATACCCGCAACAAGCTGCGCTCCGCTGTCGAGCAATGCCGCAAACTACTCTGCGGCACCTACGACAAACTCGGGGGTGAGATCACGGCGCAGTTGCAGGAGTATTACGGGATTCAGCCCACGGGGGAGATCGCGTCCATCGACGATCTCGATCTCGACGCAGCGGGACAGGAAAAGGCGCAAGTTCTTCGGGATCTCATCGCGCACTATGCGGCCACGGATTCGGGGAGCGGATCTGAAAAGGTAGTCCGGGCTCGGGCGGTGCAGCGGCTTGTGCTGGAGCAGGCTTTCACGGTCGTCAATCGGCTCGCGGCTTTGCGGATGGCGGAGGAGCGGGATATCCTCCCGGCCTGTATCAGCGGCGGGATGGACTCCGACGGATTCCAGCTCTACGAGCAAACGGCTGGCACCGACATGGGGGACCGCTTCGATCGCTACCGCAGCTATCTCTTCTGTCTTTTCGACGAGCTGACGCTCGACCTGGCCCCACTCTTTGATCGGTTTTCACCGCAGGGACTCATCTTTCCGCGGGAGCGGGCCTTGCTCGATCTCCTGGATCTGCTCAACAGCGATGAGGTCAATCATCTCTGGGGCGAGGACGAAACGATTGGCTGGGTTTACCAGTATTGGAACAGCAAGGAGGAACGCACCGCGATGCGCAAAGCCTCAGCGGCTCCGCGCAATTCCCGGGAGCTGGCGGTGCGGAACCAGTTCTTCACCCCGCGTTACGTCGTCCAGTTCCTGACTGACAACACCCTCGGGCGGATCTGGTATGAGATGTGCCGGGGAGAGACCCGCCTCTTGGATCAGTGTGAATACCTAGTTCGGCGACCGCACGAGATCTTCATGCTCGATGCTGAGGAGTATGTCTCAGAAGAATGCGGCGATTGGGTCAAAGAAGTCCGTCAGGGAAATTTCGCCGCTGCGGAATTCGAAGCCGGCTGGGAAGAGATCACCGCCGTTGCGCTCGCCATCGATGGCTACATCGTTGCTGAGAAGATGCGCCTCGGAGATGTGCACGACTATGTGCGGGAACGGGGCGAGCGGGCGATCGAACAGGGTCAGGTCGAGGACGCAACCCTGTTGGATCAGTGGCTGCTGCTCTTTTCCATCCAGCGCGGCATCATCCGTGAAGGCCTCATTTTCAATAACGAGGATTACGCCCGGGCGGCCCGGCAGGTGTGGGAAGCCTGGGTGATCGCGGCGAAGGCGGAAGCCTGCGATCCGGTATCTCCTACGGAATTGGATCGCCTGATCTCTTCTCGGGAAAAGCTGGCGGACAGCCTGGCGTTTCTCGGGGAGGAAAGGCTGGAGTCGGCCTTGCCCGAATGGGTCGAGCAGGCTTGGGCCAGCGACCTCTCGCAGCTCGATGTCGAGGCGAAGGCCGAGGGTCGTCTCGTGGCGCTCGCCCTGCCCGATTCCACCTTCCCCGAAATCCTGGACGACGACGATTTCGATCCTCGCAAGGATCGTCGGCTGAAGGACATCGTGGAAGCAATCCGGGAAGATCTCTCGAATGACGATCTCGAGAAGCTGGCGGTGGTCTGGGCGGCCCTGGCCGACTTCGTCGCCAACGAAGACCCGAAGAATAGTGACGACGAGACTTGGGGCGCGCTCTGGACCCATTTCTGTCGGCTCGCCCGGATCAACACTGCGGCGCTGAAGATCCAGGAACTGAGCCAGGAGGAGCTTCTCAACAAACCCGTCTTTGTCCCGCCGCGACCGTTCAAAGATCCTCGCGAGATTCGCCTGCTCGATCCTGCTTGCGGATCGATGCACTTCGGGCTCTATGCGTTTGATCTTTACGAGACGATTTACGAGGAGGCTTGGAATCGAGGGCTGTTGCCTGAGGGCGATTTCGAATCCTTCGAGGACTTTCAGCGGCAGGTGCCCCGGCTCATCATCGAGCACAATATCCACGGGGTCGACATCGATCCCCGGGCGGCGCAGATCGCCGGGTTGTCACTCTGGTTGCGGGCGCAGCGTTCGTGGAAGGGACAGAGCGTTCGCCCGGGAGATCGGCCCGTCGTGGAGCGTTCGAACATCGTCTGTGCCGAACCGATGCCGGGGGATGAGCAGCAGTTGGCCGCCTTCACGAAGGAACTGCATCCCGTCATCGCCCACATGGTGCGGACCACCTTTGCAAAGATGGAACTGGCCGGGGAGGCGGGATCGCTGCTCAAGATCGAGGAAGAGGTCTCTACGATCGTTCGCGAAGCCCGGGAAGCTTGGGAAAAGATCGGCAAGGCCGAGGGGGAAATGTTTTCGGCGGCGGAATTGGCGGCGAGTGACCAGCGGACCGGGGTGCAGCAGGAGCTGGCCTTGGGAGAGTTCACGTTGGAGGATTTGGCGGCGGTCTCGGCGGTGGAATTTTTTGATCAGGCCGAGGAGGAGATTTATAGGCTGCTGGAGCGGTATGCCGAAGGGGCGGGGGAGGGATCGTATCAGCGGAGACTGTTTGCGGAAGATGCGGCGCGCGGGTTCGCGTTCATTGATCTGTGTCGGAAGCGGTATGATGCGGTGGTGATGAATCCGCCGTTTGGGGATCCTCCTCGCCCAATGTTCGAATTGCTCAAGCGCTCTTATTGTTCGGCTCAATTCGATTTAGCCCCCGCATTTGTTGATCGCGGAATTCAACTCTTGGCATCGAACGGGCGACACGGGGTGATAAGCACACGAATACCTCTCTTTACAATTGCCTATCAGGACTGGCGGGAAGATCTTTTCGGAGAACGCAGCTTGCTTTGTCTAGTGATTGATCTGGGACTTGGTGTTCTAGATGGCGCGATGGTTGAAACTACGGCATACGTTGCCCAAAAAGGGACAGATGCGTCACAATCGCCTTCTACGTTTTTTGCATCGGCAACAGATAGGGACTTTGACAGCGCGTTCGGTGATGTTGAAGGGCTTCGAATCATCAAATTGCACGTTTTCCGCTCGATTCCTGGCTTCCCATTTCCCTATTGGCTACACGCAGACTTTCTCAAGACATTTCGAAAGCTTCCGGCATTTTCACCTACATCCGGAAGTGTCGTCCAAGGTCTAGGAACGACAGATGATTATCGGTTCTGTCGCCTGCGAATAGAGGTTGCCCCACAACGATTGACTAACTATGATCGGGCCAAGGAGGCTGCCACCAACTGGGTCCCTTATGTAAAGGGTGAGCGTTTCGCGCCATATTTCGACGATTATTCCACTGTCGTAAATTGGGAAGCAGATGGGAGGGAGGTCAAGGAGTTCAATCGCATGCGTTACGGGTCAGCATCCAGGAACGTTAAGAGTGAGAGTAACTATGGCCTTGCTGGTCTCGTTTTTCCTCGTCGCACTAAGCGATTCGCACCCCGCTACTACCCACCAGGCATGATCTTCAGCGTGGGGGGTCAGAGCATTTTTCCAATAGGATCGGCGACGAGCGCTTTAGGGTATTTCAGTGCATCAGCCGTCTCGATGCTTACAAAGGCGATGCTGGGCTCAATTGAGATGAATCCTCAATTTGAAGTAGGTGTGATCAAACGAATCCCATTTCCGGATGGTGATCTTCCAAATGAACTCGGTGAATGTTCGGATGCAGCTGTTAGAGTAGTTCCTTCAATTCTTCAATTTGACGAAACGACTTTTTTTTCAACCCGGCCGTTAATTGGCCTTCCTGGCACCTCATTGGAAGAGTGTATTCGACAAACCGAACTAGAGATTTCCCTTCAGAGGGAATCGATAAATCAACTTCATTCTAGAGTTGAGCGTTCGACAGCATCAATATTGGAGCTTTCCACCCAAGCCATTGATGATGCGAGCATAGACTTCGATTTAGACAGAGAAGAGTTCCGTCAACTATTCGAGCGGGAACGGGCAGGAAATGCTTTTTTAAGTTGGCTAGTAGGTGCCGTTTTCGGTCGTTGGGACATCCGTTGCGCCACGGGCGACAGGCAACCGCATGAACTCCCTGATCCCTTCGACCCACTGCCCGTTTGCCCTCCTGGCATGCTTCAGAACGACGAGGGTCTACCCGCTGAACCCTCAGACGTCCGCGACGACTACCCACTACGCATCACTTGGCCTGGCATTCTCGTCGATGATGAAGGCCACGACGAAGACATCGTCTCCCGCGTCCGCGAAGCACTGACCGTCATCTGGAAAGATCGGGTCGAAGCGATCGAGCAGGAGTCATGCGAGATCCTCGGTGTCCGCACCCTGCGCGACTATTTCGCCGAGAGCAAAGCGGGCGGCAAGTTCTTCAAAGACCACCTCTCCCGCTACAGCAAAAGCCGTCGCCAAGCCCCCATCTACTGGCCGCTTTCCACCGAATCCGGCAGCTACACCTTGTGGCTCTACTATCACCGCCTCACCGACCAGACCCTCTTCGCCAGCGTCTCCGACTTCGTCGAACCGAAGATCGAGGAAGTGACCGCTCGTTTCCAATCCCTTAGCGATAAGGCAGACGACCGCAGCGCCAAGGAACAGAAGGAGTGGGAGCAGCTCGAAATGTTCATCGGTGAATTGAACGCCTTCCGCGACGAACTGCTCCGCATCGCGCACCTCCCTTGGAAGCCAAACCTGAACGACGGCGTCATGATCACCGCCGCTCCGCTCTGGAAACTCTTTCGTCTCACCACGTGGCGAAACAAGCTGAAGAAGTGCTGGGAGACACTCGAAAATGGCGATTACGACTGGGCGCATCTCGCCTACACGATCTGGCCCGGGCGTGTCCTCGACACCTGCCGCACCGACCGCAGCATCGCGATTGCTCACGACGTTGAAGATCTCTTCTGGGAGGAAGACGACAAAGGCAAATGGAAACCCCGGAAGCCCGATGAGGAGGAAGTCGAAAAAGCGATGAAAGAGGGACGACTGCTCGTTAATCCGCTGGAGAAAGACAAAGGATGAGTGTGCCGAATCCATACTATGGTCCGGTTCCGGTATCGAAGCTGTTTCCCGATGATGATGCTGAGGAATCGCGCTGGCTCGGTCGCGAGCCGGAGATGTCTGACTTCGCTGATATCCGCGACTATGCCGATTGTTGTCTGCAGGGAAAGGATCCCAACGGGCGATGGCGTCCCGAGGTCTTATCCCCGGATCTCGATATTCTTGACGGGGTATTGTGGCGGCTTGATCAGGAGATCCCCTGGTTCACTGAGGAGCAGGAAAAGCAGGCCCTCGATCATATTCCTGAACGACCAAAAAATCTCCCGGCCCCGCCCAAACGGCGCAATACTAAGGGCAAACTGGTGCCTCGATCCCAGACTGTTTTTCGGGAATGGCAGGAAAAGCAGCGTCGTATCAAAGAGCTGCAACACTATTGGGATGAACATATCGATGATCTGCGAAAGCGGGTCAAACTCGGGAGACTCATTGCCGGGAGGAAGAATGCACACCTGATCAAGAAGAACGCGATCGCCCGCCTCCGAAAACAAATCGAAGAGATCCAGACAAGCGGTAGCGATCTACCCGTCGTTCAAGAGATTAACTGGGTGATTCTCCCGGGAGGGGAATCGATCTGGCCCCGGGTCTCTCGCAGCGTCGAGGCGATCCAACGTCGCTACCCTACCAAACAGCTCGATGCCTCACGCCTGGAGAAAATTGCCACCCTTCACCCAGACGAAGTCTACCAGGGGAAGGACGAGTTCGATGGCTACTTTGTGTTTCTCTTTCACCGAGCCAGCCGGGCGGTTCTCGAATGTCCCTGGGTGGGCAACGCGATCTACGTGATCCGTGGCGACTGGCGCAAGCTCTCCCGCCTGACCAAGTCCGACCTTCTCAATATGCATCGTCACGAGGTCCGAAGAATCATTCACCGGGAGTCGGGAAACTGGTTTTCTGATCTTAAACGAAGCCTCAACTAACAATACTTTAATCCAATCACAAATTTACCATGGGAAGAATCAACGGCCACGAAGAAACCATAGGCGACGTGTTCAGCGACAAATACGCGTTTACGATCCCCCCCTACCAGCGCCCCTATTCTTGGGAGACAGATCAGGCGAATGAGTTGATCGATGATCTTGTGATCGCGCAGAAGGAGAGTTTGAAGGGGGCGGACGTGACGCCGTATTTTCTGGGAAGCATCGTCCTGATCAAGAAGGAAAACGAGAGTGAGTCCGAGGTCATCGATGGACAGCAACGACTGACTACTCTTTCACTGCTCCTGTCAGCACTTAGATTTCTTCTTCCCGAGAAAGGCGTTAAGGCAGTGACAGAGATGTTGTTGGAGGAAGGCAACGAATACAAGGGAACCAAGGATCGATTCCGATTGACGCTACGCAAGCGGGACAGCGAATTCTTCCGCGACAAGATTCTCAAGGCGGAGGGAATCGACGATCTCAAGGCCAACCAGGACAAACTTCCGGATCCCCAGGCCCGGCTGCGCAGGAACGCCATCCTTCTCTATGAACGCCTTGAAGAATTGACCGAAGAAGAGAGGGCCAACCTTGCACGGTATATCGTTCAACACACCTTCATCATCATCGTTTCGACTCCGGATCTCGACTCCGCTTTTCGCATATTCTCCGTGCTGAATGACCGAGGCATGGATCTCTCGGTGGCCGACATTCTGAAGGCAGAGATCGTCGGTGCTATTTCGGAATCCGAACAGTCTGTTTACACGAATAAATGGGAGGAGTCGGAGGAAAACCTGGGGACGGAGAACTTTGCTGAGCTGTTCTCCTATATTCGAATGATTCACGGGAAGAAAAAGGCTCGGGGCACGATTCTGAATGAATTTCGCGCACAAGTGAAAGCCAAGACTCACCCGAAGGAGTTTATTGATAAGGAGTTGATTCCTTACAGTGATGCCCTTCGTGAAATTAATGGTTCGGCCTACGAGAGTTCACTCGATGCCTCGAAGCTGAATCGGTTGTTTGGCTATTTGCGTCGAATTCGGGATCGGGACTGGATGCCCCCTGCGCTACTTTTCCTGTCTCAGAATCACGACGATCTGGATAGCCTTCTGCGATTCTTCAAAGACTTGGAGCGTCTCGCTATGGGCTTGTGGCTCCTGCGATTCACAGTGAATCACCGCATCGAGCGTTACGCCGCCCTGATGAAGGTGATGGAAGAGGGCGGGGATCTTTACGCAGATGATTCGCCCTTGCAGCTGTCTGGAGAGGAGCAGGACGATGTGGTCCGAGTCCTCGATGGAAATATCTATCAGGTTTCACCTGCTGCGAAGAGACTCCCTATCATGCTCCGGCTCGACGAGGCTCTGTCCTCGGGCGAGGCGAATTACAATCTACCCTACACCAGTGTGGAGCACATCCTTCCTCAGAACCCGATAGAGGGGGGCGAGTGGATGCAGTGGTGGCCAGACCAGGAAGTGCGTGAGCAAAATGTTCACCGACTCGCGAATCTTGCCCTACTGAACCGAAAGCAGAACTCGGCTGCCCGCAATTTTGAATTCGCGACGAAAAAGGATAAGTATTTCCTCGGCAAAGATGGATCGAGTCCTTTTCAGCTGACTACGCGTCTCGCCAATGAGGACCGATGGACCTTCGAGGAGTTTGAGAAAATTCAGAAAGAGTATGTGGCCAAGTTGCGTGAGATTTGGAGGCTCCGAAACAATCTTTTCCAAGCTGATTCGCAATGACTCTCCACGATTTCATCCGCGACGAATTTTTTGGCAAGCGGCTCGCCAAGCGGCGGGCACTGGTCATCTACGATCCTGAGGGCCGCTATTCTGAGGTGGCCCGGGACTTGGGGGGCGATCATTGCACGGTCGTCGATGCGTCAACATCTCCTCTCGGGGCGAGGGCCGATGCGTGGAAATGCTTTCAAGAACTGGGAGCGGACGAGACGGGTGAAAAATCCTTCGTCCTCTACACCCGGAATCCCAACCCGAAGACCAAGGCCAACGAAATCGCGGATCCTTTTCGCGCTTTTGCGATTGCCGGAGCGGAGTTTCCCAAGGGGGCAGGCGACGACTTTCATGAGATCTGCCGCAACTATCTGCCCGACCGGGTCGATGAGATCGAGCAACTGTTTGCAAATGGAACGGAGCCTACTTTCGACATGGTCGACTCGCTTCGCACCGGTGGGGTGCAGGCACCGCGCCTGCAATCCATCTTTGGAACCGACAATGTAAAAGAAGTCTTCCTCGGGTTTCTCTGCCCCACCGATGGCCAGCGGGAAGAGCTGGAAAAGGACAAGGGCTGGTCCTCCGAATTCCGTGCTCTCGCCCAGAATGCCCTGGGATACGCGGTGAACGGGAATGCAAGCAAGCCTGACACCCTCCGGGACAGGCTGTGGCAGTTCGTCCTGTTCAGCGAGTTTTCTGCCGATCTCCCTGGTGAGTTGCCGGAAGAGTTGCAAACGGTGCCGAAAGCCGATCCTGTTTACATTACGCTGATCAACAGTCTCTGCGATCGTTTGCGGGAGTCAGCCTACCAGGATGTCTATGCGCTTGAAGCCGTGGCGGTATCGGAGAAGCTCGATCTGGCGGACGCCTGTGCCAGTATCCACGAATTCGGTGATCGGGATACTTTCGCTTTTGAAGAACGCAGCTTTCTCGCCCGGTTTTCACAGGAGGTGGCAAAGCCGGACTGGGAGGCGGCCGGAACGATTCTCGAAGGACGCATCCATTCACTATGGGCTAACCACGAAGAGCGCCAACTCCTCTGGACGATCGCCCGCTATGCCTATCGCCTCCTCAGGAAGGCCGAGTCGGTGAGGCTCAACCTGAAGGACACGGCAAAATCCGGGAAAGCGCTCACTGAATTTTACCTGGAACGATTCGTCGAGATCGACACCACGCAGCGGCTCCTCGAACAAGCGGTCAGCGAAGCGGGCTATGACTTCGATGAAGTGGCCGAGGTCATCGAGTCGGCGCGGAAGGAATACCGAGCTCTCATCAACGAAGTGCAGGATCGTTTGTTTCAAACTATCACAGCAGAGGGGTGGCCATTTCAAGGTGTGGATCGAAATACGTGCACCTTCGACCGTGCCGTGGGGCCCGCCCTCGAACGAAACGAACGGGTGGTCTACATCCTCGTCGATGGCTTGCGCTACGAGTTCGGTGCTCAGCTCGATCAGGAACTGGCCAAGTATTTCCGCACTGAAATTAAGCCTGCCTGTGCCTTGCTCCCGTGCGTGACGCGTTTCGGCATGGCCTCGCTCCTGCCGCAGGCGGATACGAAGCTGAAGATTCAAAATGGCAAGGGAGGGAAAGCAGCACCCTTTATCGATGGCAAGGAAATCAAGGGACCCAACGAACGCCTGGAAGTGATTCGTTCCTTTTACGGTGATCGTTGCGACATGCGAAAGCTGGAGGATCTCATCAAAGGTTTCGCGACCAAGGCAAAGACGGCAAACCTCGTGAAAAGTCTGAAGGATTGCGATCTGCTGGTGGTGCGTAGCCAGGAGATCGATCATCAGGGTGAGAGCCAGAGCGACTATTCGAAATCCAACCAGGTCCGGGAGGTCCAGGCCATCATTCGCCTGATCCGAAAACTCGCGGAGGAAGCCGATTATCAGCGGGTCGTGATCGCCACGGATCACGGGTTCTTTTGGATCGATGATCTCGATGCCGGGGATGCGATTTCCATGCCGAGCGGTGACTGGGATCTGGAGACGCGTCGTTGTTGCATCGGCAGTGGGGACAAGGCCGACCGGATCGTCTCGTTCACCTCCGCAGAATTGAGCATTCCTACTGAGGCCCCCACCTACATCTGTCTCTTATACACATCTCCGAGCCCACGAGACCGAGGCTGATCTCG
>CAJXQE010000248.1 GCA_913058215.1 uncultured Verrucomicrobiales bacterium
AAGAGACAGGATTGGGAGAGGATGCGTTCGCTCCCCTGATGAAGAATTCGCCCTTTCTACGAATGGTGAGCGTGGAAGATACCTACAAGCTTCGCGGGGTCGCCACTATCGGCAAACACACTTTTATTACTCTGCAGCATCGGAAGACTGAGAAAAATATCACGGTGAGTGATCGGGAGATAAATGAACTCGGGATGTCTCTGGTCGAGGTGAGCGGGACCCGGCCACGGGATACCGGAGTAACGATTTCCTATGAAGGAAGTGAGTTTGAGTTTTCCTACGAAGAGGGTGCTCTTGATCCTGCCGCGTCCGTTCCCGGGAGACGGGATAAGGTCCAGCGAGACAAGGAAGGGAGACCTGTCACCACGGCGGAACTCATGAGTAAGTGGCGCGGGCTCAAGGACGAGCAGCGTAAACAGTATTTTAAATGGAAGAATGATTTACTCAAAGCCCGGCCGGAACTTCGATTCAGTGAAAAGCGTTTCCCAATCGCTCACAAAGCATTGGACGCGCTTAAGGCGGGCAAAGCACTTCCGTCCGTTCGTAAGTAAGCCGATCAATCCCCCGTCAGTTCCGTTCCAGCTTCCACCGCTTGATGGAATCGTCAGCCCCGGAACTTACGAGCACGTTTCCATCGGGAGAAAAGGCAAGGGCGGTGATCCTGCTTTGGTGGCTTCGGAGTGTGGCTGGAATTTTCTTGAAAGGGATGTCCCATATTTTGACGGTTTGATCTCCGCTCCCGGACGCGAGAGTTTTGCCGTCCGGGGAGAAAGCAAGGCAGTATACCGAGCCTTTATGCCCTGACAAAACAGCAATATTGCTCTTCGTCTTCACATCCCAGAGCCTGATACTCCAATCCGCGCAGCCGGTGGCAAGAAGCTTGCCATCCGGAGAAAAGGCGAGGGCCCGAATCTCCTCGGGGTGATTTTTGAGGGAGCCTATCCCTTGTCCCGTTTCTGGATTCCAGAAACGAACGGAATTGTCCCAAGCTGCCGAAGCCAGGAGTGCGCCGTCCGGAGAAAAAGCCAGCGAACTGACGGCATCTGTGTGCCCCTCAATGATGAATCGTACCTTCAACGTTTCTGCATCGAGAAGTTTGATGGTGTGATCTGCGCTGCAGGTAGCGAGGATTTTTCCATCGGGCGAAAAAACAGCATCGGTTACTTTGTCGCTATGGAGTTCCTTCAGGCGAACCCGCTCCTTGCCGGAGCTCATATCCCAAATCACGACTTCGGCGTTGTCCTGTTTTACACTGCCATCTGCGTCCAGCCACTCGGTGCCGCCGACTGTAACGAGAAATTTGTCGTCCGGCGAAAATCGGATGGAGCTGATCGGGTAACGGTGCTTTAGCGGAGCGGGAACTTCGGAGGCTGTCTCCCACTCGAGAATCTTGATCTTGGAAGAGGACGACTTTGCCAGGTATTTTCCATCGTGTGAAATCGCGAGGCGGTCTGCGGAGCCGAACCCTTTGGATCCGGATGGATTCTCTTCGACGAGGGGAAAGGATTCTTCAGGGATTGATTCTGTTGTGATCGGGACGCTTGCGTCCAGGGAAGCACAAATCAATTCCCGGTCATTGCGAACGAAGATGCATCGATTGGCGTAGGCCGGATGAGCCCAGGTGAAGGGGCGCTGCGCCCGGTAAGAGGCGGTGGGTTCGAGGAGCCAGCACCTCCCCAATTCCTCATAGCCCCCGGGCGAGAGCTTGGCGAGAATCAGATGTCCTTTCTGATTGAATAGAAAAACGTGATCATCGTGGGGGGTGAGGTGGGCGGTGCCGTTCATTCCGCCTCTAAGGGCAGTGGCTTTCTCGGTAGTCCATACTTCCTCACCGGTAGAGGCACTTAGGCAGGCAAGTCGGCCATCGAGGAGTGTGGCATAGAAGTGATCATCTTCCCGAAAAACGGGGGTGGAAAACATGGTCGAAGGGTTCTTCTTCGTAGTCCAGATCATCGAGGCTTCCGGCTTTTCCTGATTGAGTTTCAGCATCACGGAACGACCACCAAAGGCACCGAGGCATAAAAGTCGATCCTTGTACAATACTGGCGAAGCAATCGTCTGAAGACCTTTGTCGATTGTCTTGTAATCTTCCTGCCAGAAAATTTCTCCCGATTCCGGATCAAGACCGGCAATGTTGTCCCCCGTCCAGACAATTACCTGCTCGTGGACCCCAACCTTGGCGAAGAGAGGGGCGCTGTATCCCGGCCCGTCACTTAGAGCCCGCCATCTTTCGTTGCCGGAATCTTTGTGAAATGCAATCACGCTTGCGTCAGGGCGTCCCCCTGCGCAAATGATGAGCGAATCACCGACAAGTATTGGAGCGGCGCTGATACCCCATCGTGGTGCCAGAGCATCGTATTCGCTTACGAGATCCTTTTTCCAAATTACCGCACCACTATTCTCATCCAGGCAAAAGAGGTGTCCCATGGCTCCGAGGGAATAAACTTTCCCGCTACCAATCGTGGGAGCGGCGCGGGGACCCGAGCCATATTCCAATCCAGCGTAGTCGCAGGGATAAGAGTGCACCCAAAGCAATTCGCCGGTCGCTTCGTCGAAACACTGGATCCGCTCGACCTGTGGATCAGTTTGCATCTCGAAGACAAACACTTTGCCGCTTGCAACTACCGGACCGGCATAGCCTCCCGCAACGCGGGCTCGCCATCGGATTTTGAGGCCGGTTGATGGAATCAGCTTAAGGACTCCTTCCTCTCTCCAAACTCCGTCCCGCTCCGGTCCGCGCCATTGTGGCCAGTCTCCAGCGTGAGCCGATGCCAACAGGAGACCTGCCGTTATCAAGAGCACGGATTTAAGAGGTGAAAAAGATCCGGCCATTTTAAAATGTCGGCCCGCGTGATAGCTATTCAAACACGCTCATACGTAAGAGTGACACTGATCCTGACGTGGAGTGCCGATACTCTATTCTTTGATCAATGGATCGAGAAACTGATAGAGTTCTTCTGTTGCTGGATCATCAGCTTTGCCCAGATCATTGTTGAGCCGACTGTGATTGCTGTCCCGCTTTCCGTAGACCTTCACTGGAATCTTTGCTTCCTGGAGAACTTCGCCAAGACGCTGTGCCTGAACTCTAGTGTTGGGATTTCCAGTAAAATAGAGAAGGAGAAAGGGAGGGATTCCTTTGTCGCTGGACACATGAGTCACCGCTGAAAAGTCGACGTGTTTTTTCGGATCATCCCCGAACTTTTGTCGATGGCCGAAGGAGGGCAAAGGTTTGCCGTAAAGTTGCGATCTCAGTTCGGCTGTAGTGATGATTTTCGGAATGTCATAAGTGTCTCCATCGACCGGGATGCATCCTTTGAGCACCTTGAAAGGAACTCCTTCATTCTCAAGGTAACGATGATCGGTGCAGATCAGCGCGGCGAGCTGGGCTCCGGAAGAATGTCCGCCGACGAAGATCCGTCCAGGGTCACCTCCGTGTGCTGCGATGTTTTTATGAACCCAGGACAGTGACTTGGAGATGTCACTTGTCAATTCCTCCATGCTTACTTCAGGAAGAAGTCGATGGTTGGTCGAAACAAAAACGAATCCACGTTCGGTGAGAACCTTTGGTTTGAGCGCCACGCCGCTTTTATCCCCGGTCTGCCATCCACCGCCGTGAATCCAGAACATGACCGGGAGGCCTTCGGCGCCGGTTTCTTCCGGTGTGTAAATATCGAGGACGTGTCGTTCGTGGCTGTTCTCGATATAGGGAATGTCAGATTTCAGCTTCTGAGCAAACAGATCGGGCGTAGAAATGAGACACAGAGAGAGGATGGTGATGTGTGAAAAGTTCATGGATTCGATAGCGATCTAGGCAATTACTTCGTTTACGACATGCCCGTGTACGTCGGTCAGGCGAAAATCTCTGCCAGCGTAGCGGTAGGTGAATTGTTTATGATTGATGCCTAACAATTTCAGAATCGTTGCGTGGAGATCGTGGACGGAAACCGGATTTTCCACGGCCTTGAATCCGAACTCGTCGGTGGCTCCATAGACGGTTCCGCCTTTGATGCCGCCGCCTGCCATCCACAATGAGAAGCCCCAGTGATTATGATCGCGACCGAGGGTGGCGCCACCTCCCTGGGTCCCAAGTTCGACAGTCGGTGTGCGACCGAATTCTCCGGAGCAAACGATCAGAGTTTCATCGAGAAGCCCGCGTTGTTCCAAATCGGTGATGAGTGCGGCAAGCCCCTGATCACATTCGTTGGCAACTTTTCTATGGCTCGCTTTTATATTGTTATGGCTGTCCCAGGGCTGGCTTGCTCCATGCCAGGTCTGGACGAAACGGACGCCCCGTTCAACCAGTCGACGCGCCATAAGGAGTTGCTTGTTTTGTGGGCCCTCGCCATACATCTCCTGAATGCTTTTGGGTTCCTGACTGATATCAAAAGCGTCAGTCGCTTCCGTTTGCATCCGGTAGGCGAGTTCGAAAGATTGAATCCGCGCTTCCAGAGCTGCCTCATCTGGCCGTGCATCAAGATGGCGGGCATTCAGCTGGCGCAGCAAATCGAATTGGCGCTTTTGCTCGTCATCAGAGAGTTGGTTGTTTCGAATATGAGCAATTAGATTTTTCGGGTCCTCTTTTGAAGTGTCGACCAGAGTGCCCTGATAGACGCCGGGAAGAAATGCCGAGCGCCAGTTGTTGGTTCCGCCGACAGGAAGGCCACCCGGGCAGAGAGAAACAAAGCCGGGGAGATTATTATTTTCCGAACCCATCCCCCAGTTCAACCATGAACCAAGGCTGGGACGCACCAGCCGCTGATCGCCGGAATTCATCAGCATGAGCGATAACTCGTGGCTGGGCAACTCGGCATGCATGGAGCGAATCACCGCCATCTTGTCGACGCACTTGGAGAGATGCGGAAAAAGATCGCTCACCGGTATCCCGCTTTCGCCGTGCTGTTTGAATTCAAAAGGCGAAGGCAGGGCCACCCCGGTTTTCCGCTCGGTTTGCAGATTGTCGAAAGGAAGCATTTCGCCTCCTCTTCGGGTTAGTTCGGGCTTGGGATCGAAAGTGTCGACCTGGGACATCCCGCCGTTGAGAAACACATGGATGACCGACTTTGCTTTCCCGGGATAATGCATTCCACCGGCGGCTTCTTTGCCCATCATTTGGGCAAACGCCAGCGATCCCATTCCCATTCCGCTGCGGCGGAGGAATCGTCTTCGGGAACAGGGGTTGTCAGAAAAGTCCTGCATGATTCAGTCGACGAAGTGAAACTCGTTTGCTGCGATAAGTGCGTGGGCGAGTTGTTTCCAAAGCCCGGGTTTTGATTCTCCTGAAGGGGCGATGAACTGCAGGGCAGTTTCCAATTCCCCGGGTAGCGGGTTCCGGGAATAAACTCTCTGATAGATTCGCTTGATCCTATCCTGATCGCTTTTGGCATTTGCAATTTCATCCAGTTTCATCAGGGCGGCTGCGCGGTCCTGAACGTAGGTGGAATTCAGGGCAAACAGGGTCTGTTGTGGCACCATGGTTTCCTGTCGTTTTACGGTGCAGGCACTGGGGTCGGCTCCGTCAAATGTGGCCACCATCGGGGGTATGACATCGCGATTGAGAAATGCGTAAACGCTTCGACGCGGAATTGCTTTCTCTCCTTTTTCCTCAAAAGGTTGTCCGCCTGCCGTCGGATCCAGTTCACCGCTGACAGCGAGCAGAGAATCACGCATCGCTTCCATTTCGAGACGCCGCGGTGGCATGCGCCAGAGCAGTTGATTGGTAGGATCCTTTTCCCGCGCAACCCGTTTCTCGATGGATGCCTGTTGGTAGCTTGCTGACATCATGATCCGTTTGTGAATTTTCTTCAGGGACCATCCGTCTTCGAGAACCTTGGAGGCAAGATAATCCAACAACGCCGGATGAGTGGGGGGATCTCCACGGGTTCCAAAATCGTCGGAGGAAAGGACGAGTCCTTTCCCGAAATGATGCTGCCAGACCCAGTTGGCGATGACTCGGCGGGTAAGGGGGTTATCCTGAGCAACGATGGCGCGGGCAAGATCGAGACGCCGTTGTCCTGCTGCGAATGGTTTTCGATTGCTTCCTGAAATGGCAGTGAGGAATGCGGGTTCAACTCTCTCTCCGCGTTGAGTGGGGTTCCCTCTCAGCAACACAAAAGATTCGCGGGAGTCGTTCTCCTCTTCTTTTAACACCATTGCCCTCGGCGGAGCATTTGCCGTGAGGTTCAAATTATGGATCGCTCCTCTGGCTCCGCCGACCTTATCCCTCAATCCGCGATTGAGAACCCGGACATTGTCCGGGTCTGCAAGGTCCACTGAAGTCGGCGAATTCCCGGCATGAAGGTGATGTCGAAGTTGTCGTTCAATTGCGCTGTTGATCGTTCGATGCTGCTGATCCTGGTCTTTCAGTTTTTCTCCTCCGGGAGCGGCCTCAAGCGAAGCGTCCAGGAGTTTGCTCATCCACTCCTTCTGGGCGGTGGAAAAAACTTCCCCGTAGATGTCAGCGACCTCCGGGAATGTATTCGGGTTTTTCTCTGCGAGCGCGTTGAGGATCTTCGGATTCCATGGTGGCGGGACGGTAGTGAGTTGGTGGTCGTTTTCGAATTTCTTGGGGTCCCCGTTCTCTTTGATCAGTTTCTGAATGAGTGTTTGAGAAGTCTTCCCGAATTCCTTCGGGTCGATTTTGGACAGCTGGTGCCAGGGACCAAAAACCGGATCCTTATCATCCAGTGACTTCAAATATTCTCGCCAGCGTTCCAGAACAATTGGTCGGAGATCTTCAGTGCGATAGGAAAGGAAGAAGGTGGATGTATCCTGTTCCGGAGTTCCCGAGGCGAGTTCTTTCAGATACATGCCTGTCTGCATGCGTAAGCGGCTTCGAAAAACGGCACCTTGCTCGCGCTCAAGATCCTTGAGTTTTGCTTCTTTCTCCTGCAGGGCGCTCAGGTAAGTTTCATTCACCTCAGAATCTCCAACTAAAGGAAGATCGTTTGGCTTCCGGCTGCTCGATAGGGTTGCGTGTAGAGCATAGTAATCTGTCGTTGGAATCGGATCGAATTTGTGATCGTGGCAGCGGGCACACGAAACAGTCAATCCGAGAAGTCCTCGTGAAATGACATCGATCTGGTCATCGAGTCTGTCATGAATATTCCGATACTGACGTCCCACAGTTAGAAATCCGAGAGCGGCGAGAGCGGGATCGTTCTCCTCCAGTTTTAACTGATCTGCAGCAAGTTGCTCGGTGATGAAGCGATCATATGGGAGGTCATCATTGAATGCTGCGATCACATAGTCCCGATAAGTGTAGGAAAAGGGGAATCGCTTGAAACCGATGGCACTTCCTCCGTGGGTGTCCGCGTATCTTGCAAGGTCGAGCCAATGGCGGCCCCATCGTTCCCCGTAGGCTTTCGATTCGAGGAGTCGATCAATGATTTTTGCAAAGGCGTCAGGACTCTCATCCTTGATGAAATTTTCCACATCGCTCCATGTAGGAGGCAGCCCGGTAAGGTCGAAGGTGGCCCGGCGGATCAATTGTGTTTTTGATAGAGGTTCTGATAGCGACAAGCTTTGTTTCTCCAAGGCCGATACGATAAACCGGTCAATGGGAGTGAGTGTTTTACCTTTAATTGCTGGTGGCTCGTTTGCATTGAGTGCCTGAAATGCCCAGTGAGCTTCATACTTCGCACCGGAAGCGATCCATCGGGTTAAGGCTTTCTTTTGCCCGGCGGTCAGTTTTTTTCCTGAATCCGGGGGCGGCATGATTTCGTCAGGATCGCTGGAACTGACCCGCTCAACGAGAGCGCTCTCAACCGGATTTCCCGGATTGATTGCAGAATTTGATTTCCCGGCGACATCGAGACGCAGGTCGGCTTTTCGTTCCCCTGCATCCGGACCGTGGCAGTGAAAGCAATTTTCAGAGAGAAGAGGAAGAACCTCTCGACTGAAGTCCACATCCGCTTCCGCCGCCTTAAGACGGCACACTGTGACGCACCCGATGATTATCCAGGTTAAACAAGATCGCAGATATGCAAGTCGACTCACAGTATGATTCTATCTGATATGCAGTTGTCTGTCGCGTCACGGAATACCGTGTAGGTGCGGGCAAAGTTTGAGCGTATAAAGATGGCGGTCGCGAGAGTTTCGATTCCGGATTAATGGTGTCCATGGAACATTCGAATTCACTCAGTATTTGGAAGTCTGCCGGTCTTTTTTGTCTCGTATCCCTGACCGCTTTCAGCCTCTGGGCCTTTCAGATCGAGTTTCTGCAGGGCGCTTCTCTCCTTTATCCCGCAATTGCTCTCGTATTTATTCTTGGGGGTGCTCCTTCGATGCTTCCCGCCTATCGGAAGAATAATGGATCCAGGGGGCAGATAAAATACCTCCTCATTTTCTGGCCGGCTTTTATCGTCTTCGCTGCCGGTTGGTGGATCTTCTGGGAGATGTTTCTAAATCACACAGGTGAGATTTTCGGCTCGTTTCTAGGTCTCTCGGGAATGGTGCTGATTTTCACTTGTTGCTTCCGGACGACCCGATCACGTGCATCATTGGTCGCGACTTCGTTTGCCTGGTACACAATCAATTATTACCTCGCTGACTTTTGCTACAATGAGTTGAAGTCCATTAACGGAACCTGGGCGATCCCTGCCTCCAGACTGATCTGGGGATTGTTTTTCGGAATAGGAATGGGTACTGCCCTGGCGTTTATCACCGACTCTCTGCGTCAGAAGACGGCGTGAGCCTGGTTGATTTCAGGAGACCAAAGCAACCATTGAATCAGCTTGCTCTTGGATCAACAGGCTCTGGAGAGTTTCATCCAGCTTATCGAAGTCGAGTGGTTTCATGTGTACTCTGAAAATATCATCTCCTCCACCTTCCGATTCCGGATTGAAATCTGAGAATCCGGTCAAAAGAACGACAGGCAATTCGGGATTACATACTTTGATGTTTCGCGCAAAATCCAGACCTGTTAGACCGGGCATCATCTGGTCGGAAACGATTACTGAATATTTATGGGGAAACTCTTGAATTTCCTCAAGGGCGAGGATCGGATCACTGAATCCATTGATCTTGTATCCGTATTTTTCAAGGATCTTGGTGGTCGAGAAAAGAACGAGCTTGTCGTCGTCTACCACCATGATTTCCGACTCCTGATTGGAAGTCGATCGACTCGTATGGATGCGCGAGGAATCCGGAGTTGCTACCTTTTCACCGCGTCCTTCTATTTCCTGCATAGGGAAGCGCATTGAAATGCTTGTGCCTTTATCCGGCTCGCTTTCAATCAAAACTCTCCCTCCGGAATCTTCGGCAAAGGTGTGAACCATCGACAGGCCCAGACCGGAACCTTCTCCGACGGATTTTGTGGTGAAGAAAGGTTCAAAAATCCGCTTCAAGGTTATTTCATCCATGCCGCAACCGGTGTCGGAGATCCGAACCTCCCAGAAGTCGGCGGGAATGATAGAGTCAAAATCGTCTGTTAGGAAGTTGATTGAAATCGTTATAGCTCCGGAGTGGATACCGATCGCGTGTGAAGCATTGACGCCGATATTCGTGATCGCCTGGCCAAGCCTCTGCGCGGAGCATTTTATCCAGGCCGGTTCTTCCGGGAACTGAGTGCAGATATCGATGTTCGACGGAATGCTTCCTTCGAGGAGTCGTATGGCGCTTTGTGTTGCGGAAACCAGATCCACAACTTCGGTTCCTTCATCGGTTTGACGTGCAAAATGGAGCAGGTCTTTGACAAGGCCGGCGGCAGTGATAGCGGCCTCCTGACAGATTCCCAGCGCGTTCGTTGTATCGGGAATCGCTTTCACTCCATTTTCTTCCAGATCCTCTTTTGCCAATTGTGAATGAATGATGATGGGAGAAAGAAGGTTGTTGAAATCGTGGGCGATTCCTCCGGCAAGGGTTCCCACCGCCTCCATTTTCTGAGCGTGGCGAAACTGTTCTTCCAGATTCACCAGTTTTGAGATGTCGTGAATTTGAAATTGCCAAAAAGCTTCTTTAGCCTCCTCTTTGCTCAAGCTCAAGTGGACTACCGCGACTTCGCCGGTAATGGTTTCCACTTCAAATCGCTGGTCGTGGATGGGCTTACCTTTTCTTACTTCAGTAAAAAGTTGTTCAACGGATCTCTCCCCCCTGAGATGGTCTGAAAACTGACCACTCAATATGGCAGCTTCCCGGTTCTCGTAGCCGAGAAGTTTTGAAGCCGCAGGATTGCAATCGAGGATCTTGGTCTCTGAATCGGTCAGGATAATAATGTCGGACGACCGTTCGAAAATTTTGCGATATTTCAGGTCCGATAAGAGGAGTGCCTCGTGGGCATCCTCAAGTCGTTTCTTTGCCTTCACTACAAACTTGGTTCTCAATTGGTGAAGTAGAAGACCCAGACCTAAGAGTATAAAAAGGATCAAAACAGAATACGCCGGGCGTTCTGTGAACGGAGGAATAGATTTGAGCGCAAGTTTGTATTCATTCCCTGTAGATAAACCGGTTGAGCTAATAGCGCGGACAGCAAGTTGATGGTCTCCCGACTTCAGATTCATGACCTCAACAATTCCGTTTTCAGCGTTGGTCCAGCTCCCCTCGTCCAGTTTGTAGTCAAACTGGACGACTTCGGGATACCGATAGTCGGGTATTCCGAATCGAAAACGCACTCCGTACTGATTGGGAGAAAGGGACAATTTGTTGTTTGAATTGAACGTGACAAGAGGATTTGGTGCAGCATTTTTTGCAGGGGCGCCGAGAACATGTTTTTCCAGTAGGACGACCGGGACACCCTTAATAATTCCAGGAGCCAATAGGGCGTCCTCGGAAACAAAGTGAATTCCGGACCAACCTCCCAGAGCGATTTTGTCCTCTCCGACTCTTTCGGTTCTATGAAGAAGTCGATTTACAATATTGAACTCCATTTCTGCGGGAAAGGGGAGGAAGCGCTCATTGACTAGATCAAAGAGTTTCAATTTTCCTTCAACAGCCATCCAGTAGTTTCCATCTTTTGCCGGCAGGATTGACCGGACATCCCGGCCTGCTCCGCTGATTCTGGACATCGATGATTGATCCATGTTGACCGTGAAGAGTCCTTCGGAAGTGGCGAGAAATACGGGCTCCCCGGCGTTTTCATCAGGATAAATTTGGTAAACAGAAATGCTCTTATTCAAGAGCATCTTTTTCACCTTCTCTGTTCTGATATCCACCTCGTACAGGTTCCCCTGTGTCCCAACCCAAAGACTGTTACCAGCCAACTCGATGCAATCTACCCAGTAGGAGACTGAAGTAACTTTGCGTAATTTTTCTGAGTCCGGATCGAATTGGTAGATGTCATTTCGGTAACTCAGCCAAAGATATCCATTGTCATCCAATTTGCGAGCGAATGCCACCCAGCCAGTTCCGTCTTTGTCGGGCAGATCAACGATTGGCGTCCAAACGGGTTCTTCTCCGGTTCCGTTTTCCAGTTTCTGAATTTTTTGATCAAAGGCTGCGAAAACGGTTCCGTCTTTGAGTTGAACACAGGTATGTACAGAGTTTCCCTCGAGGTTTTTCCGCCCTGTCAGGAAGCTGTCTCTTATACACATCTCCGAGCCCACGAGACCGAGGCTGATC
>CAJXQE010000249.1 GCA_913058215.1 uncultured Verrucomicrobiales bacterium
TACACTATCCTCTTCGTCGGCAGCGTCAGATGTGTATAAGAGACAGGATCTTGGATGTTGGAGGGACTTCTTCATCGGCCCGTAGGTTAAGCGAAGAAACGGCCGTTCTCAAGAAGTGGTAATTCCCGAAATTGTGAAGATTTGAACAGATTCAATTCAACTCAAGAAGGGATAATGAGCGACCTGACCCGGTTCAGCCCAATAACTTTGCCCGCTCAATTGCGCGGATCATGCCTTTGGCCTTGTTGACAGTTTCCACGTATTCGTTCTCAGGAACGGAATCAGCAACGACTCCGGCACCGGCCTGAACATAGGCTTTTCCGTCTTTCAAAACCACGGTTCTCAAAGCAATACAACTGTCGTGATTCCCATCGAATCCAAAGTAACCCACGGCACCGGAATAGGCTCCGCGCTTGGATTTTTCCAACTCATCAATAATCTGCATCGCGCGGACCTTCGGACTCCCGCTGACGGTTCCGGCCGGGAAGGTGGCTCGCATCACATCGTAAGCGGTAAATTCGGGACGAAGCTGCCCGTTTACATTCGAAACGATATGCATCACGTGGCTGTAGCGCTCGATGATCATCATTTCACTGAGCTCGACGCTTTCATATTCCGATACCCGACCGACATCGTTGCGGGCGAGATCGATCAGCATGACATGCTCAGCCCGTTCCTTGGGATCAGCCAGCAACTCTTCGGCAAGCGCGTTGTCTTCCTCTTCAGTTTTCCCCCTCCAGCGGGTTCCGGCGATGGGACGAATTCTGATTCTTCCATCGATCGACTGGACGTGAACTTCGGGGGAGCTTCCGACCAGAGAAAATTCGTCACCAAACTGAAGACAAAACATGTAAGGCGATGGGTTTACGTGTCGCAGTGATCGATAGAGATCGATGGGACGACCGGTGTAATCGACCTCGAAGCGTTGGGAGGGGACTACTTGAAAAACATCCCCGGCGAGGATGTATTCTTTCGCAGCGGAAACCATCCCTTCGTATTCTTCCTGCGTGGTATTGCTCTTGATTTCGCCTTCCGGCGGATCTTCCATCAGTGAGAAAGGCGCCGAGCTTCTAGGTTGGGAGAGCAGCGCAATGACGTGGTCGATCTTCGTTCGTGCCGCTTCATATCCGGCTTCGGCGTCTGGATAATCAGATGTGCAAATGTTGGCAACAACCTGCAGTTTACGGAAGCGGTGATCAAAGATTACCAAGGTGTCCGTGATGACGAACGCCATATCCGGAAGGCCGAGAATGTCTTCCGGAGGACCGGGAACAGTTGGCTCGAAAAAACGAACCATGTCATAGCCTATGAAACCAACCGCACCACCTGTGAAGACGGGGAGACCATCGACTGCGACCGGTGTAAATTCGCCCATAAGTCTCTCGATTTCATGGAGTGGGTCGCCTTTTTCCTCCTCAAGGCGATAATGGGAGAACTCGCCCTCACCGTGATTCCTGAGCGAGATGTCGCGACCCGTCGCCCGAATCTCAAGACGCGGGGAAGTTCCCAGAAACGAGAACCGGCCAATTTGATCGCTATTCTCCGCTGACTCCAAAAGGAAACAGGGTTCGTCACCGACTTCGTTCAGTTTTTGAAATGCGGAAACCGGAGTCTCGTAATCCGCTGCCAACTCTGTCCAGACCGGAATCAGATTTCCTGATTTGGCAAGGGCAGTGAATTCTTCAAACGATGGTTTCAGCGATGTCATTTCGGTAGGACATCGACTGTATCCCGAAAAGACGACTAGGCAAGGGCGCGGGGCAGGGAGATCGGCGAGCTTCTGCTCTTGTTCTTGAGTTTTTTCTTATTCCTCATCCGTGCAGAGCTATCAGTGAACAATTCCTGATCGCCAAATTTCCAGGGAGAAATACCTCGGGATCCTTGAGGGTTTACTTCTCTAACTCCAGTTCCCTTGGCCTTTCACTCCGAGGCAAATCCGGTAACAAGTTCGCGGCGGAGTATCACAGGAGGTCGAGTAGCGCGAGACTGACAATTCGAAGGCGCCTGATGAGAAATAGGATCGGCGGTCAGCAAATGATATCCCCCTGAAATCCCTTTCAAAAATACCCGTTCTTAAAAGACCCATTCACTCTGCTTCCATTCGGAAACAGCGACGGATTCCTGAACCCGGATCGGCTTCGGGTTATCGGTCGCAGTATAGTCGACTGAGGGGATCGGTTCGGAAACTTCTTCAAGGCTCGGCACCTCCACCGCGATTTCTTTTGCTGCCGGACGAAAGGGCAGGGGATCTTTCCGTTCGGCGCATTCGACACTGACATCGGTGTAGCCGCTTTTGTGAAGTTGCTCACTGATAATCCTTTCCGCCAACTCAGGAGTATTGCAGTCGCCACTGAGGTGACCCAGGATGACCTGGCAAAGGTGAGGGCTCGCGACCGCATTTACCAGTTCGGCGGTCTGGTCGTTGGAAAGGTGTCCGTGCCGGTTGCTGATCCGTTGCTTGGTTGACCAGGGACGAATGGTGTCATTCTGCAGCATGACCTCATCGTAGTTTGCCTCGGCAAAAAGGGTGTGAACTCCACGCAGTCGGTCAATGATCATCCGCGTGACGTGTCCGACATCAGAAAGGACTCCGACACTGCTCTTTCCGCAGCGAAAGACAAAACCGACCGGATCAACCGCATCGTGAGGAACAGAAAAACTTTCGGCCTGGATCCCGCCAATCTCGAAATTGCCACCGGCTTCGAACTGGCGCCAGATCACTTCAGATTTCACGTTCTCCCTAACCATCTCGCAGGTGTGTGCGGTGGCATAGATGGGCAGCTTCCTTTTGCGCGTGAAAACATCGATCCCGCGGGCGTGGTCCCCGTGCTCGTGAGTCAGTACAATTCCGGAAAGGGAGTCCGGATCGATCCCCAGCAATTCGAGACGAAGGCACAGTTGCTTCGCAGAAAGGCCGGCATCGATGAGGATACGAGTCTCTCCGAGACATAAGACGGCACTGTTTCCTGAACTGCCACTTCCAAGGACTGCGAATTCCAGCATAATTGGGAATCAGCTTAGATTGTTAAGTCGTCCAAATAAACTAAAAAACTGAAAAAACGGAGATCCGTCCCTTCGACTTCCTCGTTCAAGGCAGCTTCAAGGTTCGATCAGAGAGCTTATATTCCAGCTGAGAACCCACGATTACCCCGCCGAGATTAGATTCCGGAAGCTGAATGTAGGTAATTTTGTCCCTGTCCGTAGGAAGGCTGAGCCGGATCCCCCGGTTGTAGACGGTGACTTCCAATGGGGTGATGGCTGGCAGTTCGCCTGCTCCCGTCTTGAACGTGCAGTCTTCAAAAACGCAGTCTTTGGTTGCGATGAGAATACTTTCCGGAATCTCGCAATTTCGGAACAGGCAGCGCTCGTATACTGACCATCCGTCAGCAGCTTCTTTTCCGGCATCCTCTCTGTAGGTGAAGTCTACGAACTGAATGTCTTCGAAAGTGGTGAAGCGAATTTGAACGCCAACCAGTTTTTTGGTCCATTTCTTGAAAAATGAGCCGTGAATTACACAGTTGTTGAAGCGCCAGCGGGAGGAGACGCCACTGAACCATCCTCCGGCCTTTTCGAAAGTGCACCGGTCGAAGATGGAATTGTCAGCAAAAAAATCACCGTGGAGGTTGGCTTGAAAAGCAATATCCCGGGCGACACTGCTCTCGATTTTGAAAGGGCCAACGTCGGAATAGATCGTCCCGTCGATGATTTCGGACCCTGCAGAAATTGTGAGAGCGCCTTTCTCTTTCCCTTTTCCTGCAGTGCGATCGCCGATGATCACTCTTTCGAATCCTCTGTAGATTCCAGGCTTCAGTGTTTCCTGGCGGTTAAATCCTTTTTTGGAATCGAGAATCGACTTACCTCCCGGGGTATTGGCAAGGGTAATCGACGTCGCCATTTCCGGTGCTTCGGAGGGAGGAGCGAGGGGGCTTTGTTGGAAAGTCTTCGTCGCCTTTAACTTTTCAATGGCAGCTTTTACTTTGAGTGCTTCCTCGATGTTTCCGGCTTTCGTCAGTTCTGTAACCAGCGGATCAAGCGAGGCGAGATACTTTTCAGTGAGATCATTTCGCTTTGTCTTTTCGGTGCTGTTGATTTCGGCGACTGTGGTTTTCAGCTTCAATCTTAGATCAGCAATACCGGGGAAATCGACCTTTCCGGATTTCCGCTTTTCTTTCGCGAGAGTCAGCTCGTCTCTCGCTTTGATGGAATTTTCGAGATCACCACTCTCCTGAAATGATTTCTGGAGTCTTTCCACTGCCCCGGCATAGAGCGTGTAGATCTCGTCCGTTCGGCTTGCTGATTCCTGCCTTACGTTTTCGAGAAGGACCTCATATTGAAAGGTGAGTTTCTCGAGCTTTCCTTCCGCTAAGCCCGAAAGTGGAAAAGCCGATAAAAGACTGAAAAGCAGAATGGCCGGAAATTGCTTCATAGTTGAAACAAATAAGCCGAATGCCATCCGGTAGCCAGTAGCAAAAGCGGCGTCATCAATCACCGTGATTTTGCTTTCGGAATCGGTGAAAGAATCGTGTCTGCTGCCGACTCACTTGGTAATTGGCTCAGGTGGATCCAGTAAATTGCACCTGCGATAGAACCGGAAATAACCCTGACTTGAACGGCGTCGGAAAGGCTTCGCAGCGTCTTCACTTCAACCTGTCCATAGAGTCTGCGGACTCCCACCGAACGCATATCGGCTTCGGTTCGAGAGATTTCGTCAGGATGTGAAAGGTAAAACTGCCGAAGTCTTTCCGTTGTGTCTGCGACATAGATGGCTTTTCCGCTCCGACCCAGAGTCACTTCAGCTCCGACAGCGTATTTTGTCACCGGGGCACCTTTTCCGGGAACTTCGGTTTTTGCGAGGCGGACTCCTGTCCTGGCGGAATAGAAGCAGGCGACTGCGAACACCATCGCAAGCAATACGATTTTCACGATCGGTATTGGCGTCTCCTCTGCTGCCGGATTGATAGGACCGGTCAGGGGAGGGGCAGGAGAATTGCTTCTAGGTGTGCTGGCCATTAGAAAGAGATCGATGAAAATGAAATTCTATCCAGACAGGAGCAACCGCCTCATTTCCCGTCGACTTTTTTAGAGAGCTTTTCGCTGCTCTTTTCCAGCATCTTTTTCTCTTCAGGAGTGAGGCTGTGAATCCCTTCAGCACTGATTTTATCGAGAATCGCATCGACGTCGGTATTTACGTAGGTCTTCTTCTGTTTCGATTTCCTCTTTGTGTCAGTCTTTGAATCGTCGACTGGTGTTGCCTTGGCATCCCTGATAACGCGGATTCCAAATTTCTTTTTTTGTTTGGCTACTTTCTTCTCCCTGTTCCCGCGTGCCTCTACAGTTTGAAAAAGCGTCTTCATGTAAATCCACCCCATCGCAGCGCCCCCGAAGTGAGCAATTACTCCTACCGCTGCAGATCCTGGACGGATACCAATGAATTGCTGTGAGAGCAGGGTCACGAAATTGATGATGAGAACGAGGAGACCAATCTGTTTCAAGGTCATTCGGACGGGAACGAAAAACATGAAAAGAAACCGAATCTCCCGGTTTGGGTTCAGAGCAATAGTAGCAAAAAGGATTGCCATTAGAGACGCGGAGGCTCCCACGATAATTCCATCCGTCCGAGTGATGATATTGAAGGCTATCTGGGCCAGACCACCGACGATGCCTCCAAGAAAATAGAGAGGAAGGATGTGCCTTGGATGCACGGACTGGAGCAGCAGTTTCCCAACGAAATAGATGCCCAACATATTTCCAGCGAGGTGTAGCAGGTCCCCGTGACTGAATTGGTAACTTACCAGAGTGTAGGCCTGCCAGGAAAATAGCCGCTCATAGGTGAGGGCCATAAAATTCGAAAGCCCTGAGTAAGTCCCCGAAAATATCTGGATGAAATAAATCGCAACGTTGACCACAATCAGCCAAGTGATGACGGACCATGTTGAAGGGCCTCCACTCTTGCCGGTGGGGCCATTGTTTCTCATGTAGTCTCGGTTATCGACGCTCATCTAAATCAGGATCTGAAAACGATAACGCAGAGCAGGGAATAGGGCAAGGAAGGCCGAAAAGGGTTTGTTGGAGAAAAGGCCTGAGAGACCCAATGGGGTGATCTCTTTAGACCTTGTCAGGAACGACATCCCTGAAAGAACAGCCTCCATAGCAAGCAATGGCCTGAATGCCTCGTTCCAAATCGGGAATTCAGCAGTCCTTTCCGATTGAAATCAAACCCCCAAGTCCCGTCAAAACGCGGTAGCGAGGCTTTTTCGGAAATCCCAATAATTTGAAAAAATCAGTATTTAGGTGTTGAAAGTAGTAAAGAATTGTTGATGATTAACTTTCAAAGATGACAACCACCGGCTATCTGATTCTCATTTCTGCGCTTGCGCTCGTCGCAGGTGTAATGCTGTACGCCAAATTTGCCTCCCTTCATCGGAAGAAGCAAAACATTTTGGAGGAGAGGGAGGCAAATGACGATGTGGATTTCACCCCTTCCGTTATCTCGTCTGCTGAGACAGAGACTCTTGCATTTGAGGATGCCGAAGTGGAAATGGAGTTTGAAGATCAAGTTTCGGAGGACGTTCATCCAATCGAAGTTGCAATTGAATCAGCGACTCATTCTGTCGTCCATGTTGATTCAGTTGAATCCAGCGGGGAGGAAGAAGAGAAAAATGCTCCCGCTGAGGAATATTATGATGACCTTCAGGAGGCTGCCGCGGGTCTTGCGATGCTGATGAGGTCTTCATCCTCAGCTGGCGGGAACCCGAATCATCGCTTTGTGGTTGAGCCGGAAGAGAATCAAGAATCTGAAGCCGGGGTTCAGGAGGAGATCTCCAGCACGGTGATCCCGCCTGTGGAGACTGCACAGATTCGTGTGGATTCAGTGGAGAACACTGAGCTTGAAGAAGTAGTGATCGCAGCAGATGTCGCTCCAGCAGAGGAAATGGCCGACGATTTCGAAGAAGAACGTTGGGAGAGTGAAATTTGTGCAGAAGAGACTTTGGAGAGTGTCACCGTTTCCGGTGAGCAGGATTCCGATTCGGCTTTGGTTGATAGCGGAGATTCCGTTCAGCTTGCTGCAGAAGAGCCTTCGCATTCATTTGTTGCCGTATTGGGTGAAGAAGTCAGCGGGCGGATTGAAAAAATCGATTCCGATCTCGACGCTCTCGAAGAGTTGGTGGCCAGCATTGAAGCCAGTTTGGCGTCATTCACGCCTTTGACGGACGAAGATCCTGCCCTGGAATCCCGGGAAGAACAGGGTGGCGCCGTATCTGAAGCTGCTTGATTCACTCTTCACCTGAGATCGCACAGGGATTGGCCTTCTTCTTTACTTTCCCGACCTCTGCGCCAATGTGCTAAACGATGGGTATAATTGGAGCAATCTGGGGATTTTTAGGAGTCAATGCACTGATAGGTTTTGCGATTTATCGGCTCGCGCCTCGCGCCTGGGAAGCAATGACTTCCGGGCTCACAAGCTGGCAATGGGTTATCATTGTCGTGTGGACATTGATCATGCTTGTCAGTGAAGGGTATCGGGGATTCCAGAAAAAATTCTCTCCCAGAACGGCAGCCCGCGTAAAATACCTTCGCGATCATCCGCGTCCGCTGCATGTGCTTCTCGCCCCGATGTTTTGTATGGGCTATTTCTTTGCGACGAAAAAGACGAAGATCGTATCTATTTGCCTGACCCTCGGGATTGTCGCCCTCGTGATGCTCGTTTCTCTACTACCACCTGTATGGCGCGGAATCGTCGACTGTGGCGTCGTCGCCGGACTTGCCTGGGGAATTGCTTCGTTCTGGATTTTCACCGGAAAAGCGCTGACTGATCCTAACTATCCGCATTCACCGGAGACTCCTGAGGGTACCTGAATCGCCTTGAGGTGCAGAGCAAGCCGATTGAGCTCTCGCAATTCACATCGAACCGCAAGGAAACCTTTCCAGAGGGCAAAGTCGCAGAGCCGATCTTCAGTCGGCTTTTCCCGGAAGCGTGGTGCTGATTCCTTTTGGAGTTGTTTTCAACTACCGTCAAGAATCCGGGGCACGAGAGTTACCCAGAAGCTCTGATCGGAGTCGACTGAAGATCGACTCTACACAGGTGAGCGAACTCCAGTCACCCTTTGTAGGAGCCTGCGATTGTTTTTCTCCTCGTCCGGCAATCGCCGTTGGAATACAAATCCTTGTAAGTGATCACGGTTGCATTGGAAGTGTGGCGATTCCCTTTTGAATCCAGATAGGAACGGGGCTCGGTCACTTCACTGATGACGACTGTCTGGATTAAAGTGGGACGATGAAACTTCTTCGATGACACGTAGCGCGGCGGAGTGCAGGGCGCTGCATTGTAGCGACGGCTGTCTTCGCACTGGCGATAAGGAGAATGGATCCCGTAACGTTTCGGGCAGCGCAGGCAGTCATTCTTGGCGCAGGGGCTTGAAAAACCCGTTTCACCGGAAAAGACAATCGTCGGGGAGATCGAAAGGGCAGCGAAGAAGAATGTGAGGCTTAGAAGGGCCGGGAAGATTCGATTGTTCATGGCAGTGGATGAGTTGGACGTCGTCTTTACTAAAAAGGCACAAGATACGCCTCACGGCAAACATCATCTTGTCCCTTATCAGAGATAGAACCTCACTTGGCCAGTTCAGTTGCGATCGCTTTTGCGAGATCTGCTTTCAAGTTGTCTGTGTAGCCGGAATGGGTCCAGGCGACATTTCCATCCTTCCCGACAACCACGGTATGGGGAATGCCTTTCACCCCGTATTCTTTACTTACCGTCATCGCGAAATCAAAGGCGACCGGAATATTTTCCCATCCACGAGTTTCGAAAAACTGTTCGACGACCTCCATGCTCTCGGCCTGATTTACTGCGCATAGAGTGACGCCCTTGTCTTCCGGGAAAGCATTGACTGCGGCCTTCACATCCGGCATCGCCCGAACACAGGGGCCGCACCAGGTAGCCCAGAAATCCAGAACGACCACTTTCCCTTTTTTCTCTGAAAGCTTGAATTTGGATTCGTCCGACATCGTCAGGGTGAAATCCGGTGCCGGCTTTCCAACTAGCGGGGAGGATGCTTGACCTTCACCATTAGGAATGGCGGGATCGGGAGTGTATTCGATCGTCCAGTTTTCAAAGGCAAAAAGATCGGCGGATTTGTCAGTCTTGCTATCAACCGTCGCAGCGGGTCCAACTTTCATCTCCTTCACCTGCTGCAAGGTTACTTTGCATTGGCCGAGGAGAGCAGATTCACCGGAGAACTCTTCTCCGTCGATTGCTTTCATAGCCAACTTTAACCGGCTTCCATCGTGAAGCATGAACTGATGGCTCACTTTGAAATCTTTTACTTTTTCAATAGCAGGATCGGCTTCCTTCTTGGCATATTCCGCCTCTTCTTTTTTGCTTATGGGGTCCTCTCCCGGTTTGAGAGTTCCCGGTTTTTCCCTGAGCCAGACGATGGAAGAAACTCGATTTCGTGGAAGATCGAAAGTGTTCTCCCGTGAACTGAAGCGGACCTTGTTTCCACTCAAGGACAGCAGGTTGCCGCGGAGCAGGTCGCCATTGGGTGCGATCAGCAAATGTTTCGGAGGATTGTCTCTGTGAAAACGCGGGATCTTCAGGGCGTTCTTCTTTGCGTCGGTGTCGATGACGCGAGAGGGAACGTAGCCCGGAGTTCGTTCGACTGAGAAATTGCTGATCGTGATTTCGTTGTCGTCGTTGTTCCAGCCCTGCCAGCCGCCGCCCATCCGGAAAAAGAGACCATTTCCCGAGACCTTGTCCTCCTCGACAGGAATAGTCAGTGCGGACTTTCCATTCACTTTGATTTCTACTTTGTCGGGCCTCGCCAGAATTTCGAAACTCGCTTTGTTGTCGCGGATCGGAACTTGCTCGCCGGAGAAAGAGAACGCTCCGCCTTTACGGAGTTTGCCCACAAACATCCGGTTTCCCTGAGCCGCGAGAATCACGTCGGTCGATGCGGAATTCGGGTCATTCGAAGCACAGAAAACGCGAAGAGTCATGGCTCCGTAGCTTTGTTTCCAGTCACCCTCGAATTGAATACGGTCGCCCATGAGAAGATTGGGATGTCCGAAGCCGTCGCTTCGCAAGACAACGGTATCGTCCGTCATTTCCACTGCCTTCTCCTCCTCCGAGAAAACCTGCCATCCTTTGTCCGAGAATCCGTTAAGATTGATTTTTTCTCCGCCGATATCAATTGCCCGGATGTTCGAATGATCCACCGAAATCTGTCCGGTGGCATCGCTGGAAAAATTGACTTCTTTCTCAGTGATTGAAATCAGCCGGCCCACCACCATCTCGCCGTTCGTTAAATAGAGACGGGCGCTGGTGACGACAGGAAGACCGGCGGCGAAGGCACCTCGCACCACTTCGGCGAATATTCCTGAATCCAATGGACTCGCATTTTCTGATCCGACAGGCCGCCAGGCAACGAGAGAGGAGGGCGGATTTTCTTTTGTTCCCCCCTGAACTCTTCCATGAATCGTCATCTCCCCCGTGGTCAGAGTATCAAGTTGATTGTCACTTTCCGTATCTAAAGAGGGGAAGAGAATTTGCTTGGCCGCAGCGAGATTGGCCATGACTGGATTCGCATTCCAATCGGTTGCCAGGGAGACTCGATTGTCTTTCAATGTTTTGAGATCGCCGCTGATAGACGAGCCGTCGTGCCATGCGACATGAGCCGAAGCGAGGATCTTTCCCTCTTCCAATATGTTCTGATTCGTGGAGAAGATAATCTCGCTGACCGAATCAAGTGCAAGGGCGCGCCCGTTGATGCTCAGCTTATTGCTTCCGTTGCTGACGCTGAGCCGGTTCAGTCCTAAATAGGTGTCACCACTAGCCATTTCGATGCGGGGTTGATTGACATCGATTACGGGGATCTCCTCGCCATTCCAGTCACGGACATTTACCTGAGTGAGGCGAAGGTGTGGAGTCCGGTTGATGAGTCCGAAGCCGCGGATCATTTCATCATTGGATCGGCGGTTAGCTCCCGAGGCGGGGAATTTTATTTTCACGCCGTCGAGCTCGGCGAGCAAGTTTCCGGAAGCGTCACAGGCTTTCAGTTCTCCGGAACTCTGATTCCAGAAAATCCTCAGGCGAATTTCCTTTTTCTCCGGCCCTACCTTGAACAGAGACGCAAATTTTGATCCGTTGGTGAGAACGACAGTTTTACCCCAGGTTTCAATGCGGGGACCTTTTTCCCCATCGCGAACCAGTGATATCTCAAAGTTCGGAATCTTACCCGGGGTCTCCAGGGCAAAGCTGATTTCGACAGTGTTTGGGAAATCAATCGGGCGGAACAGGCCGGCATGCCATTCGTGAGTCATGAAATCGCCACGAATTCCCATCTGCCAATCTTCAATTTTTCGATTCCGGCCGATCGGCGTCCATTTTCCGAGATCGACGGGACCGGCGAATTTTACGCGACTGCCACTCACTTGTTCGATGCGGTCAATGTGAGAGCGTGAGAGGGACAGGAGATCGGGAAAACGCTCGCTCTTGATGCTGTCTCTTATACACATCTCCGAGCCCACGAGACCGAGGCTGATCTC
>CAJXQE010000250.1 GCA_913058215.1 uncultured Verrucomicrobiales bacterium
AGATCAGCCTCGGTCTCGTGGGCTCGGAGATGTGTATAAGAGACAGATATTGAATCCTCCCTTTTCGGTGTCGCTGTCATGGCACTCGATACAATGCTTCTCAATAAATGCTTGTTGGGAAACCTCACTGGCCAGCGCGGGCCCACCATGGCTCGTTGCCGCCAGCATCATTAGCAGCGCGCAAATTCCATGGATTAGAAATGGTCTTAACATAATCTGATATTTCCCATATGAGTTCACTGATACTCGATCCATAAAAGAAATGAGGGATTCTTCTTCGTCAAATTCGGTCATCAGTAGATATGTTGCCGCAAAAGAAGAGGTTCTGACAGATTTCTGCAAAAAAATGCCGATTTTTATGATTTCTGCTTCATGAACAGGCTTGTTGATCCGCCCTTAAATCCAACCGTGCCATAGAAGGAGAGCAATTCTTCGTTCCTACAGGTATTTCACGTCACTTCTGTTTCTTATTCTTTTTAGTTCTCTTGCGGCTCATGTAGTTGTCGAATTCCTCGCCATTTCCGAGAACGCGGGGGTCCTTCTGCCGCTTCAGTTCGCTCATGAGCGTGTCATGCAGCTGCTCTTCAAGTTCGGGCAGACTGCCTGCCAGGTTGCTGACGCAGTCCGGGTCCTTCACCACATCGTATAGCTGCGCTGCAGGGCGCTTGCCGAAATTATGCTCCCAGTAGATGTCGCCCTTGCCGAGGGCATTGATAAAGCTCTTGGTTGGGCTGTTATCCGTATCCTTCATACCCATTTCGGGGTTTCCGCAAGGCCAGCGATCGGACTTGAAGTTGTGAACGTAGAGGTGATCGCCCATGCGGATGCCTCGCGCCGGGTAACCGGCCCCATCTGGATAGCCCGGGCGGGTTTGCACATCATTCCGCTCGCGGCCGATAATCACAAACGGCCGATCTTTCTGCGGTTCACCCTTCAAGAGGTCAACAAAGCTGCCGCCGCTGAATTCCATCCCGGCCTCGACTCCGAAGAGCTCGAAAAGCGTTGGGGCGAGATCCGTGAGGGTGAGCAAATCGGAGACGCGCTGAGTGGATTTCCTTTGTCCGGGCCAGTGCACGACGAAGGGCACGCGATGCGCATCGTCATAGGTGTGTCCCTTCACCCGGGGAAACGGCATGCCGTGATCCGAGGTAACAATGACGATGGTGTTCTGGAAATGGCCGGTCTTTTTCAGCACAGCGAGGAGACTGCCCACTTCCTGATCGAACTTCTCGATCTCTGTCGCGTAATCCAGCATGTCGCCACGAATGGTCGCATTGTCGGGCCAGTAGGCCGGGACATGATCGATATCCGTCAGCTCTTTTCCTTGCTTAAGGCCGGTCCCCTTGGGATAGCCACGGTGTGGGTTCCCGCTGCCGTACCAGAAAAAAAACGGGGCTCCCTCTTTCTTTTCTTTCAAGAAGCTCTCAAACCCGCCGCCCTTCGGATAGGCGGACAAACCGAAGTCGCGCGTTTTGCCTTCGGTGTCGATTGCTGTGCCCGGTCCCCAGGTCTTACCGGAGGCACCGCAGGCGATGCCATTTGCGGTGAGCACTTCCCCAAACGCTTTGTGTTCCGGTGGAAAGAGCGACTGATGGTTTGCCCCGGCCCCGAGCTGCCATGGATTACGCCCGGTCATCAGGGCGGAGCGGCAGGGGCCGCACTTTGAAGTCGGCACGTAGGCATTATCAAAAACTAAGCCCGTTGCCGCAAGGGAATCGATATGGGGCGTATCAGCCCAATCACAGTCATAGGCCTTGCCGTAGTGGCGTGACGCATCGTCAGCAATGACGAAGAGTACATTCGGGATTTCCGCCGCCGACAAGGTTGACGTGGCGGTGATAAACAACAGGGCGATTTTGATGAGGATCGATTTCATGAATTCTGGAGAAAGTCAGAGCGCAGTTGTTCTTGATATGGAATTGATTTTACTGTCCGGTTGCGGCAATGCTGTCATGGTAGGTTTATGCTAATCTTATGGAGATCTTTTTGGGTCCTGATATAAAAGTAGCCATCATGGTAGGCCATTCCACCAGTGGTCCAGGCTTCTCCAACGGGGTCAATGGTTAGCGTTTGGACAGATTGAGGGGATAGCTCTTTTTCAATGTCTATAATATGGATAACACCAGAGCCAGTAATCCAGAAAAGCTTGTTTTTGATAAGAACTGGATCACCAAATCGGTTCCAGCCAAGGCCCTGATAGCTGTGACTCCCTTTTTTTGTCAGCAGAGGTTTTTTGTTAATACCATAAACGCCTTCTGTAAATACGATGTCTTCGAAATTCCAAATTTTTCTATTGTTGATAATTTGATAAGGAACTTCGATCCATTTCTGTTTCTTGGTTTTCATATCAAGTATGGTCAGAGCATTGAATTTTGTATTTCCCCAATATATAGCTCTGCCTTTATCGAAATGAATGTAGCCGTTGATTGGGAAGGCCCTGTCAGTGTTTACATTGTCTTCTCTGAAGCTCTTTTCACCTACGAGCTGGTAGGCGCTTCCGTCCCATTGAAAGAATTCATCGCATTTGTTTACAGGGTGGCTGAATATACTGCCGTCATTCAGGTTGGTGTATTGAAACGTTCTATCGCGACCCACGCCCATTACATGGCCGTTGTATAAGTTGTAAAATTTATTGGATACAAATGGGCCGGTTTTCATCGAGAGCGTGGTTTCTCCTGTGTCCATGTGAATGAACTGAAAATAGCTGTCACCTTCGATTCCGTAGTGACCATTTCCAGAGGTGGAGGTGAGCAGTGTCGGCTGTTCTTTGAAGCTAACCATTTTATAGCCAGTGCCGTGGTTTAGCAGTTTATCTGACCTCCAGATGATTTCTCCTGAACCTGGGTTCAGGGCATGGAGTCGGTAATGCTTGTAATCGTTTTCTACTTCGCCCGTAGGCAGACTCACGATCAACAGGTCTTTGTAGAGAATCACGGGTGTGTTGGCAGCAGATCTGCTTGCGCTAAAATTCTTGCTCCACACTTTTGTTCCGTCATGGGTGCAGCAGGTTAACTCACCAAGGGGATTTAAGAACCAAACATGCTTGTCTGTTGCGACGGGGATCATTGATGTGTGGTCTAAAGACTCGCTGAGTACGCGCATCCGATCCGCTGTTTCGCCTTTGAGAAGGACTTCCCATTTGAAGTTACCTTCGATGTCATAACAGATGCCCTTAACGTCTACGGTGTTAAAGAATCCTCCTTTCATTTTGTCTGTTTCTTCAATGTTATGTGAAGTGAAGAAAAGCAGCCCGTTTTTGATGCATATGTTAGACTGACCGGGGTCATTCAGTGGCTTTTTCCATTCAGTCACTAATTCGGCTGAAGCTTCTTGTGAATGAGCAACACTGAATATCATGGAGAGAAGAGCGGTTAGCATCTTCATGAGATTGTTTTGTTGGCTATTTGTTCTGTATTTCATTCTTCAGGTCCAGGTCAGTATTTGTGGGTTTTCCGGGTATAAACCGCGTACATCGCCGTCCGGATGGAAAGAAGGTGATGCTTTGAGCGTCCTCCTACTTCTTCGCAAACTCCTTCACTTTCGCCTGGCTCTCGGCGGACAAACTGGCGATCGAGTATTTGTAAATCTCGCCGTTGGTCAATTTGAACACAGCACTGTCTCCTTCGACCCGTAGAAGCGCGGCTCTGATTTCCTTGCCTGCCGTGTTGATCCAGACCCCGTCCGACAGCTTCCCGGTACCGGGTGTCTCGACGTATTCTTCCACCTTGCGATACAGAAACGCATCGGAAGTTACCAGCGATGTGATCAGAGCGTTCATGCTGCCGCCGTTGTCGCGGTAGGCTTTATGGGCTGCTTGCAGAGCCGGTGCATCATTGAGGGTCTCGTTTCGGCCCATCCAGAATCGGAAGGCGTGGCGGACAAAGACTTGCTCGACGCGTTCGCTCTCGGCGAGCTTTTGGATCATGTCGATGGCGTTGGTTACGGGGCCGTCGAGGTCCGGATCGCCGGAGTCGATGATCTCGCCGCTGGTGTCGACCGGTCCGCCCAATTCAGTCGTTCGGAACATGCCGAAATTGTTATACATCTCGAAGGGCAACCCTAGGGGATCCATCTTTTCGTGACAGGTCCAGCAATACTTCTCCTGAGTGACACGCATACGATGGCGCAGGGTGCTTTCGGGCTCGTCGGGCAGCATGGCATCGACGGTGATAGGGACGTCGGGTATGCCGCCGCCGAGCAGTCGCGTGCGGATCCAAATTCCGCGATGGACGGCGTGGTTGTCCATCGCATCTGAGTGCGAAACCAGCCAGGCGGGATGGGTGAGGATACCCATGCGCTGACCTTCCGAGACCGTGGCAAGCTTACGCTCGGGTTTCAATGAGATACTACCGGCAGAGAAGCTACTGAAGCGGGCGAAGATTTCCGGGCCGCTCAGTTCTACCTTGTCCACATAGACACTGGAATTTTCTCTCCCTGCCTGCTTAGCGCCTGATGAGATGAGTTTCTCGTTTCTTACCAGGGTCTTTTTTTTCGTCGCCAGAGCCTCCTTTGCCTTTTTACTCAGACTTTCATCCTGCAATCTTGTTTCCAGTTCGGAAATCTGTGCGGCCAATATCTTCACCTCAGCTTTCGCTTTATTTTCGCGTTCTCTGTCGGCTTTCTTATCCGCAATGACAGCTGCTTTTTGCTCTTCCTGAGTGTGTCGCCTACCGAAGTAGATAGCATCGGAATCAGCAGCGACGACTTGTTTGGTGGTCAGCAGCTCTTTGAGGACATCTGTGTCTTGCTTAAGGATTAGCTCGATCAGGCGATCCGTGCTCGCGGTCGCGCCGAACATGACCCGGTAATACGAACCGCCCATTTTGTTGGTAATACCGTTATCGGCCAGCGTCTGGGTGTCTTTACAAACGTAGCCGGCCAGGTCGTGATCGAAGTATTCGCGGAAGAAACGCAGGATCCTCGGCTTGCGAATGGTGTCGTCAGCGAGCATACGGGCGACCTCGCGTTCGACGTCTTGCCTGGAACGCATGCGACCACTCGTGATCGCCTGCCGGAGTTGCTCATCGGGTTTGAGGTAGCCCAGCGCGTGGTTCACCGCCAGGCCCAGCTCCCAGTCCTGAAGCATGGCTCGACCATGTTCGTCGGCTTTGCCGGTGTTTGCCATCTCGGACCTGAACAAGGCGTCGCGGTCGAGAAAGATGGAAGACAGGCCCATGTAAACGCCGTCTTCTTTGCCTACGTTTGCGATGGTGTCTTTGACCATCTCCAGGTATTCGTCGGATTCCTCCGCCGCGGGCGGGCGGAAGGTCAACGCTTCGAACAGGTAGTCTACTGCGGCACGGAGAAGCTCATCGGTGATCTGGGCGTCTTCTTTCATCAGGTCGTAAACCGGAGTCAGCGGGCGGACTATTTTCGTGCTGTAGATGAGGGATGTAGACTTTCCCCGGAGATCCCCCTTCGGCCTGACTTTTTCGTAGGTTTCAGGGTCGTCAGTGATCTGTTCCGGGTTGGCAATACTCAGTGGACCGCGAGCCATATAGCGAAGAATGCTCTCTGCCTTACTAAGGATCTGGGTCGCCTCGGCACTATTGACGAAATATAGGTCGGGGTAATTTTCCAGACCATGCGCCTTCGCTGAGGAGAGGACCACGGGCTCGCTCTTGACGGCGAATCCGGAGACCCCGCCCCTTAACGAACCGATGATCCGGTCGATTCCGAAGTAGAGTTTTGACTCGCCTCTACTGTTGGTAGGGACGACATCGCCTCTGGTGCGGAGACCCGGCTTCTCGGGGTCAAAGGTCGGTTCGGTGTTAATCAATTCGTTGAGCCGCGTAATGTGCTCCTGCGGTGTCACCCGCCAGAGGCGTGCAGGTGAAGAGGTAGGCATCAGTTCTAACCCTTCGGGCAAGGCACCAAAAAGCAGGTCGTGATCGACAAAGTTACCTTTGAGAGGATCGAGATGGGCCTTGAACCCACCCTTGTCCTTCATGACGTGCTGCAGCTCTTTTACCACCCAATCGGAGAACTGGAGCCGCTCAATGACCTCCGGCTGCGATTTCTTTTTGGGCGGCATCTCATTAAGTGAGACCTGAGCCCAAACGGTTTTCCAGACTGCGGCGTTGGTTTCATCCACGGGTCCGAGTTCGAGCAGATTCAAATCGCCCTTCGTCGTGTCGTAGTCGTGGCATTCGTAGCAGTGGCTTTCGAGGAAGCCATCTGCAAAGTTATCGTAGTTCCCCGAGACAGGGACGCCGGGCGTGTATTTGTCGGCTGACTGAGCAACGCTGCCGAAACAGGCAAACGCCGCCACTAAAGAGATCGTCAATTGATTCATGCTAAAACCTCCTTTAGAGGACCTGTGCCGGAGTCATACTTCGCAGCCAATTTATCGGTCATGTTGAAGCGGTCGACGTCTACACCGGTAGTTCGCAGGATAGATGTGTAGAGCGCATTGATCGGGCGGGTGCCGTCCAACTGAGTGAAACAGCCCGTTTTAAAGGCACCGTTGCAGTTACCCAGCAGCATGATCGGCCAATTCTTGCCGCCGGTGTGCTGGGTGGTGGCGTTGTTACTGGTATAGACAATCAGCGTGTTGTCCATCATCGTGCCGCTGCCTTCAGGGACGCTTTCCAGTTCTTCCATCAGCTTCACCAGCATGCTGGTGTTGTATTGGCGGATTTTTGTCCAGATATCGCCCATCTGATTCTGGTGGCCGACTGGGTGGCCTTCCGTCTCGACGCCAATACCTTTCCACGAGCCGAAAATGGTCCCCCGACCTGAGCCGATCGTGAGCGTGTTGGTGATGCCCGACTTCAGAGCCGAAATACCCAGATCAAGAAGGGTGTCGTGCCAGTCGGTTTCGAACTCAGGCCTGGAGTAACGCTCGTCCACTTCAGGGGCGAATTTGCGCAGTTGATCAGACGCTTCGCCGAGCCGCTTGCGCAGGCCATTCATATCGCCAAATCCCCGGGCGAACCTTCCGTAGCGCTCCTTTTCAGGGGTAGGCAGAGCATTTGCTTCGGCGGTGGCCATCCTTTCGATACGCTCGAGCATGCCGGAGCGAGCATCGTGCTGGTTGCGGATATCGCCCTCGGAAATGCCGCCGTAAAGCATCTGATAAAGATGATTTGGGTTCGAGTGCATGAAGATCGGACTACCCGCACCGCGGGCCGACAGATGGGCAACCGTGGGCTTGGCAGTCATGTTCGCCATAGAATCCATGCCAATGCAAAGGTGCGGCAGTAGCGTCTCGGGAAGCACCTTGCTCAGCTCGTAATCAATCGTGGGACCACTGGGCGCCACGCCGCCGCCACCGCGGTAGCCGCCGAGAGCACCGAAATAAGCACTGTGCCCCGGACTGGTGTGCATTCCGTGTAAACCATTGATGATCTGCAGATTTTCCTTGAACGGCTCCAGTGCCTTAATGGGTTCGGGTAACACCGCTTTTGCCAACGATCCCCTGCTCGTCATTCCAGCAGGGATACAGGTCTGAGAGCCGAATCCGTTATTTTGCAGGAAAAAGATCACTCGTTTCGGGCCTCCACCGGACAGATGGGAAGCAGCCCGACCGATTTCAGGGAACATGGAGGATCCAAATGCAGCGGCGCCAATGCCCGATGCGATGGTTTGTAATGACTTTCTACGGTTGATCATGGTTGGAATATAAAGGTTCAAAAATTTCTGACGGTCGGCCGGTTTTCTACAACGCTGGGGCGGGATCTTCAGCCAGTGCCGGAACTGCAGTTAGAATCACTGTCGTGGTGGCAGGAGCAGGAGCATGACCAGAAACGAGAAAAGAGAAAAGAGACGACCTCATTTTCATGATTCGCTTGAGCGCTTCTTCTTCGGCAAATTCCGTCATCAGTAGTTACGTTGCCGCCAAAGAAGATGTTCTGACATAATTCTGCAAAAAATACTCCTTTTACGATCCACGGACAGTTTTACCGAATTTTCAGACTGTTTCGGTTTGAGTTGAGTCCCTTGCGCGAAAGCACTGAGGGCTTTGTCTATGGTGCAGCGGCAGGTTTCTTCGCAGCCTTCTTTTTCTTCTTACCCTTTTTGAGATTACGCTTTTTCGGCTTCACCAACATGTAGGCAATGAGGTCCGCCATTTCCTCGGGCTTCTGGACGAGACCGGCCGGCATCATGGATTGCTCACTGGCTTCCTGCTTGGCAATTTGGCTTTTGACCAACTCCGTGGTCTGCCCGGTAATGCCGCGAAGATTGATCATACCGGCCTCGGCTCCGGGATCGACAAATCCTGTGTGAACCGTCCCGTCATTCATCGTCACGGTATTCGGATGGAAGTTTGGTGACACGGTCAGGTTCGGCACGAGAATCGATGCGGCCAAATAACTGGCAGGAAAACGGCTTCCCACATCAACTAAAGTCGGTCCGATCGATCCGCCGGCTCCGGTGTCGGGCGCCAGGTGACAAGCCACACAGCCGCGTTGAGTGAAAAGCTCTTTGCCTTTTGCCAGATCGCCTTTGGGAGCTGTCGCAGCATCCCAGTCAATCTTTCGAAAGGCTTCGGGAATTTCTGTGCCAGTGGAGAGCTTGGCACCTTTGAGCGCGAGGAGCGCTTTTTTCAGATCCGCTTTATTTGCCTGGCCGGCAGCCATTGAGAGTGCGGTTTCACTCCTTCCGAGAACGGCGATCGCTTTCGCATCAGCCCGATCATCTTTCAGAAAGAAGAGCCCGGTAGCGGCGGTGTTGGCAACCGTTTTGTCATCATCAGCCAAAGCATTCAGCAAGCGGTCAAACTCAACCTGATTGGCTTTCCTGACATCGGCGTCCTGCCACCAGTCGCTCATACGGAAGGTTCCGATTGGCGCTCCCAAATCACTGAGATTAATTGGGCCTTCAGGATGAAGGAGCTTCATCATTTTTTCGACGGCGACCGTGCCGCCCTTCGGTAATTGGCTTACCGTTTCCGCGCGTTGCCAGATTTTAAATGTTGTGCCGAGGGTGGCGGCGAGCCGTTGATCTGCGGTTCCTTCCGCGAGGGCTGCCAGTTGATCGTTCGGAGCTTGCCGGGCGAGAAGAATCGCTGCGGATTGTCTGACTACGGGATCATCATGAGCCGCAAGCACGGCTACCGAATTTGGAATCGACCGCTTTGCGGCGTGAAGAAATTCGAGAAGCCCAGCCTGTAGTTTGGCATCATCTTTTTTTGCCGCTGCGGTATTGATCACCTCATCGGAAAGGCCGGAGAATTTCTCAGGCCGTGTCGCTGCGGCCCGCCATGCCAGGGATGCTGCGCGTCCTTCGCCCTGAGCGAGTGAAATGATCCGCTCAATCGAAGCATCATCGCCATGGGCGGCCGCGAGGAAAATAAGACTCGAGAACGTGGATGAGTCGGGGGATGTCTTGCCGAAAGCTGCGCCAGCTTCAGCAAGCAGGTCACCTCCCTGGCGCAAGATTTCACGATGCGCCTTCGCTCTGACTTGAATCGACTCAGAGAGCAAATCGATCATCGATCTGTCGGAGTGATCAAAGGTGGAATCGTTCTTTGATTCGCGAGGGGAAATCAGCAGCAAATCCGTCTGGCATTTGGGCGACGGCTGGTTGCCGGTCATGTAGCAAATCGAAACGATGAGGTTCCCGTCAGTGGTAGGCATCGCCGAAACCGGTCGACGGTCTCCGGCAACTTGCAGTAGGGGCTTGGCCTTGGATTGAAACCCTGCGCCGTTTAACTGGATGGGATAAAAACTGACATTTTTACCGCCCCAGTTCGCAACAAACAGTGAGCCCTGATAGGTTTCGCCGAAACTAATGTGATCATAATACCCTTGCCCCACCGGCACATCGAGGGTCCGGTTGACACTGGGAATCATATCGCGTCGCCCCGGGTTTCGGGTCGCATCCCAACCGCGCGCCCAACCACTCCACGAGTGCCGGGGAACCGAAATGAGACGACCGGGAGTTGCGGTGGATCCTTCCTGATCATTGTCATTCGCGAAAAGATTCCAGTCGCGATCGAAGGAGATGCCACAAGGATTGCGAAGACCACTCGCATAGACCGAAAAATCGTAGGACTCCAGATTCAACCGCATCACTGCGCCGACTCCAGCATAGGGAACTTTACGTTTTTCCGGGCCGACATACCAGGTCCAGAGCCAGAGATGATCGGGACGGGTCTTGTCGAGATGAACTCCAGGATGCGGGTCGCCCATGCAAATTAGTAGATCTCCATTCGGTGCGAATTCGATGCCATGCAGCCCCTGATGATGATGCCCCAACGGATTCCCCCAGAGAATTTTCTCCGCTTTGATGTCGGCCCGCTTTTCAATAGCTCCCGGCAACCGAAACAAAGCCGTATTCGTCAGCACAAGGAGATCGTCGCCATAGGTTTCAATATCGTAGACCCAGGTATCCGCCGGAAACCGATAGAGTTCCTGACGAGGCTGAAACCCTCCGTCAGCAGTCCGCTCATAGACAAAAAGCCCTTCTCTTCCGCCCAGAAACAAACGCCCGCTCAAATCCATATCGTGGCTGAGAAAGAACTCATCCGGGTGTGAATCAATCTGCTCAACCTTCAGATTCGGATCGCTCAAAGATACGCCCTCGACGGTTTGAGCGACTGAGACTTTACTTCCGAAAAACGCAAAAAAGATCAGTAATGAAAAAAGCAGAACAGGCTCCCGGTTCCGGGACGCTTTCAGGAATGAAGACTGGTTTTTGGGATTCATACGATATTTGTTCTCATGATTTTACCTCTCGCTCTCGTAGCACCATGTAATTTTTCGCCAAATTTTAAGGGACTCAAAAATTAAGAACGACCTTTTACTCAATGTCTCCCTGATAGGAGACGCCGGCCCTTCCAAAACGACGGAAATGCGATTGAACGCTTGCTGAATCATTGACGATCACTCGATGGAAATTTTGATCGATCACCGTTACCGATTCCGGTTCGGTCGCCGGCGAAAAACCTTCGGGCGATTCGGCGGAGAGTTCGCTTCCGAATTCAACGGTAAAGACCAGATTTGGATCCGTTCGGCGACGCACCATTTCCACCTGAAGTCGTCGATCATCGCCATCATCCACGAGTCGGATTAACGGGCCGCCGGAGGTTCCGGTTCCGGGCTCCACACTGGTGTTGTCATTGATCGTCGGGTCCAGGTTGTAGGCGTATTCTTCGATCAGGGAAAAGCCATCTCCATCATCATCGGATTCAGGATCCAACGATGCCCCTGACAAGCCAAAGCGATCGCCCCATTCCTGCAGACTGGTTTCCTCCACGTTGGATCCGTTCAAAGAAATCGTAAATGGACTTTCTTCGACCGCGTTGCTGAAAATTTCCAGTGACTCAGCTTTTATTCCGGTCGTTGCCGCTAAAAATGCCACTGTCATGGTCGTGCTTTCCGTGGGTTCCAATGTGGTGGAACCAATCTCTCCTGCTTCAAAATCGACGTTGCCGGAATCTTCGATGCCGGCTCTGAGATCAGTGAGCGTGGCCGTGCCGATGTTGTGAATATTGAAGGTGACACTTGAAACCCTGTCTCTTATACACATCTCCGAGCCCACGAGACCGAGGCTGATCTCG
>CAJXQE010000251.1 GCA_913058215.1 uncultured Verrucomicrobiales bacterium
GAGCATCACTGATCCCAAGGCCGCGAGATTTCTCCCAGCCAAACGTCACGAGAGTTTTTATTCGGACAATGCCATTCCCCGTCGTCTCAACGTGATCACTGATCTCAAAGGAAAACCCGCTCTTCAGCGTAAGATTGAGGGCCTTCCGCCGCTGGGACGCGAAACCGGAACCAGCGACGAAACGGTGCGCGATCGTTTGAGAATGCTCGCCGGGGTCGACGACGGGATCGGAAAGATTTTCGACTCCCTCGAGTTTTCCGGTCACCTCGACGACACCCTATTGATATTCACCAGCGACCACGGCTATTGGTATGGGGAGCATGGCCTGAGTGTGGAACGACGCCTGGCCTATGAGGAAGGAATGCGAATTCCACTGCTGATTCGCCATCCGGGATCGACCAAAGCGGGCAGGGTGATCGATGAGATGGCCCTCACCATTGACCTGGCCCCCACCGTGCTCGGCCTTTGTAACGTCCAGTCCGGCTCCACCTTCGACGGCCATAGCCTCGCCCCGCTGCTTCGAGGAGAAGGCACTCCGGAATGGAGAGATTCCTTCGTCGCCGAATACAACACTGACACCGTCTTTCCGCGTGTCCATAAGATGGGCTATCGCGCAATCCGCACAGAGAAATGGAAGTTGATCCGCTACAAAGATCTGGAGGGCATGGATGAACTTTATGACCTCGTTGAAGACCCCTACGAAATGAAAAATTTGATCGGATCGGCTGAGGCAAAAGAAATCGAAAAGGAGCTGGGGGCAAAACTTGACCAGGGATTCGAGTGATCCTCAAAAGGTGGTTACACGCGGATTCACGCAATTTACTCCACAGTTCCTATGCAGCAGAGTATGCTCGACCTTATGAAGTATCTTTTCTCGACCATCACACTGCTAGCCCTCGCTTTCGGCTTCTCCACCGCCCACTCCGCGGACAAGCCTAATATCCTTTTCATCATCGTCGACGATCAGTCGCCTTTTGATCTGAAAGTCTATGATCCGAAATCGATCTGCGACACGCCGACAATCAACAAGCTTGCCGAAGAAGGAATGGTTCTCGACGGCGCCTATCAAATGGGATCGTTCTCAGGCGCGGTTTGCACTCCCTCCCGTCACATGGTGATGACGGGTCGCACGGTCTGGCATTTACCGAACTGGCAGGGTGGTGTTCACTGCCCTGATGACATTGAGGAGAATGTCATGGCCGAAGTTTTCAACCGGGCAGGCTACGATACGATGCGGACCTGCAAAAAAGGAAACAGTTACGCGGCAGCTAACGGAAAATTCACTGTCGTTCATGACGCCACCAAGCGCGGCGGAACTGCAGAAACTGGAAGCGCGTGGCACGGCGAGCAGGTCCTCGACTACCTCAAAAATCGCGATACGACTAAGGATGAAGATCCTTTCCTGATCTACTTCGGATTTTCCCATCCTCACGACACGCGTGACGGCACTCCCGAGCTTCTCGCCAAATACGGAGCAGTAAATCACAAAGACAAAAACTCTTTCCCGGCGCTGAACGACAAGCAACCGCCGCTGCCGATCAACTACCTGCCTGAGCATCCGTTTCATCATGGGCACCCCGGACTGCGGGATGAGGTTTCGGTTTCGGGTGTCTGGGAACGACGCGACGAGGCAACGATTCGAAACGAACTCGGACGCGAATTTGCCTGCAACGAATACATCGACCAACAGATCGACAAAGTGCTGAAGAAGCTTGAAGCGATGGGGGAGCTCGACAACACCTTCATCGTTTACACTTCCGATCACGGCATGGCAATTGGGCGTCACGGGCTGCAGGGAAAACAGAATCTTTACCAGCACACCTGGCGTGTTCCTTACATCGTCAAAGGCCCGGGCATCAAACCGGGTCGCGCCGAGGGAAACAGTTATCTTCTCGATTCACTTCCGACGATTTGCGATCTTGCCGGAATCGAAGCCCCTGGCTCCATTGAAGGAACCAGCCTCAAGCCGGTGCTTCTCGGGAAAAAAGAAACCGTACGCGACACTCTTTTCGGAACTTACTCCGGCGGCACCAAACCGGGAATGCGGGCAGTGAAGAGCGGGGACTGGAAGCTGATCAAATACGATGTGATGGACGGGTCCGTCCGCGAAACTCAACTCTTCAATCTCGCGAAGAACCCTAACGAAATGCTCAAGGACGATCTCGCAGAGAATCCTGACCACGCAGAGAAGCTGAAAGAAATGGAAGCGCTTCTCCTCGCCGAAATGAGACGGCTCGACGATCCTTACCGTTTGTGGAATCAACCGGACGACGGGCTGACACCACCAAAGCCTGCAGCTCGTAAGCCTAAGAAAAAGAAGAACGCAAAAGGTAAAGGAAAAGCGAAGGCGAAGTAATCCTTCCGCAAGCCGGGATCAATTGGCGGGGCTCCTCACCGCTGATTGCTTTCGATTTGGAATTTCGAAATCGCTTCGCCGAGTTGTCGCCCTACTTCTTCGTAATTCCCGAATGAGCTTGATGGTGTGTTCCAGGAGGTCTCCAGCGTCGCCGCCACGACTTCATCTCCAGTGTTCTGCGCAACCCAGTTCATACTGATCTTCTGCCAGTTCTTCGGATCGTAGGTCGGCCCCGATTCTACCGCCCGACCGGTGAATTTCAGGGAACCGGTGATCTCTCCCTTCGCCACTGCCAGGAATTCATTTAATCTTTGAACTTTCTCGCCGGAGAGTTGATCACGCGGCGGAATATAAAAGTAGGGAAACCGATCCTGCATTCCCGGATTGTGAAGATCGCAGAAGAAAGCAAACCGCCCATCCTTGTCCCATTTTAAGATCCGCTCCTGAGCTGCGACGACTGCTCGCCAGTGTGGAGCGTCCGACCAGTCCCGATTGTGATCCTGAGGAAGCTGGCTTTTTCCTCCGGCCCCACGGGCCACGTTGTCGATATCCATCACCGGCACCAAATAGATCACAGCCTGCTCGCGAAGTGCTTTGGCAGAATCGACATCGGAGACCAGATAATCAGCGACTCCTTTCGCAACCCAGCTTCCTCCGCTTTCCCAGGCATGTTGCCGGGCCTGAAGCCAGATGACCTTTCGCTTTGAACTATCTCCCGATGCGGTGACTCGCAAGGCCGGAGTGGGTCGATCTTCACGAGTGGTCGCCAGGTTAAATGAGCTCGCTACTTCATGTTTTTCAGCTAGAGCATCAACAAGCTTCTGCGAGTCCGTCGCGGTAAAAGGTGGGCCCCATGCGAGAAGAATGGATTCCTTTGCAATCGGAATCCGATAACGAATCTTCTTCCCTTCACGAGTTCCAACATGGGGAATGTGATTCCAGGATTTCCCGCCATCGTCGCTGAAATGCGACCGGTCCGGCGTCGCCCACGGAGCATCACCCACTTCCAGGATCAAATCGCTAGCCGCCTTCAATCCGTCGACTCGAAAATACCACCAGCAACGCCAGCCTTTTCCCTTGTGAGCGGCAGGCATGACTTTCATAAACTGCTTTTCCGAATCCATCTCCAACACCTCCACGGATCCTCCTTCGAAGTCGGAGTGAACCGAAATCTCCGCTTGAATCACGTAGCAACAAAAAAGGACTAGCAGGCTTGTGAAAAATCTCATCATGGGTCAGGTCAAGTTACAAACTTACCTGACGGCCCCTCCTATTGAAGCGACCTGTATGCGCCAGAGCTGAACCTCGAATTCGTTGATATTCACCGGCACATCAAAGGAGCAATAGCAGACATCGCGATTGACCTGCTTAGTGATTGCACTGATTATTGATCGTCATGAAATTTGCCAACCTTTTTCCCAATGAGAAATCACCTATCGACGCCTCTCCCGGCGAGCTTCTCATCACTGAGGGTAAGAAAGGGGATCGGCTCTTTGTTGTTTTGGAAGGGGAAGTGGAAATTTTCATCGGCGATGAAGTTCTTGAGACCGTCGAAGAAGGTGGAATTTTCGGAGAGATGTCCCTGATCGATTTTGATCCCGCCAGCGCATCAGCGAGGGCAAAAACAGACATTAAACTCGCCACAATTGATGAAAGCCGGTTCCTCTATCTGGTTCAGCAGCATCCCACTTTCGCACTTGGCGTGATGCGGGTGATGGCGATGCGCCTTCGTCGAATGAATCCGCAGTAGGACAATCAAAGTCGACTATTTCGCCACATCCGATACGCTTGGCCGCTCACTTGCTTCCCCTATCATGCCGCTTTACGAACACCAGAGGCATAAACCGCAGTCCACAGACTCCACTGATGATTCCCGTGAGTTGATTGTCGCCTGTGCTCCGATGCGCAGTAACATTAATCTCTCGGGCATTGCCCGCACTGCCAGTGCCAGCGGTATTAACCGTCTGGTTCTGACGGGGAACGCAAAACTCATCAACAAAATCGCCCGGGACGGTGCAGATGAACTCAGCGTCGAAATCCACCGAACACTTCCTCCCGTTCTCAAAGGATTTCGTGAAGCGGGATACCGACTCGTCGGACTTGAGCAGACCACCAACTCACAAGACCTGAATCACTACACCTTTGCGTCGCGTACAGTCCTGGTGATCGGAAACGAAAGAACGGGCCTTACTGAGGAAATTCTCGCGGAGCTCGACGATGTCATTGAAATCCCTGTCTACGGATTGCCGCACAGCTTCAATGTTTCGTCGGCGACAGCAATGGCTCTCTATGAGTACAGACGCCAGTTAAATCCGACGCCTTCATAGAAATCCCCCGGAGAAATCACTTCTCCGGCTCCAGGAGAAAACTTTCTGGAAGCAAGTTTTTCGCAGCCCATTGTTCATCTGTCAGGGAACCTGTTGGTGAAGGCTCGTATTCCCCAACGAACCGGACATCACTTTTCTCAGAAATCTCGGCTTCCAGTCCGGTCAGAGAATAGATGGCATTCACGACAAGCCTTCGAAAACCTTCTTCAAGCCAATCTTCGGCAGACCCTGCAGTCACACAGAAAGATCGACCTGTCGCTCCCGAGGGTGACTCGTAAGGATGAAACCACGCCCAGGGAATCGGAGTGTCGTTCCGGCCGTCGCTTACCGGTGGGTCGTTCCGATCCAGGCCCGGCAGAACTTTTCCGAAATAGAGAACCGTGTCTTTCTCCGTCAGCTTGTTGACTCCATTCACATCGGTTCGTGCAAATATCTGTGGGCTCACACCGCTCAAAACCGGATGGTCGTTTTCCTTTGGGTTCACATTGGCGATCGTCGCCTCTTTCAGAAATTTTCCGTGATGCGAAACCCAGGTGTCGCCAAGAATCTGCTGTCCAAACCCACCCTGCCATTCCTTGCTTTTGAAGTCCCAGGTCGCAAACCTGCTCGTGCTGTCCGCCGGGTATTTGAAAGGATGGGTCGCGTTTCGAAAAGCCATCACAGGCTTTCCTGCGTTAATAAAATTTTCTAAATGGACCATGTCTTCATCCGGCAGCTCACGGAACCTGGTGAACAGGACCAGCAAATCTGCGGAATCGAGATTCTCCAAACCCGACAGGTTGTGAACTTGATTCGGATTCACTGCACCCGTCACCGGATCGAGGGCAAATAAAACCGTGCAATCAAAGCCGTGACGCTCCGCAAGAATTTCCGCCATCATCGGCATCCCTTCCTCCGAGCGATAGTATTCCTCGCCGGTCACAAAGACGATATGCTTTCCCTTGCCGGAACCGGTCTTTCCCTGAATGTGCAGCCAGGGCCCTTCCCCGACTAGCCTCTCGCTCTCTGAGCAACTGATGGAAAAGAAGACAATGACAGCAGCCAGGCTCATTAGATGGACAATTCTCATGCCCAAGAGTAACGAATCATGGCGCGGCGGCAATTCTTCATCTTTCGAGAATTCCGCCCCTTGTATTCAACTCGCAAATCCCTAAGCTCATCCCATGAAAGTATTAGTCATCGGAGCCGGAAATATGGGAGCCTCACATGCAAAGGCGTATCATCAACTCGAGGGCTTTGAAATTGCCGGAATCGTAACGCGTTCGGAAGCAAGTCGCGCTTCATTGATCGAAGAGCTTGGCGGAAACATTGCCGGATTCAACGATTTCGATACCGCCCTGGCTGAAGTGAAACCGGACGTGGTTTCGATCAACACCTATCCGGAAACGCACGAGGAATTCGCCACCAAGGCTCTGGAAGCCGGCGCACATGTATTCATGGAGAAACCCATCGCGACCACGGTGGAAGCTGCGCAGAAGATTGTTGATCTGGCGCGGAAACACAATCGCAAGCTGGTGATCGGTTACATCCTTCGAGTCCACCCGTCCTGGATCAAGTTCATCGAACTTGCGCAAACTCTAGGCAATCCGCTGGTGATGAGGATGAACCTCAACCAGCAAAGCAAAGGCCGGATGTGGGATGTTCACAGAAACCTGATGAACTCCATGTCACCCATCGTCGATTGTGGAGTTCACTACGTCGACGTGATGTGTCAGATGACTCGTTCCAAGCCAATCAAAGTCAACGCGATCGGTGCTAGACTGAGCGAGGAGCTGAACGAAGGAATGTACAACTACGGTCAACTGCAGGTCGTTTTCGAGAATGGATCCGTCGGCTGGTATGAAGCAGGCTGGGGCCCAATGATGAGCGAGACAGCGTTCTTTGTAAAAGACGTCGTCGGTCCGAAAGGTTCAGTTTCAATCGTAGCCGACAAAGCCGGTGGTGATTCCATGTCCAGTGATGTCGACAGCCACACCAAAACGGAGTCGCTTCTTGTCCATCATGCCGAACAGGATAAGGACAACGAGTTTACGAAAGAGGACGAGTTAATCGATCTCACTGATGAACCGGATCACGACGAACTTTGCCTCCGCGAGCAGCAATTTTTGCTAAACGCGATTCAGAATGACGCTGACCTTTCCGATCACATGGACGATGCCGTGAATAGTTTGAAGATTGTGCTGGCGGCTGATCAGGCGTTTAAGGAAGGGCGAACGGTGGATCTTTAGGGTTCAATTAAGATCCCTGCGATTTCCAGCGTGCAATAATTCCAAAAGCAGTTCCTAAAACAACTCAGCAATCGGCTTCCCTAAATCCGTGATCGGAACCGGCCGGTCACCGTCGTATAAATTCTCGTTCGGATCGATCTGCATCGCTGCGAGGGCAGTGGCAAAGAAATCAGGAACACCGACGGGCTTGTCTTCGATTTCTTCCGAGGTTTCGTTGGAGGAACCCCAGGCTCCCTTGTGATTCAATCCACCGCCGGCAATCACGTTGGTGAATACTTTAGACTGGTGACCACGTCCACCACCGGAATCAAATTCACCGGGACGACCGAATTCGGAATTGATGAGAATAATCGTCTTGTCGAGTAGCTTGTGCGTTTCCAGATCGGTAATCAAGGTCGCCAGCGCTGCGTCCAGATCCTGGATGAGGAGATGCTGCTTCAGCTGACCGTCATTGTGCGTATCCCAGCCCGTTCCATTCTTAAAATTGTCGCTGTAGGATACCTCAACAAAGCGCACCCCGGCTTGAAACAGTCGGCGCGTCAAAAGGCAGCGCTGACCAAACTCGCTTCCGTAGGCATTTCGCAAGTCGGCGGACTCGGAATCGATGTTGAACACCTTCATGAATTCCGGCCCTGACAAACGCAGACTTTCCTGAAGAGCTGCATCGTAATCAGAAAACTTTTTATCTCCGGAATAACGCTCTGCCCCGCCTTCGCGAACCGTGCTCAGCAATTCCTCACGACGGGAAACGCGAGAAGAGGAAAGCGATTTCGGACGCGCCAGACCAGCAGGTCCAGACCCAATATCAGTGGAATAAATGAAGCCGGCCTCCGGCCCGAGAAATCCGGGACCGCGCGCGATATTCGGATATCCCAAAAGAACGTAGGCAGGAACCCCTTCGGCGGCGGCGCCTCGCTTGTGGGCAATAATCGATCCGAGAGAGGGATACGTTACCGTTCCGCTCGTTGGCCTTCCCGTATGCATCCGATTGGTAGCCGCTGCGTGTTCATCGACCACATCGTGATTGAGCCCACGAACTGCAGTGACGTGCTCCATCACTTTGGCTGTCTTGGAAAGGTGCTCACAAACTTGAACTCCGGGAACCGAAGTGTCGATGGAAGGGTAATAAGAACCGGCCTTCTTCCCTTTCGCATCCCCCATCTTCTTAGGGTCGAAGGTATCGATCTGAGACATTCCCCCTCCCAGCCAGAGCATGACACAGTGTTCGGCTTTTCCCATAGGAATGGAATTGGCAGCATAGGTGCCGGGAACAGCCATCGCACTCGCGGCGGCAGCGGCACTTGAGGTTTGGATAAATTTTCTACGATTCATTTTATTCGTTCGCTTAGGGAACCATAATCATTTCCGGCGCATTCAACAACGCCCACAAGGCATCCTCTGCCTGCTCTCGCCATTGCTCACGCAAAAATCTTGTCGGCGGATCGCCTTTGCGCGCGCGCGCCTCCTCCTCCTGCTTGATGGAATTGGCTTCGCTGTGCAAATGATTCGACCAGGATACATACGGAATCCTCTTCTTCTTCGGTGCCGGGGCTCTATCGGCCTTCGGAATCACGCGACTCTCATACCCGTCGGCGAGCAAGCCATGAAACCTATCGCGCTCCGCATCATTGGGCAATCTCGTCAGGTAGCGGAGGAAAAGGGTTTCCGTCAACTCGTCTACAGATTCCGATTCGACACAGAGCTTGGTGATTTCCGAATCATCGGTCAGTCGCGTCATCCATCCGCCCATAACCCCGTTGGCCAAAACTCCTGGCTGAAGTGGATTCGCATCTTCAATTCGATTGCTCGTTGGTTCCTGCCGTGAATTCCGCCACCCAAAAGCACGAAGCACATCCACCACTGCCTGAATTTTTGGCATCGCCAAACTGGGACGGTCACGTTCGTTGGCGAGTGTGGAAAACTCCCAGGCTTTCTTCGGGGAACCGAAGTTCAAGAAGTAATTCGGAGCCAGCCTTCCCTCGATATCCATGGTCAGCTTCCCGAGATTCATTTCCTTGCCAGCAACGTGCCACGCATTATCGACCACCTGCTCGGCTGTCATTCGACGACGGTAAGGGCCTTCAAAGAAGCGCTCTGCATCGGTAAGATTCTCCGGAAGGTCAATCGCTTTGCGTTCATAGATCTCCGAAGTCATGATCAACTTCGCGAGATGTTTCAAATCGTAGCCGCTGTGAATGAACTCATCCGTAAGATAGCCCAGCAATTCCGGATCAACCGGGGAATGCCCTTCCCAATCATCGACAGGTTCAACGAGACCGGCCCCGATATAACGTTTCCACATCCGGTTCGCGATCACTTCAGCAAAACGACGGGAGAAGGTAATATCGGCTGCAATCCCTTCGCGGGTATCTTTCGGATTCTCAATAACGCCTTCCGGAATCTCCGTCTTGAATTCGTCGAAGGGCCACTCGGCTTTCACCTTGGCTCCAATCGGCAAGGTCACCTGAATAAGGGACTCACGCCCGCCTTTCTCCACATGTTCAAAGAAAGTCGCCGGAACACTGCTCGTCTTCGGCACCTTGATTTCTTTCCTCTCTAACATTGCCGCCATTTGAAAAAGATCTTCCTGGGTGGTTTCGTGATAGGGCGCATCATGACATCGAGCACACTTCATATCGACGCCGAGAAAAGCAGTTCCAAGAATGTGAGCTTTTGCTGCCATTGGAACATCGTTCTGAGTAGCGATACTGAAACCGCCGGCGCCGCCACCCCAGACACTCCCGCGCATCGTGATGAGCTCAGTCGCAAATCGATCCATCGGCTTGTTGTCCCGCAGAGCTTCAAGAATCCAATAGCGGAACGGCCCCGTGTTGTTCAACATCGGTTTGAGCAGGTTTGGATTTTCCGCCAACACATCCTGCCAATAGCCAACCAGGTTGTCCGCCCACCGGTCATCAGCCAGAAGCCGCTCGACCATTTTTTCACGTTTGTCAGGAGACTTGTCTGATTGAAACGCATTGACCTCTTCCACCGTCGGCGAGACTCCAACGATATCGATCCAGACTCGACGAAGAAAAGTGAGGTCATCGACCAGCGGAGACTCCTCCGCAATTTCGAGAGCGGCGTTCTCAATCTTTCCGCCCTCGTCTTTGACCCACTTCTTCAGGGTAGCGATTTCTTTGAGCGAAAGCCCGGTCCCTTTAGGAGGCATTTTATCGTCACCCGCATCGGGTCCAACGACTTCGATAAGAAAACTCAAATGAGGATCTCCGGGAACCACCGCAGGGATTCCGGAATCCCCGCCAGCGAGAATATTTTCCTGCTTTTGCAAATTGAGGTCGCCCTTCTCTTTCTCTCCATGGCATCGATAACAATGCTCTGCAAAAACAGGGCGAACTTCTTTGTTGAAGAAAGAATCCGGATTACCCGAATCTTTTCTTGCCTGAACAATCCGATTCCGGATGAGACTATCGATGGATAGACCATCGGATTTTCCGGCGAGATGTTTCGCGGCAAGAGCATGCCGCTCCTTCCAGTAATCTGACTGCTTGTCGGCGGCGAGCCGATTCCTCCGGTCGAGCGCATTCAGCATTCCCCGAGTCTTCTCGGCGAAAGAAAGCCAGCCTTCATCTGTTAATTCCGGACCGGGCTTCGGCCCAAGGAGCCGGAAGATTTGGTCACCTTTCGCAATCGCAAGACAGGCTTCGCCAAATTCGAGCCGCTTCTTCGGGCCGCCGACCATGATATCAAATACCACCGTGTGCGTCCCACCGGGACTGGTGAACTTTACGATTTTCTCGACGTCGTCCATCGCGTGAGGTCGCATTCCCGGACGTGGCACTTCAGGAACTGGCTGCACATGATTATGCGCCCCGCCACCACGGCCCACTTGAGGGAAATCGAGAATCTTTTCTTCATCGACAAACAAACGGGACACCATTCGGGACCGGCCAAGAAATTCATATTCACCCGGATCCAGTTTAATCTCAGTGACCGCCCGAACCATCACTCCGGTACCCCAGTCTTCGCGAACTCCCCAGTCATCGAACTTTCTAGGGATACGAACAAAACCCATTGCGTCCTGATCCCATGAGGCGAGCGGCTCTCCCGGATCGCTTGGAAACGCTGCATTCGACTCCAGAGGTCCGTGCATGTGAACTTTGACAATACCGGGCACTGCATCCGGAAGAATCGGCGGAGGAATGACGCGCTCGTAACGGGTCAAAAAAGTTTCAGCCGGTATCGTTCGACGATAGATAGCGATTTCATCCAGACTTCCAATAAAGGAATTCCCCAAATCTCCTTTTTTGGTCGAACCGATCGAGACTTCGTCATTGTCGATCACTGGCGGAGCCGTTGTCGGCCCACCCATGTCCCAGGTTCCCTTGATCTCTTTCCCATCGATGAATGCATGAATGGATTCAGGTTTTCCAAATTCGTAGCTGACGGCAACATGGTGCCATCCCTGTCTCTTATACACATCTGACGCTGCCGACGAAGAGGATAG
>CAJXQE010000252.1 GCA_913058215.1 uncultured Verrucomicrobiales bacterium
CAGCGTCAGATGTGTATAAGAGACAGTACCGGAGAAGTCTGCGACATTTCTCACGGCGGCGAAGTGATTGATTATCTTTCTTTGGCGCCACTCGTCCCCGGCGAGCCAGTGCCTTGCGAACTGAGCATGTATCGGTTCGGAAAAAATTTCGTCTGCAGTCTGCGCATTCAGGGTGAGGTCTTCCTCTACCCAGCGTTTTCTTATGACGGAACAACCTCTCTTACGGCAATGGTTGGTCGCGAAAGAGAGGGCAATGACGGTGTTGATATTCGCGTCAGCGGATTTCGACTTAATGTTTCGGAACAACAGTCGCTTGCGGCATAAGTTGCTCCGATTTCTTCTTCATTGATTTGTTGGTTTGAGTCAAAAGGCGCGAATTCCCCCGGGAGTTCGCGTCTTTTCTCGCTTCCAGGGGAGACGGTCTTCTTGACGAAAATCCTTCCTGTTTGATTTTTCAAACGAATTGGGTCACCTCACCACGGACGACTGAGGAAAATTGGCTCTACTATCCGGACACAAAAAAAGCGCGACCTCGCGGCCGCGCATTTTTTGTAATTCTTTATCTGAGGAAGAATCTTACTTCTTCTCTTCAGCTGCTTTTGCCATGATCTCTTCGGCCACGTTTCTCGGGCACGGGGCGTAGTGGGAGAACTCCATGGAGAACTGACCACGACCGGAGGTCATTGTCCGCAAATCACCGATGTATCCGAACATGTCGCTAAGAGGGGCATCCGCTTTGACTCTTACGCCAGTTGGAGTGCTGTCCTGTGTTTTAATCATCCCACGGCGACGGTTAAGGTCACCGATAACATCACCGACATTGTCCTCAGGAGAGAACACGTCGAGTTTCATGATGGGCTCGAGAAGTTGAGCGCCAGCTTTCGGCATGGATTGACGATAGGCTGATCTTGCTGCGATTTCGAAAGCGACAGCAGAGGAGTCAACCGCGTGGAAGGCACCGTCAACCAATGTGACTTTGAAATCCAAGCAAGGGAAACCTGCGAGAACACCTTTGTCTTTGGAAAACTTGAAACCTTTCTCAACGGCGGGCCAGTATTCTTTTGGAACATTACCACCGACAACTTTGGATTCGAACTGGAAGCCTTCACCGGGCTCAAGTGGCTCGAGGATGAAGTCGATTTTACCGAACTGACCGGAACCACCGGACTGTTTCTTGTGAGTGTAGCTGTCTTCGAGACGCTTGGTGATCGTTTCGCGGTAAGCAACCTGAGGGGCGCCCACTTCGACTTCGCATCCGTGGGTTCTCTTGAGGATGTCCACCTTGATGTCGAGGTGAAGCTCACCCATTCCCTTGAGGATGGTTTCGCCGCTGTCCTGATCGGTTTCAACGTGGAAAGAAGGATCTTCCTTAACCATTTTACCGATCGCTTCACCGAGCTTCTCGGAAGCCGCTTTGTCTTTCGGAGAAACCGCAATCGAGATAACCGGATCCGGGAAGACCATAGGTTCCAGAGTCGCAGGATTCTTCGGATCGCAAAGAGTGTGACCAGTCTGCACATTTTTCAAACCAACCAGGGCGATAATGTCGCCAGCTTGGGCATAATCGCGATCCTCACGGGAATCAGCGTGCATTTCCACGATTCGACCAACGCGCTCGGTTTTTCCGGTGAAGGTGTTGAGAATGGTGTCACCTTTTTTCACTTTACCGGTGTAAATCCGGGTGAAAGTCAGGGCGCCATACTGGTCATCCATGATCTTGAAAGCAAGCGCACGGAGAGGTCCGTCTGGATCAACAGTGGCAACTTCGCCGGTTTCAACACCGTCGAGATCGACTTCAGGCTGAGGCACAACTTCAGTCGGGCTTGGGAGGTAGTCCACAACCCCATTCAGTAGTGGCTGAATGCCTTTGTTTTTGAATGCAGAACCACAGTAAGTCGGGAAGAAATCAAGATTGATGGTTCCTTTACGAATACACCTCTTGAGAGTGTCGATATCAGGCTCATTTCCTTCAAGGTATTGTTCCAAGACATCGTCGTCCTGTTCGACAGCCATTTCGATCAACTCGTTGCGATACTGCTCGACTTTGTCGACCATGTCGGCAGGAACGTCTTCAAGAGTGTAATTTTCCGGCAGACCGGTTTCATCCCAGACCCAGGCCTTGCGGGTCAGAAGGTCAACGACACCTTTAAAGTCATCTTCGAATCCGATTGGGAGAACCATCACGATAGGCTTGGCGGCAAGAATGGTTTTGATTTGATCAATGACGCGATAGTAATCGGCACCGATCCGGTCCATCTTGTTCACAAGAATAACCCGTGCGACCTCGGACTCATTGGCGTAACGCCAGTTTGTTTCGGATTGAGGCTCAACTCCACCCGATCCACAGAACACCCCGACGCCACCGTCGAGAACTTTCAGTGAACGATACACCTCAATGGTGAAGTCAACGTGACCGGGAGTATCAATGATATTGAAACGGTGATCATCCCAGAAACAGGTAGTGGCAGCGGACTGAATCGTGATCCCGCGCTCCTGTTCCTGCTCCATAAAGTCAGTGGTGGCAGCACCATCGTGCACCTCACCAGTCTTATGAATTTTACCGGTCAGTTTAAGGATCCGCTCGGTGGTAGTCGTTTTCCCCGCGTCCACGTGGGCGAAAATCCCGATATTTCTGTATTTTGAAAGGTCTGCCATTTTCCTGAATTGTTAACAATGAGGCGTAAATTTACGAGTCGTATAGTTGTTCAAAGAAGCCACTTGGCAACTGCGAATTTGGCTTTTAACGAAAAACTCGCAAATCGGTTACACAACGCGATTTGCCTGAATTTAGGTATTTAAGGGGTAAAGGGAGGCTGCGTTTCTGCAGAATCATGTAATTTCGAATCATCAGGACCGACCCACTGTGAGGAAAATCGGCGAAGCTCAGGATGATTCGATGCTCCAGTAATCTGTTCAATCTTCTTCGGGATGTGGGCTTGAAGCACAGTTAAACGCTCAAAAAAGCTCCATCTGTCCCGGCATCCGGCGGCGGAATGAATCGATCGACAAATTCCGCCGTGAGTATTCGCGATTGAGCCCACAGCGTTCCGCCGAGACTCGAAAGAGGTTACTGATCTGTTTTGCCTGGGGGCCCTCTCCGGACATCCGGGAGCCATACTGGCTGTTATTCAGTTTTCCGCCTCTCAGATCCCGGATTCGCCCGAGGACAGTTTCTTTTCTCCCCGGGAAATGCCGTTCCAGCCAGTCTTCGAAGATGTCTTTCACTCCGTAGGGGAGTCGTAGAATGGTGTAGGACGCAAATTGGGCTCCGTGGTCAGCGGCGGCCTCGAGGAGCGCGGGAATTTCGTGTTCATTCAAACCGGGGATGACCGGGGCGAGCGAGACGCCTGCGGGGATTCCGGCTTCACTGATTGCTTTTACTGCATTGAGCCTCGCCTGAGGTCGGGAAGCGCGTGGCTCCAGAATTCCGGCGAGTTTGGGATCGAGCGAAGTGATCGACAGCATTACGGCAGAGGCATTGAAGTTTGCCAGCTCCGCCAAAAGATCGAGATCACGGGTGATGAGAGAATTTTTCGTAATGATCCCGACCGGATTCCGGAAATCGCGCAGCACTTCGAGACACTGCCGGGTGATCTCATATTTCTTTTCGATGGGTTGATAGCAGTCGGTAACTCCGGAACAGGCGAGGCAGGTCGGTACCCACGATTTTCTAGCCATTTCCCGCTCCAGCAGCTCGGGGGCCCGTTCCTTGACCATCAATTTGGTTTCGAAGTCCAGACCGGCGTTGAATCCCAGGTATTCGTGATAAGGCCGGGCGTAGCAATAAGAGCAACCGTGTTCGCATCCCCGATAAGGGTTCAGACTTTTTTCAAAACCGATATCCGGACTCCGATTGGTCGTGATGATCGATTGGGTATCATCTCGATAGGTTTCGGTGCGCGGTCGCTTCTTTTCAAAATCGGGATCATTCGCCGCAATTTCCTCCCACGCTCCAGCATCCTCTTCAACTGAGAGTCTCTCAAAGCGGTTGGGCGGAGATTGTCCGGTCCCGCGTCCACGGGTATCAATAAAATCAGCCATACGATATGTTCAACTGAACATATCGTATGGCTGTCTGAAGTAAACTGTTTAACTCCGATCCTAAGAAAGGATCAGGTGTCCGAAGGCTTCTTCGGCGCAGCGGTTCCTTTTGGAGCGGAACCTTTAGGCGCAGATCCTTTGAGGCCGGGAGCAGCAGATGCAGCTGCTTTTTGAGCAGAACTCATTGCGGTCATGTATTCTTCGGTGCTCACAGCCATGTCGGCAGAGGTGTCGAGGGTGTTGATGATCGCTTTGATGGAGGCACCGAACTCGGCAAGGGAAACTCTCTGGTCCTTGTCGCCGTCCAGTTTTCCGAATGCAGGCGTCTGGAAGAGGTCGATTTTTGGCATCGCCATTTTCTCTCCTGAAGCGGAACTTTCAGGTTTGGATTTTGCAGCTTCTGATTCTTCTGCTTTGGCAGCCATTTCGAATTCCTCCATGGAAACTGCTTTGTCACGATTGCGGTCGAATTTGTCAAATTCGCGCTTCTTGGCCTGGGCTAGCTCGACATAGGTGATCGATTTGTCCCGGTTAGCGTCGTATTTTTCAAAGGTTTCGTCGGCAAAAACGGCCCCGGCGGAGATCGCGAGGATCAAGGTGATGGAGGATGCAATGGATTTCATAATAATGAATGTCTTGGAATATTGGGTGAGTCGGATCGTAGTTTCCGATCTCTTAGTGTTCTCGGGGGGTATAACCTTACACCTTGCTTTTGTTTCAGTCTTTGGTCTTTTTTTCCGGGGAATGCGGTTCCCCGCCTTTTAGAATGGTGCTTAGCTCGTCTTCGATGGCGGCAATTATATTGTTATGCGTCGCTCCGGGAACCCTCGAGAATGCGATCTGACCGTCTTTATTTGCCCTCGCGGCGAGACTTAGGCCCATCTGAATGGGAATCATTGGATCCCGGTCGCCATGGAACAAAATAATCTCTGGTCGCTCCGATTTTGCCAGTAATCCATCGATCGAAGTCTCGTTGTTGTAGTGGTGAGAAAGAAGTAACTCGAAGAATCCACCAAGCTGCTTCCGGGCCATCGCTTTCATCGTGGTAAAAGGGGAAATAGCGACGACGCGCCCGAAATCGTAGCGATTGGCGGAGTCGAGGGCGACCGCAGCTCCGAGTGAATGCCCCATAGCGGAAGAACGCTGACTCATTTCTTCTGCGCTCAAGCCCCAGCGGTCGGAGAGTTTTGCGTAGAGGTCATCAAAGGCTCTCTGTATTCTTTCCGGATTCGGACGCCCCCGGCAATATCCGTATCCGGGATAGTCGACCAACACAAAAACGGTATCCGGGCGATCCGGCACGACTTTTTCGACGAGAGGGACCCAGTTCAATGCAAGGGATCCATTTCCTCCAAAGAACCACCAGATCTCTTTCGGTGGTGCATTTGATTCCCGTTTCAAAAGAAAGGCCACCTGCATCTGGTCATCGAGATCGTAGCGAACCTGATCGACCGAACTCAGCATTTTCGTGTAGGTCGAATAGCTGCGGGGAAAGTAGATGAACTGGGCTTGCCCGAGGTATAGCCCGAGAATAAGAACCCCGAAGATTCCGAATACTACCAGAAGGAAAATTTTCATCAGGGGAAAGATACCATATACTTGACCCGGTTCGTCCTCCATTTTGGTAGTTACGTGAAACTTCCGACTTCGAAATTGACCTTCCGTTAGAGAATGCTGCAGTATTGCCGGGAACCAACGCGGGAGTGAAGCCCGAGTATCTATTTATTAGCAATATGAAATTAGAAGATCTATCCGTACCTGACGCAAAACTTGTCCAGATCGCTTTGAAGCAATTAGGCATCTATGGTGGAACCACTTTTGGAAAACCGGGAGCGAAGACGGTTGCCGCCTACAATAAATACCTGGCGAGTTTTGATGCCATTAATCCGAAGACGGATTCACCGAATGAACTTCCTGCCTTGCTGGTCAAAATCTTGAAAGCGGAAGAAGGAGTGAAAGAAGTTGGAGGAAACAACACCGGGAAAAGGGTCCGTGAATATCAGGCAGCGACCTGGCTTGATGGAACAGGTTGGCCCTGGTGTGCCGCTTTTGTTTGCTGGGGCATTCGCGAAGCATCGAAAAAGATGGCCCTGCCCTTCGAGCGTCCCCGTACTGCAGGTGCCTGGGATTTTGAAAACTGGGCAACCGATCAGAAATTAAAGTTGTACAAACCACGCCGGGGCATTAAAGCGGGAGACATTGTCATCTATGACTTCTCTCACATCGGCGTGGCAATCGCAGACGAAAGCCGCGGATACGTTGCCACAATCGAAGGGAATACTGACGGAGCCGGCAGTCGCGAAGGGGGTGGCGTTTATGAAAAGAAACGTAAGACTTCATCCATTCGTTCTCACATTCGTTTGGAAACGAAAGTGTAGTTGAGTTTGCATTCGCTTCGTGGGAGGTCGCATTCGCCTCCCATCAAGCTATAAGCCGGGTGAAGCCGGGGTCATTATCGACTTCAATGAGGATGGTGATGATCCGCGCCTTATCGGCATTCGACTTTTCACACCCATGCAGATTGGGAATTCGATTCTTAGTCTCGCGCTTATCCTTGCCCTCCTTTTTCTGGCTAGCGTGATCTTGCCTGTATAAACGCCATCATTGTCCAATCCCCAATATCTACATACGAACTGCTTGAGCCCTCCGGCATGGACGGGTGGTCAAAAACGTCAGGAGTATTCAAATTATGAAATGCATCAAGTGTGAACAGGAAGCACGGGCGATTTGCAAATTTTGCGGCAGGGCTGTCTGCGAAGACCACCTTGAGAAGAAGCGCTTTATGTCCGGTTACACAAGCAAAGCTGGATTTTGGGGTGGAGGCGAAAACGCTGTCAGTGTTCAGGACGCTGTATGGTGCGGCAAATGCCAACCCAAATATCATGGCACGGGCTAGAATGTTTTGTCAGAACGAGGTGGCAGAAGAAGAACCTGAACCAGCGTTGAAGCATCGACTCCGCTGATAGACCCAATCGAATTGCGAATCCAATTGAAAGGAACACATGAGAATGAGTGAGCGCTTTGCCATTGCAGTCGTACTGCTACTTTCTCTAGAGCCGCTTGGTGCGGCCCCTCTTTCGGATACCGATGATCCCGCTGTCAAAGCGGCGAGGGAGTGGTTGGCTGCCGAATCCGCTGAACGGACCCGTTTAGAGCCGGTGCTCGAAGCTTATCAAAAGAACATCGATGAAGTGATTCGCGAGATTACGCCCAAAGGCAGTGCCGACTTTGAAAAGACGGTGGGGCGTGAAATGAAAGGAGAAACGTTCACCGTTCCCGAGCTGCTGGCGCGGAATGAGGATCACCCTTTTACCTATTATGTTCCATCGCATTACGATCCCACCAAACCAATGGGTCTCATTCTCTGGATGCATGGAGGCGGAACTTATAAGCCGGGGAAAAATCTCAAACGGCGGTCGGTTGAAGGCAAGCTGAAGGAGCTGGAGGCGGGCAACTTCATCCTCGTCGCTGCGGAGGCCTGCCATGGAGTGAACTTTCCGGAAGGAGCAGTTCTCGACAAGATGGCGGGACGCTGGTCTGTGCCTGCCTCCGAACGCTTCCTGTCGGATCTCGTAAACGAATTCATGCATCGATACCGCATCGACCCGAATCGAGTAATTCTCTGGGGATATTCAATGGGCGGCATTGGTGCGTACAATCACGCGATGCGCACCGATCGATTTGCGGCCGTCGGCATCGGAGGTGGTTCATGGACCTGGGGCACGTTTGATGCCATGCTCAACACCCCTGTCTTTATTTGGCACGGGAAAAACGATTCGCATTGGAACAGCATGGACGATAGACGGAATCGGATGACTGATGTTTGTCACGCCCGTTTTGCGCACGAGATTCTAACCGAGTTGGATTACGAGCATGTCTACCTTGAAACGGATGGCGGGCACAACGATGTCAATCGGATGAACGGCGCCTGGTATGATGCGACGGCGCAGTTTTTCGGCGACACGCCCGACTTCATCTCGGACAAGGTTCGCAATCCCTATCCAAAGCGGGTTATCGCGATGACTCCACGAGGCAACTACGAGATGGTCGATCCCAAGACCAGCGGTGATCCTTTTCGACAAGCGGAGTCGCGTCACGATCGATGGGTGAGTATCGATAAATTTACGGAGGGGCCGGTTCCGGTGGATCACTTGATCAAAGAGGGGATGATCAAAACAGCAGCGAGTTATGAGGAATGGCTGAACTATTCAGCAAAGCGCAGCCGGGGTTCCTTTCAAGGGGCTCGAATCGAGGTGGAGAACCTGGGCGATAATCGTTTCACGGCGAAGACGCTCCATGTGGATTCGTTCTCTCTGTGGCTGCATCCGAAGATGGTGGATTTTGACCGCCCAATCTTCGTGACCGTCAACGGCGTAACGGCCGAATACGAATGCAAGCCAAGTCTGCTGACTGCGCTCAAGAGCTTCGAACGCAGGAATGACTGGGGCCTGTTTTACCCCGGAACGATCTCGGTAGAGGTGCCCGATTAAAATTGAGTCAGTAGATTCTGCAGCTCGACCTCAACCCGGTGGGACTGAATATCGCCATAGGAGAATTTGTCCTCTAGTCGTCTACGACAGGTTCAAAGATCGCTACAGCCTCTTCCGGCACGATTGCTTCCGCAAAGTAGTCATTCCCCTCTGCATCGACCGCGATGAATGACCATTTTACCGGGGTGAGTTCTTCTCCGAAAGCGAAGTGATAGTTGGGGTCGCAAGAGGCGATTTGCCCTGGCTTGAGCCAGCCGCCTTCGAGCTTTTCATTTCCGTCGCCATACCATTCAACAAAATCATCGTTACGAAGCGTTCGGTTCCGGATGTTGGTAGTGAACCAGGAACCGTGGCAATCATCCTGATAGGAAAAATCCAGCCAGATCACCCGGACGGGGCGGTCGAGGGTGTTTTCCACTTCCGTGCGATAGACCCACACTTTTGCTTTAGCGGAGCATCCTTTTGGATCCAATTGACTCTTGAGGTGTCTAACGATCATCGCGAAATCGCAGTCTTTAGTTTTTCCTTTTTAAAAGCGTTTCTTTCAGGTCTGCGGGTATCGCGGGGCTGGATTGAATCCATTTCTCCGCTTTTTTTCGATCGCTCCGCAACCATGATCGGGCTGTGTTCATTGTGTGAGTTTTGCGCATGCCGGGGTTGTTGATCTCCAGCGCCCATTGCAATGATCCGCTGGGGTCTGTCCGGGTTGCCATTCCGATAAATCCGGAGATCGCCTTGTCTTTAAGCGTGCCAACTTTCATTTCCCGAAGGGCAAGGGCGGCGGCTCCGGCATCGACATGTGCCCATCCGGAAAACACACCATCAACAGCATCCATTCGTCGTTTTCCCTCGGGCATCGCGAGTGCCGTCTTCAAGGTCGGCTTGCCACCCTTGGCTTCGACAAGTTCCCAGAAAGCCCGCTCGGTGAATCCACTGATTTCGGCCGGATCGTCATGCGTTCGGATAAATTTCAGGGCCCCTTCGGGATCTGACTTCGGCCATTCCAGGGCAATTCCCCAGAGAGAGTCACGCTTATCGGCCGCCGGCAATTTGAGTGCGTAATCGATGGCCGCTTTCGGATCCGTTTTGGACCAGGTGGTCACGCCGAAGCGAATCGCCATCTCCCGGCCTCCTCCCGGTTCCATATTTTCAGAAGCCCAGGCGACTGCCTTTTCCGGTTCGCCTTTTTGGGCCCAGTCGTGAATCGCGCTGGCGATCATGGAATCGGAATCGCTACCGACCGGAAGTTTGTCCCTCATGTATTCGAGTGCCACTTTCGGTTTCGACTGAGAAATGGTGTGAAGCAGGCTTCTCACAAACTTTCGCTTCATGGCGCCATCGGGAAATTCTTCAGTTAGATCCAGAGACCTTTTCAATTTTTCGGCACTGTAGTTGCCGCTCATGTATTGCATGTAATCCGGGGGAGTAATGGAATCCCCGTGCGTTTTCAAAAACTGGAGAGCTGCTTCTTCATCCTCACCACTCATGATCCAGCGAAGCCAGAGTTCTCCGCCTGCTTTTGCAAAAGTTTCCCCTTTCTCGAGATGGGGGCTCAGTTTTTCCGCGGCTGCGGCCGGGTCTTTGGAGATCAGTTCCTGCAACAGGCTGGTTACCAGCCTTCCCTGCAGCGCACCTTCTTTTTGATTGAGGACCCAGTCGAATGCGCCATCAAGATCCGCATTCCCCCATGCTTTGATGAGGCTGCTAAGCTCATTTTGGTATTGCCATTTCCCTTCCTTTTTCAGCATCAGTTTTTCGGCGGCAAGCGGAAGGTCTTCAGCCGTCAGATTTTTCCCGATCGTTCCGGAGATCTCGCTGAGGGTGTAATCAGAATCCATTTTCAGGAGTCGATCCAGAGCCATGTTGGCATCGAGATGGACTAGAGAAATCAGGAAGCCCTTGTTGGCGGTTTTTTTCGCAGTCTCGTCTGAAATTCCGTCGATCCAGTTCGCGACTGCGAATTGATCCTTCTTCGCCCAGACCCGGAGAAGACCATTCACGCTTTCCGATTTCAATTTCCCAGCCCTGTCCAGCCAGACCGCGGCAGCATTCTCAGGCGAAATTTCCGCCCATCTTCGGTAGAACAGGTCGACGGCATCGAGAGGGAATTTCTCAAAATCTGGTTTTTGAATCAATTCCAGAAAATCGGACTCTTTGGCTGACTTCAGAATCGCATCCAGTTCGAGTAAAGCGCGGCCTGACTCTAGGCGGTCGACACTCCAGTATCCGGTGCTTAAGGATTTGAGGCGTTCTGCAATCTCAATAGTAGTTTCTTCCTTGAACTCACCCCCTTGAAAGCTTGTCGTGCTCCCAGGCGAGTGTTGCAGCGTCACGCTTCCCGACTCCTCGCCTGAGGAAACCTTATCACCCTGAGCCCCTCCGGATTGCAGGTCTGTCGATCTTGATTTTGTCAGCCTTCCCGCAAGAAAACCGACGAAGAGTGCGATTGCAATTCCTGCTGCGATTGTTGTCTTTCCCATCACTTTACCCGGCAATGGTAAGAAAAAGCAGCCGATGGTTCAATCCTTGATATTCCCGGTGCTTCCGGCCTGATACATTTCCTCGATCATGCTGTTCACAGGGATCTGACCAATCTGGTAGCCTTCGTCCTCAGTAACGATGTCGTAGGATCTTTTCACTCCGCGAAACGTAGTGACCTTTTCCACGGTGGCGCCTTCCGTGAGATAATCGCCGGGTGAAAGGTTTTTGGCACGAACGCCACCGATGCGGTGCATGCTGCAAAGTTTGACAGTAGTGCCGTTGGAAAATTCGACAGCGTAGAACTCCTGTCTCTTATACACATCTCCGAGCCCACGAGACCGAGGCTGATCTCGT
>CAJXQE010000253.1 GCA_913058215.1 uncultured Verrucomicrobiales bacterium
CAGTGAAAAAGCGAAGGCGTTGACCGAGGAATTGAAATTGAAAACCCGCGAGTTCGAAAACCGAGGCAGAGAAATTGTTCTCGTCGATCTGAAGGACGGAAAAGCCGTCGATTCGTCGATGATGATGGGGAGTCCTCCGCCTGAAGATACCGGGAAAGTCACGGCGTTTATCAAAGCAGCGAAGCCGCGTAAACCGCCGGAAGGGCTCGATAAAAGTGAGAGTCGCATCTGGGCCGAAAACGAAAGGAAACAGTTTGGCTATTTCCGCGAAGTGGCAAAGGAAATGGCGCGAGCCGTTGATCTGGGATCGCCTGCTCGTCGGGGGCATTTCCTGCGCGACTTTGGACAATCGGATCGCGATGTGATTGAGAACGCTTCTTCCCACGCGTCGGTGCCTCAGTCGCTCTATCTGCTCAACAGCCCTCTGAGTGTGGCAATTTACAATCCGAATTCTGTTTTCGGTGCCAAGCTGGATTTGGCAGGCACGCCTGAGGAAAAGATCGAACTCATTTACCGCTCCATGTTCACAAGAAAACCAAGTGAACGAGAGCTGGCGCGAATCTTGGCCGAGTACGAAACCCACGGCGATGAAGTTATCGAAGACCTTGTTTGGGCTTTGTTAAACTCACGCCAATTTCTTTTTATCCAATAGTTCATCTTCCATTTTCTATTATGAAACCATCCGATTTTAACCGCCGCCGTTTTCTCGAGCTTGCTGCCGGAAGCTTTCTCGGTGTCACCGCTCGCGATACCTTTGGAGCAGCAGGCGACAAAAGTGCGATTCCTCCCCGAATCGGACCCGCCAAGCAACTGATCTATCTCTACATGGCTGGTGGCATGAGCCACATCGACACGTTTGATCTAAAGACGGGGCACGACAACCAGGGCTCGACCCGTCCGCTCAACACGAACGTTGATGGCATTCGTGTAACGAGTCACCTCCCGAATCTGGCGAGGCATGCGGACAAGATTTGTGTCGTGAATTCGCTCACTTCGACTGCCGGCGACCATGAGAAGGGCAACTACTTCATGCACACGAGCTACGATCAGCGAGCCACAATTCGACATCCGGGACTCGGTGCGTGGGCTCAAAAAATGCGTGGCAAACTCAATCCGACAATGCCCGGCTCGGTCTTCATAGGAAAAGAAAGTCGTTTTCATGGGAGCGGTGGATTTTTCGAGCCTGAGTTTGAGCCGCTAGCGATTTCCGATCCGAAGTCGGGACTCAAGCATGCCCATTCCCGCATCAAGGAAGATCGATTCCAGCGCCGGCTCAATTTGGCCAACGATCTGGATACTGAATTTCTCGAGCGCTATCATTCCAAGCCGATCCGTGCCTATGGCGATATGTATGCGGATGCAGCGCGCCTCATGGAGAGTCCGGATTTGGCAGCTTTCAGTATCAACAAAGAAGATAAGAAAACCCGTGCCCGTTACGGCGATGAACCATTCGGCCAGGGCTGCCTCCTCGCGCGGCGGTTGATTGAGAGCAATGTCAGGACGGTTGAGGTGAGTTTCACGGGCTGGGATACCCACGCGAATAATTTCACCTCCATGCCGCTGTTGTGCCAAACGATGGATCGCGCGGTGGCCGCCCTGCTTGATGACTTGCAGCGCATTGGCAAGTTGGACGACACCGCAGTGGTGCTGACCACGGAGTTCGGACGCACTCCAATTGTAAATCAAAACAGTGGTCGCGATCATTATCCGAAGGCATTTACGAGCGTTGTTGCAGGCGGCGGATTCAAAGGTGGCTACGTTTACGGCAAGACCTCCAAGGGTGCCGAGGAAGTGATCGAAAATCCGGTGGCGATTCCGGACTTCAACGCAACCATCGCCTACGCTCTGGGGATTCCGATCGATCAAGTTCTCTACAGCCCGAGCAAGCGGCCCTTCACCGTGGCCCACAAGGGTCAACCCGTGTTGGACCTTTTTGCCTGATGAAGGTTGCTACAGAATTGGGTTATTTTCTGGAGATCTTCAAATGCTCAATCAGCGCCTTCCGATCCTCTGGATTCAAAAATCCCTGGAATTCCATTTTGGTGCCGGGTGCGAATTTCATAGGGCTGGTGAGAAATTGATCAAGTAGTTCGGGAGTCCATTTCTCATTGTCACCGCGACCGACATTGCTGAGCGCAGCGGAGTATTCAAAGTCCGGACCCGATGCGATCTTGCGATCCCAGAATCCATCGAGAGTCGGAGCGGGGAGCCAGAGGATGCAGAGGGAAAGAATGGGGAGATAATAGAACGGTGATTTCATATTCATTGCGGCAATCTGGCTTTCATCGATCACGTATTCGGCGCGCTCCGGGCGTAACTCGTAATGGGCTTTAAAGGCGGAGCCCGAATATTCCTGGTGGCGGAATCCTCAAGGCCCGGCGATGTCTGCGAGAGTAAAGGCGGATTCGGTGACGAGCTGATGCGCGCGGGCAAGCCGCTTTTGGAAGCTTGTCCGTGAAACTCCGGCAGCCCGGGCTAGGAGATCGTTCGATATCGGGATGGCCAGAATTTGATGAATGAAATTTACCCCGACGGCTACGGTATTATTCCTGATCGCAGGAGTGTCAGATGATCCCCGTGTTGCCACTCCACCAAGAATCTCCCGTCAGGAACTGAGTGAGGTCTCGACAATTAGAGCCACTCTTTTTTGCTGAGATCTCGGGGGATGTCGATCCGCTGGTTTCAATCTTTCTTGTGTCTGATTTCTACAAAACTACGACCATTTCCTAAAGGAACCGGACTTTCCAATTCTTGCAATCTGAATCATGGTGATCTTCCAAACCTTGATGAATTCAACGAAGCAGATAGCTGAGATTTTCTCAACGCTCTACGGAACAAGCCCTCAGTGGATTGTCCGCGCGCCGGGCCGAATCAATTTGATCGGCGAACATATCGACTATCTCGGAGGATCTGTAATGCCGGCTGCGATTGACCGGACTCTTGCGATGGGAGTTCGGGCGAACGGAACGGACCTGATCAATATTTGGTCTTCAGAGGAACAAGGTGAGGATGCGCCGCTAAGCTTCGGATTGTTGGGCTTGAAACCTTTTGAAGGGGATCGCTATTGGCTGAACTACATCGGTGGAGTGATCGAAATGCTGCGTCGTGATGGGCTGAAGCCGACCGGTTTTGACGCAGTGATCACAACTGACCTTCCGAGTGGCGCGGGCTTGAGCAGTAGCGCGGCTTTGGAAACGGCAACAGCTTTGGCGGTGGAATCGGTGACTGGGCAGCAACTCGATCCGATTCGGCGAGCGATGTTGTGTCGCCAGGCTGAGCATGAATTTGCGGGCGTGCCTTGTGGCATCATGGATCAAATTGCGGTGGGACTGGGGCAGAAAGACTGTGCCTTGATGCTCGATTGCAGTGACGCTTCTTTTGTTCCTGTTCAAATTCCAGAGGGAATCGCTATTTTGGTTTCGGACACAAGAGTCAACCATGCGCTAGGCGACGGTGAATACCAAAAGCGTCGTGAGAGTTGTGATCAGGCCCTGCGAATTTTTGCCAAATCAAGTTGGGGAGAAGTTTCCTTAGATGACTTGGAACTACAAAAATCAGAGCTTGGCCCTTTGCTTCACGGCCGGGCGCGACATGTGGTTTCAGAAATGGCGAGGGTTTCGAAAATGAGTAATGCGCTGGCAAGCGGCGATCTCGCGCAAGTCGCCGAAATCATGAAAGCCGGTCACGAGTCTCTGCGCGATGACTTTGAAGTGAGCTGCCTTGAATTGGACCTGCTAGTCGATGCTGCTTATGAATTTGGCACCGATCGTGGACTCGTTGGTTCGCGGATGACGGGTGGTGGATTTGGTGGTTCGACGGTTAGTCTTGTCCGGGAGGAATCGGCTGAATCTCTCAAATCCCACCTCGAAGACCGCTTCCGGTCCCGGTTTAATTCCGAACCCAATTGTTTCATCACTCAAACTTCAGATGGTGCATCTGCCCAAGCCTTCAAGCTGTTACAATGAAAACGACTCACCTTATTCTTCTCGCGATCATCGCAGCCGCCTTCAGTGGGGCATCTGGAATTGCGGCGGATTACCCGCTCAAGCCGGTTCCATACTACGAGGTCGAAATGACGAGCAGTTTCTGGCGGCCGCGAATGATAACGCAGCGGGAAACACTGGTGCCGTGGGCCTTTGAAAGAACCGAGCCGGGGGTGGCGCATCTCGAAGCGGCAGGGGACTTTCTGAAAGGAAAGGAAGTGACTGATCACAAGGCCCATCGATTTATCGACTCCGATCTCTATAAGGTCATGGAAGGAGCGGCCTATCTGCTTCAGCTCGAACGCGATCCTGAGCTCGAAGCAAAGATGGACAAGATCATCGAAGTGATTGGTAAAGCGCAGGAGCCGAATGGCTACCTCTATCCCTCTCACACGACCGGAGTCGGTTCAGAAAAAAGCATGATGGGGGACAAGCCGTATTCCTTCGTGGTTCACAGTCACGAACTCTACAACATGGGGCACCTCTACGAAGCGGCGGTCGCCTATTACGAAACGACTGGGAAAGATGCCTTGCTGAAGATTGCGGAGAAAAATGCTCAGCATATCAACAAAGTGTTCTTTGAAGGCGATCCGAAATACAACGGCGGCAAAGCGATTCAGCAGGCGCCGGGGCATCAGGAACCGGAGTTGGCTTTGGTGAAATTGTATCGGGTTACGGGAAAAAAACTCTACCTCGATATGGCGCGGAAATTTCTCGAGATCCGGGGTGTGACCTACGTTCCGGATGGCGAGGGCGTCATGTCCACGACCTACGCCCAGCAGCATAAGCCGGTCAAAGAACAGAGCGAGGCAGTTGGGCATGCGGTTCGAGCGACCTATCTTTATTCGGCGATGGCAGATGTGGGAACGCTCACGGGGGATGAGGGGTACGCCAAGGCCCTGGATCGAATTTGGGGAAACATCACGGACACACGAATGCACATCACAGGTGGGCTTGGAGCCGTTCACGGAATCGAAGGCTTCGGTCCCCAATACGAATTACCGAATGCCCATGCTTTTAACGAAACCTGCGCTGCAGTGGGAAATGTGCTTTTCAATCATCGGATGTTCTTGATGAAGAAGGATGCCAAATACATTGACGTCGCTGAGGTTGCTTTGCTGAACAATGTTCTCGCGGCGGTGAATTTGGAGGGGAATAAATTCTTTTATGTGAACCCGCTCGATGCTGATGGGAAATTTCCTTTCAATCATGGAACCGCCGGACGCGCCCCGTGGTTTGGGACGGCTTGTTGTCCGTCGAATATTGCGCGCCTCATTCCACAGGTGCCGGGAATGCTCTATGCGCACGATGAAGGAAATCTCTATCTGACCTTTTATGCGGAAAGCGAAACTGAGCTCAAGATGGGCGAGACAGCAATCAAGATCGCTCAGGAAACGGATTATCCGAACGAGGGATCGATCAAGTTGAGCCTCGATGTGGAAGCTGAAAAGTCCTTCAAGCTTCATGTCCGAATTCCGACCTGGGCTCAGGGAAAGCAGTTTGTCCCGGGAGACCTTTACCAATTTACGGAGCCTGCAGAATCGTCCTGGACGCTTTCTGTAAACGGTGAGAAGTCGAAGCCATTTGAATTGCAAAATGGATTTGCCGTCATTGAACGCACCTGGAAAAAAGGGGATGTCGTCGAGTTGGATCTGCCGATGCCGATTCAATCAAACACCAGTCATGAAGCGGTCGAAGAAAACCGGAATCGAATCGCCTATACCCGTGGCCCTTTTGTCATGTGCGCCGAGGGGATCGATAATGGTGGAGCGACCCAGCGTTTTTTCTTTTCCGGAAAGTCCGATTTATCGAAGGCAAAGGACACGATCAAAACGATTGAACACGGTAAGTTTGTTCAGACCACGATTCCTGCCGATGCGATTAAAGCCGACGGATCAACGGAGTCGGATGTGCCACTAAGCCTCACACCCTACTACGCGTGGAATAACCGTGACACGGGACCGATGACCGTTTGGTTCCCGAAGAAGGCAGAGATGGCGGTTTTTGATCCGATTGCTCTGCCCAAAGAAAGCGCCTTTTCCGAAATCACCGCTTCTCACACGGCACCGGAAGACACCGTGACTGCTATCGGCGACGGTGAAGCGGACAAATGGTCGAGCGGCAATAAAATCCTACGCTGGACGAGTCGGGGCCAACCCGGGGAAAAGCAATGGGTTGTCGGTCGTTTTGCTGAGATGAAAGAAATTCGAAGCGTCGGAGTTTTCTGGATGGACCGTTGGCAGGGGGATGTGAAGTTCCCGAAAGAATGGTCTCTCGAGGTTGAGCAAAACGGTGAGTGGATTCCTTTCGAACTCTACACAACGGACAAGTATGATGCCCGGGCCAACCAATACAACGTCGTTCATCCGGCGGCCCCGACGAAATGTGATGCCATTCGAATTCACGTGACCCCACAAGAGGAAACTGCAGTTGGAATTTTGGAGATGCAGGTGCAGTTTGAGTGATGCTCCCGTTTCCCCTTAGGCTGAAAATTATGGCCCGGTTTCCTCAGCGTACGCTTTGCGACTTTCGATCCTACCGTGTTGGGTCAACAATCGAACCGTGTTGGATCGTTTTTTTCCTGATTGAGTTTCTGTTCGTATCCGGCGCTGTTGCCGATTTCGATCCGCGTCCTGCCAAACCCAATATCATCATTATGATGGCGGACGACATGGGCTTGGGCGACACCAGTGTCTATCTCGGAAAATCGCTTTCGCTTAATGCGGAACCCATCGCCAGAACTTTGCGCACTCCCAATCTCGAAGAGTTCGCTAAGCAGTCGGTTGTATTTACTGATGCGCATGCGCCGGCTTCGATGTGTAGTTCGACGCGGTATTCTCTGCTTACTGGCAGGTTCTCTCATCGAGCCTATTTGAAGAATCAGGGCTGGCTTCCGCATGGCCCTAACACTCCCATGATCCAGCCGGAACTGCCGACTCTTCCCGGCATGCTGCAGAAGAGCGGTTACACGACGGCCGGAGTCGGAAAGTATCACGTGGGGATGGCTTTCGACGATGGATATGGAAAAGTTGCCGATGAGTATGATTTCAGCGATGTGGATTTCACGAAGCCGATTCTCGATGGGCCGACTCATCACGGATTTCATGAGTATTTTGGAGTGACGGGAAACACGGAAGACCCGCTTGATCTCGAACCGAGAATCTATATTCGAAACGATGGTTGGGCCTTCACCGATCGCTCCGGAATGAAGCGACTTGGGATGAAAAATCGCGAAGGTCGCGTCCTCGCCGCACCGGATTGGGATTTGACTAAGCTCGGGCCGGATTACTTGCGCGAAGTAAAATCCTTTATCGACCGCCAGTCTAAATCTGAGAATCCCTTCTTCCTCTACTACGTTCCCAACGCCAATCATTTCCAACGTCATCCCGATGGCGAATACGCTGTTCCTGATGAAGTCGCTGGCACAAAGATCAAGGGGCAGAGTCGCTATTCCGACAAGGAATCAGCAGGTGATCGCGAGGACATGGTTCTGGAGAACGACGCCGCTTTTGGAGAGCTGATCAGGACACTTCGGCAAACGGATGATCCCCGATGGGCAGGCCACAAGCTGATCGATAATACGCTCGTCATTTTCACAAGTGATAACGGGCCGAACATTGGAGACAACCTCGGCCTCAACCAGGAAAGCGGCGGGCTTCGAAGTAAAAAAGCCAAGATCTGGGAAGGTGGAATCCGGGTGCCGATGATCGTCTATTGGAAGGGCCACATCGAAGGGGGGAAGATTAATCGCAACGTTTGCTCGCTCACCGATCTTTACGCGACTCTGGCAAAGGTCGTCGGTCATTCTCTTGAGCCGAACGAAGCTCAAGACAGTCTCGATTCTCTGGCCTACTGGACAGGCGAGGAGAAGAGTCCTGACAATCGCGCCCGCGTGTTTTTCTGTCACCTCGGTCCGCCGTGGTCGAATGATGTTCTGGCGATCCGCAAAGGTCATGAAAAGCTGCTTGTCGATGGAGGTCTGGCAATGCCTTCGATTTCGGGAGGAAAGAGGGGAGCATCGATTCCAAAGGCATTCTACGATTTGGAATCGAACCTTTATGAACAAGGCGATGGAATCGAGGACGAACACTCTGCTCGTGCCGAAAAGCTGGCTGCAGAGCTCCTCAGGATTCACAACCGGGGGCATAGTCGCGAAGTCAAAGCTGAAAATAGCGCCGGGCTCATTCTCGATGACGGATGGCACAATTTGCGCAACGACATCGACGGAGAGATTGGTTTCGAGTTTCTGCTACGAGAAAACCGCATCGCGACCCATCTCGGAATGTGGGACGACCAGAACAAGGATGCCCCGGTTCGCCCCGCTCGGAATGTTCCCACGGAATTTGATCGGGACCGCCCCACGCTGGGCGACAACAAAAACAAGGGAGGGTTGGCCGCGCCTCACACGATTCGGCTCGATGAAGTCGATTCATCGGGTGAAGTGAAACAGATCGCCCATCTCGATTTGCCAGCTGGCAATCAGGGCGAATGGGAAAACGAGTTCCGCTATGTTGCGCTGCCGGAACCCGTGTCCCTGCGGAAAGGGAGCGTCTACCGAATCACGATGTCCACCTCGGCTGGCGACGGTGATCATTATCACGATCCAGCTGCCTTCGATGGATTGTCTCCCGTGATTCATCCCGCTGTCGAGGTGATCCGCTCTGTGTTGCTGCGTGATGCTCAGTCAGCTGCCATTCCAGCTTTCTCCGATATGGATGAAGCGTATTCTCAATACCGCCTGCCCGTTGGCCCTACCCTGAAATTTGGTAAATGAAAAAAAGAACGAACTCTGAATTTTTAGCGTCGGCTTTAGCCGATGAATCGCATACATGGAAACATCGGCTGAAGCCGAGGCTACGGAAATGGAATCTGATCCTCGCTCTTCTCGCGGGAATAGCGTTCGCGGGTCACGCAGCTGAAAAGCCGAACGTTCTCGTCATTTTCATCGACGACATGGGCTTCGCCGATCCGAGCTGTTTCGGGAATCCGCTCATCAAGACACCGCACATCGACCAACTCGCGGCCGAGGGAATCAAGCTGACGAATTTTTACGTCAACTCTCCGATCTGTTCTGCTTCTCGCGTTGCGATCACGACCGGACAGTATCAGGGCCGTTGGAAGGTTCACTCTTATCTCAATACCCGGGCGGGTAACGCCAATCGTGGGATGGCAGACTATCTCGACAGCGCCGCTCCCACCACTGCGAAAAAACTCAAGGCTGCTGGGTATGCGACTGCGCACTTTGGTAAATGGCACATGGGAGGTGGTCGTGACGTCGACGATGCGCCTTTGCCGCAGGCATACGGATTCGATGAATCTCTCGTGTCCTTCGAAGGTTTGGGTGATCGCCTTATTTCAAATGAGGGCGGCCTCGAAAGGGCGAAGGCTCTTGGTCATGGGAAAATCATTCCCTGCAAGCGTTGGGAAAAGATGCAGATCCAGACTGATCGCACGATCGATTTTATTGAACGAAATCAGAAGGAGCCCTTCTATGTGCGTCTTTACCCCAATGATGTTCATGACCGGCATGATCCCATTCCCGGTAGCGCAGAAAAATTCAAATCGGTTTCCGACGATCCATTTGTTCAGAATTTCTTCGCCGTTCTCGAAGAGATGGATAAGCAGATCGGGCGTGTCGTCGCCACGATCGACGAACTCGGCCTCGGCGAGAAAACGCTCATCCTCTTCACCAGCGACAACGGTCCTACCGATTGGCCGAGGAAATACGAGACGGGTCCGCCAGCCGGATACACCGGACCCTACCGGGGGCGAAAATGGTCGCTCTTTGAAGGTGGAATCCGCATGCCATTCATCGCACGTTGGACCGGCAAAATCCCGGTAGGAGTCGAAGATAAAACCAGCATCATGAGTGCGATCGATATTTCCCCGACAATCTGCGAATTCGCCGGGATTCCATTCGAAGACGATCTCGATGGCCTCGACCGCGGCGATGTGCTCCTCGGCAAACCATCACCGCGTTCTAAACCCGTATTCTGGCAGTACGGTCATCCTCACGCGATTCTCAAGGGCGGGAAACCCGACCATCAGAGCCCCACCTTCGCGATGCGCGATGGAGTTTGGAAATTCCTCGTCAATCCCGACGGCAGTGAAGCCCAACTCTACAATCTCGATACCGATGAAGGAGAACGCACCAATCTTCTCGTCACCGAACCCGAGCGTGCCTCCGCGATGTCTGCTCAAATTTCGGCGTGGGCGGAAGACGTGGGCTTCGATTACGATCAGGAAGCGTCCCTGATCGAACCAAAACCGACCATCGCCATTCTGGCCGGAAATCAGTTGCTCCGCTTCGTGAACCACGGAGTGGAAGGGGGCACCGCTTCGCTTCAGTTGAATGGGAAATCCTGGCTCGATCTCCCTGCCTTTCGAGCACCGAAAGTGGCTGGAGGCCGTTCGCTGCAAATCAAAGGCACCATTCAAGCTCAAGAACCAAAGGGAGTAATCTTTGCCCACGGCGGCGGTGATGATGGCTACAGCGTCTACCTTGAGCAAGGCCATTTATGTTTCGCCGCCTCCGCTGGCAAAAAGCTCACAGTGGTTCGCTCTCCTGAAGTGATCACCGGGGCTGCTGATTTCGAGGCAAACTGGAACCCTGCGGGGGAGATGTTTTTAAAGGTGAACGGCAAACTCGTCGGAAAGGAGAACGCGGGAATCATTCAGAACGAACCTGACGATTCCATTCAAATAGGGGCGGACCTGGCCGATCCTGTGGGCAAATATGAAACTCCGAATCCCTTCACGGGCACGATTAAAAACCTGACCTTCAAATATCCGAATGGAACTTGAGCGGACGTCCCCAAGTAGCACGGAATGATATTCCGTTTCGAAGATTCTTGCCGATTGGATGAGCGGCGGATGAGCAGCGCGGACGGAATGGCATTTTGGACGCTTCGCTCTGCCTACGACAGCCTATTTTCGCGGCGCTTCGATTGTGCTACTTCACGGCTTTAGTAATCCCGGTCCAGAAGATAGTCGACGATCTCGTGGAGGCGTTTGCCTTTTTTGCCGAAAGGCTTGAGCGCTTCGTGCGATCTTTTGGTGAGGCGGGCGGCTTCTTTGCGGCTTTTTTCCAAACCGAAAAGAGCGGGGTAAGTGGACTTGTCGGTCGCTTCATCTTTCCCGGCGCTCTTGCCGAGTTTTTCGCTGGTCGAGGTGACGTCGAGAATGTCGTCGATCACCTGAAAGGCGAGGCCGAGCGATTGACCGTAAGTGCTGAGTGCTTCCAGTTTTGCGGGCGTGGCGTTGGCAGTCATCGCTCCGAGGCGGATCGATGAAGTGAGCAGTGCAGCGGTCTTGCTCTGGTGAATGTATTCTGTCTCTTATACACATCTGACGCTGCCGACGAAGAGGATAG
>CAJXQE010000254.1 GCA_913058215.1 uncultured Verrucomicrobiales bacterium
CGAGATCAGCCTCGGTCTCGTGGGCTCGGAGATGTGTATAAGAGACAGGTGCCGGAGGTATCATTGAGAAAGGTATCCATCTCATTCTGCGTTGGTGGTAGTCCGATCAAATCGAGCGAGAGACGACGGATTAAAGAGCGCCGGGAGGCTTCTTTTGCGGGCTTCAGTTTTCTCGAGTCCTGCGCGGCTGCGATGAATGAGTCCACCGGGGTCTGTACCCAGTTCGTTTGATTGATCGACGGAACGTCGGGGCGTTCTATCGGCTGGAATGACCAGTGATCCGAATTCGCATTCGGCTCGGGAAGGAGTTTGTCGTCCCATTTTAATCCTTGATCGATCCATGATCGGAGAAGGTCTGATTCCAGTCTGGTGAGAGCATGCTTGCCCTCATCCGGCGGAGGCATAAGCTTTTTAGGATTGTCAGAAACGGTCAAGGCAAAGATCTTGCTGTTGGCGCCGTCCCCCGGAACTGCGAGCGGATCACCCGTGCTGTAGCCGAGGACTTCGCTGCGGACATCAAGGCGATATCCAGATTCGGAATTCGCTCCCTTGTGACAAGAGTAGCACCGCTCCTTTAGCAAAGGATAAACATCGTGTTTGAAATCCACCTTCTTTGTCCAAAGCGAAGGAGGCAGATCTGCTTGTTTCTTTTTCAGAGTGAATTTTCCGTCAGCGGAAATATTAAGCACATCTTCCCACGATGAACTCAGGGCAAGGTCGTCGACATAAATTCGATCCGATTTCTCTGTTTTCCGGCCGCTTGCGAAGCCAATCCAACGGACGAAATTTACACTGTTTTTCTGAATCACAGTGGCCGCTGGTTTTGCCCGGTCGCCCAATTTTGGATCGACCCAGAGCTCCAGCCGGTTGTATGCGGCACGCTCATCGGGATCTGATTTGCTCAGTCGAGCAACGACCTGATAACTTTCGCCTCGCTTTAACTCTACATTACTCCAGGTGGTATGGTCGCTTCCGATTCGTGCGATGAAAACGGCTTTGCCCTTTTTCGGTCCTTGATCCGCAATGTGTATCCCAATATTCGGAATGCCTGCACCGTGAACGGCACGATCTCCGCCATCGAGGCGGTCCAGCCACATTACGAAAAACTCACTATCATCGTTTTTGCCTTTTCCCTCGGGATCATACCTGAAATGAAAGCGCACAAACAACTCGGGACCGCGGACCGGCGCGCTCAGTTCGCGACGGAGCGGGTTGTTTCGTTCGCCGGTTCCCTGTATCAAAATCTCACGGGCATCCTCACCTTCCCCATCGACGACAAGGGCAGGCCGTTGTCCTGAAATTACCCAGCCATCTTTCCAGCCCGAGCCTTCGTCTCCTCCAATTAGACCCGATTCAATATAGGTGAACTCCTCCGTGGCGATGCGGTCCTCCGCACCTGCTGTGAGGATAGTCAGCAATATCAAAAGCAAATATCTCATCAGTAAAAAATTCAGAGTCGGGACAAAACCGCAGCAACCGTCGCCACTCCTTCGTCCGGGCTTTGTTCCACTTTCATAATTAACTCAAAGGTTTCCCCGCCCGATGCCAACGGACCGATTACCGTATCATTGATCTCAATCGAGCGAAAAAATGTTCTTCGCGAACGCTCATCGTAGTCATTTTTTAGAATATTGTTCAGCTTAAACATTAAGAGATTTCCCCTGGGTGAGGTAGTTCCAATTTGGCCCCTGTCGCCTCATTGAAGGGCTTTCTTGTCTCTTTCCCGTTCCAGGATGGCGCTCAATTTGATAACCGTATTCGCTAGCGATTTGTCGTCGACAACATTGCCTGTTTCGATCCCGCTATCACGAAGATCGAACAGCGCTTTGTGAATCAATTCGCCTCCTTCGACTTTCCGCCACTCAGTGTAGCGAAAGTCTTTGGTACGAACGCTGTAACCCATTGAGCCGGCCCGGGGATATTGACTGAGCGCGAACTCCTGATCATCCACCTTGGGATCATCAAGAAGATTGGCGAAACTACTGCCCTGAAGATGCTGCGGTTTTGGCAGACCGGCCAGATCACAAAGAGTGGGATAGAGGTCGACGAGTTCCACTAGCGAGGCACTTCGCTGTCCGGCCGTGCTCATTCCCGGTGCCTTGATCAGCAAGGGCACCCGGGTGGATAATTCAAAATTCGTTGCTTTGCCCCACATGTTCTGATCACCGAGATGAAAGCCGTGATCGCTGGTTAGGACGACAATGGTGTCGTCTTCCATGCCGAGGTCGCGCAGTTTTTTCAACACCCGGCCTATCTGGGCATCGACGTAGGAAACAGTGGCCAGGTAACCGTGTACCAGTTTCTCCTTTGTCTTCGCGTTGAGGGGTGTCTTCTTTGGTAGCTTGCGATACTGCGTCAGCAATTCGCGCGACCGATTGTATTCCTCCTTATGAGCTCCCTCGGGGAAATCCACCACAGTCGCTTGAGGAAGATCTTCTGGATCATAGAGGTCCCAGTATTTCTTTGGTGCGACAAAAGGCAGGTGCGGACGCAGAAACCCCACCGCCAGAAACAAGGGATCCTTTTGTTCGCGGGTACGTTCCAATACGTCGATGGCGAGATCGGCTATTTGGCCATCGCCGAGTTCGCTGTCACCTACATCGAGCGACTCCCATGCCATACCACGCCGAATTTTCAGTGGGATATCGCGAAACGGATCGAGCTTTCCGTCGGCTTTTGCCTTCCCTTGCATTTGCTCGACGATCTTCCGCCCGGCATGGGTGCGATACTCGTAGCCGATATTCTTTGGAACGAGGTGTTTTTCGCTCCAACAGCGAGGGTCTTCCCAGCTGTTGTGGGCAATCTTGCCAATGCCGATTGAATGATAGCCTTTCTTCCGGAAATGAGCCGGGAAAAAATCGACGTCCTGAAGTGCTTCGCGAACGTCGCGTTTGGTCCAGATGTCCCGTGCGTCAGGTCGAAAACCACTGAGCATGCTGTTACGTGAGGCCATGCAAACCGCTTCCTGACAATAGGCGCGGTCGAGGACGAGCGCCTGTTTCGCCAGTGCATCGATCTTAGGCGTTTTTATTATATCGGCTCCGTAGCAGCCCATCTCGGGACGTAAATCGTCGACGATGATGAACAGCACGTTGGGCGGACTCTCGGCATCGAGACTTCCCGCTGTCAAACTGAGGCTCAGTAGCAGGCAGAAAAGAGCAGGTAGGCCACCGTGAGGGGCTCGAGTGATTTGAGTCTTCATGGGTTTATGATTCCGCCTGTTCCATTCTCGGGCGGAAAACTGACATCCCGGGAAATCAAGCCGCCAGGTATCTCACCGACAATCTTGATCTCGGGATGAATGGGCAAGACATCATTTTCCGAAGAACGGAAACAATTCCAACAAGCGATCCTTCGAAGGTTGGTCGCCGTATTCGCAAATCTCAAAAGCTTCGGCACATTCCACGGCCCCGCCCTTCTCGTCGCCATACCACTTGAGGAGTGCTTCGCGATGCTTCTTCGCAATGTTAGAGTGCCTGTTGGTCCAGCTTTTCAGTAGAAAGTTTTTCCGTCTAACCGGATCACTGATGAATCGTTTTTTTGGTGTCTCGGGGGAACCCAGCGCGCCTCCTTCGTATACCTGGGATTCCAGCGCATCGAGTATATTGACTTTGTTTTCCATGACATCGTCGATCGAAACCGCGATGTCGGCTTTGAAAGGATAAGGAGTCGTGAATCTGTCGGGGAAATAGCAGAACACGATGCTGTGTTTGATCGGCCGGGTGTCCGGAACGTAGTAGGGGACCTTGACCATGAAGGCGGCGTCGCGCACCAACAAACCCGCATTGCGATGATCGGGATGGTAGTCGTAGGGACGATGACAAAAGACGAGATCAGCGTCCCACTCGCGGATCAAGCGCGCGATGGTTTTCCGGTTCTCTAAAGTCGGCATGATCTCGCCGTCGTGGATATCAAGAACCTCGGCTTCCCATCCGCCGCGTTTTGCGGCTTCTTTAACTTCGGCGGTGCGCCGTTTCGCGAGAGTTCCTCCGGCTTCTCCCCAGTGTCCAATGTCTCCGTTCGTCACCGAGACCAACTTGACCTTGTGTCCGAGTGCAGTCCATTTCAGCGCGCTACCACCTATCTGAAACTCAGCATCATCAGGGTGTGCCCCGAAGGCGATAATGCGGAGCGGTCGGGGTGTTTCATCCTGAGCGAAGAGTAAAGACGAACAGGCAAGGACAAGGAAAAATGGAATCAATAGGTTTAGTCTCATGGGATAAAAGATTGCATTACTTGATGGAATACGTCGAAGGGAAATAGCCCGTCATCAGGCCTGTTCAAAATCAGCCAATCAGGAGCCTGAATTGTTCGGGCAATTCCTGACGCGGTGTTCCGGTGCGAAGCTCCAACCTTACTTGTCGCTGGAAAGGGGGATGAATCGAATTGCTCTCAAATCCAGTAAAGCCTGATCTATTTTTCCTTTGGAGCGAACCACGACTTTGTTGTCGGCCGCGGAAAGTTGGACTTCTCCGATTCCCTGAGTATGGAATGTTTCCCAACTTCCACTACTTGCCACTTTCCCCTCGAGAGCGGATTCGCCATTGATCAACATTTGCCAATCGTTTCCAGCTGCTTCCGGGGATACGGAGTAATCCCACTCCACTTGGTAGTTTCCGGGGCGGTCCAGAACGATGGTCCACTCCGCCCGGTCTTTCTCGGACGTCCACCAACCAAGTGCATCAAAATCCGCCATGAATTCAAGTCTGTCTCCGGTGACTTTACATTTGGAAGCACGGAGTTCGATTACACCTTTGCTATTTGGTGCGACTCTCGCGGAGAGGGGAGGTTCGGGTTTGGATCCGAGACTTCCCACGTAGCCGATCAAGTCAGTGAGTTGTTGTTTTGTGAGCGTTGCTTCCAGCCCTTCAGGCATCAGAGAGATTCCGGCGGAAGCCATTTCCTTAATGTCTTTCCGAAGTATCTGCTGCTGACTTCCATCGGCGGCGCGGAGGGTGATGGAGTTTGCATTTTCTTCACCGATCAAACCGAAAGCCAGGGTTCCGTCGGCGCGAGTAATGCTATAATTCATATACTTGTCTTCGACCGCTCTGTTCGGATCGAGGATTGCGACGAGCATGGAATCCGGAGAACGATCTGTAAGCGCAGCAAGATCCGGTCCGATGGCATTTCCGACTCCTTCGGCAACATGGCAGGCGATGCATGCGGTAGCGAACACAGCTTTTCCAGCAGCCGGGTCGGGCTTGATTTGGAGAACACTTGCATGATCTGCCAATACCTGGGCGCGTGTTGTATTGCTAGCCGCATTAAAAAGGTCCTGACTTCGTTTTTTAGTGCTCTTTTTAGAGGAATCCATCAGACGTTGACGGGATGCCGCGTCGATTTGCGAAACGGCGATTTGCTTTGTTTCGAGGGCGGAGAGGAGTTCTCCGGTCCACGCTCCGCGACTCATGAGCAGTTGCATTGCGGCGCCACGGTCTGCTGGTCCGAGCGCGTTCCATCTCTTAATGAGACGCCCGGCCGTCCCTGCGTGCCCGGTCTTTCCTAAGGCTTTGAATGCGGCTTCATGCATCTTCGATGAAGTCGTCGGGGAAATCCATGAGGCAAAAAGATCGATGTCGCGATCCGGATCGAAGACCGCTTTGCATTGGAGTAGACGAACGGCCTCGAGTCGTTGCCATTCAGGAAGAGAATCATCTTTCGCAATTTTCCGGGCGTTCTCAATCGTGCCGGAAAGGATCTTCAGTTGTGAGGGATCGTCTGTCCGGCTTTCCAGTGTTGCCCCGCGCTCCAGAAGACCGATGAGGATAGAAACCTTCCAGAGTTTTGCCTCTTCGCTCTTGTCTGAAGTGATGGCATGAACGAGCGCTTTAACAGCAGGCTCGACCTTCCAAAGGCTGGACATCATGGCCAGTTTTTCAGTTTGAACGTTGGCAGGTGCTTTGAAGCTCCCGAAATCCTGTAACACTTTCTTAAACTCCGGGCCGTCAGTATAAGCAAGGCTGAGGGTTGCGACAATTGTTCCGAGATTGTCCGGATTCACCGAGCTGAAGGCGGTAGCGGATACATAGGGCTCATCACGGTGCCGAAGCAAAATTGCGGAGAGTGTTAGGCTGCTCTCTGCTCCCTTGAGATCTCCCAGGACACCGGAAAGCTCTTTCGCAAATGCGGCATCGCTCAGGTGTTTCTTTGCAGCCGCACAAATTTCATCGGCGCTCAGAATTCCGGAGCAGATGCGGATGGCATTGCCTGCGACTCCGGGATGCCCGTCGGCGATCGCGACTTTTGCAGTGGATGCTTCCAGCTTCCCAAGTCCGGAAAGAACACTGAGCGCCTGAAGTCGCGCCGCTGGCTCTTTCCCGCTTCTAACGAGTTCCTGCAACACTGGAGTCACCTTGCCCGCTTTCCGCCAAAGCAGCATCTGATGGATCAGGTCGCGGTTTGTTCCGTTGGGTTGATCAAGCTTCGCGGCCAGCTCTTCGTCGTTCAGTTGGTCAAAAGTCGGAACGGCTCCCGGATTTTTCCCCTTCGGAAAAATTCGATAAATTCTTCCGAGATCGCTTCCTGCACGGAGATCGTATTTCTCCTGCCACTGATGAGGGATCCACTCCGGGTGCTCGATGACCAGCCGATACATGTCAGCAACCCAGATGGCACCGTCCGGTCCGGTTCGGACAGAGACGGGACGCGACCAGTTGTCGGTGGAGGCGAGGAACTCGGAGTCCTTTTCGTCAAAGGCCCGGTCTGATTTGAAAGAAGCTCCGCGCGGCTGGAGAACCTGCCGGCTCACCAGGTTGTGAACAGGTTCGCAGACGAAAGCATTTCCTTTGAAATTGGCGCCGAGCGTTTCATCCCGGTAGATCGCAGGTCCGCAAACCGAAGTGAATCGGTTTGCCCGGTCAGGTTGATTAAATCGTTCCAGCGTTTTGCTGAGTGGGTAGACAGGAGCTGCTCCTGGATCGACCGGAACGTTGACGGTGGCGGACGGGGGAGAGAGCGAGGAATTTCTTTTGAGATGAGAATACCGCATCGGGTAGTGCCAAAGGGGATTGCTGTTGTTGCAACCAAACCAGTTTCCCCAGTCATCCCTATAGCGACCACACTGGGTTCGACCGGAAAGAGGTTCCAGTTTTTTGGTGAAGGGATCGATGCGAAGGTCGTGTCCGCGAATGTCTACTTCATCGCGGGTCGTCTTAGAAAGGATGATCCCGCCTCCGTCGCCATTGGCAATATGCAGCCAGTTGTCGAGTCCCCACGCAAGTCCATTGACCCGGTGCTGTTGATTGGACTTTGCGAAGCCTTCAAACCAGATCTCCTGCTTGTCAGCGATGCTGTCACCATCGGTGTCTTCCGCATAGATGACATTCGGAGCTGAAGTGATGAGAACTCCTTTGTCCCAGACTTTGACTCCGGTAGGAAAGGGGAGATTATCCAGAAATATCTCCGCCTCATCGTAGCGACCATCCTTGTCGGTATCTGTTAGCACTTTGACACGGCCACCCGGCACATTGAGTGGATCGTCGATTCCATTCCAGGTCAGGCCGTTGGGATAGTCGCGCATTTCCACCACCCAAAGTCGACCGTCGGGACCCCAGTCGAAAGCGACGGGATCCATCACCAGCGGCTCCGCGGCGACAAGCTCGATCTCCAAGCCCGGTTTGACGTGCATGGATGCGATCGCTTCATCTGGGGAGAGAGCGTGATCGTTTGGTTTCGGACGGGATGGGATTTCGATTGTTGAAGCTGCTTTGTCAGGATGTCCGCCGGCGAGTTCAACCACGGCATTGATGATGATATCTTCGGTTTCCGGAGAAAGGCTGGACGGCTTGTCGTAGGAAAGCATAGATCCTTCCACCTCGTACCCACCTTCACCGATTTCCTTAGCCGTGGTGATGTAAGAGGGGGACTCGTTGGCGTAGCCGATGACCCAGTTGCGGCGGCTCGCTGTGTTGAGTTCCTCTTTGATCCGCAGAGAATATCCTGATGTTACTTCTCCGGGTAGAAATGCGGTGGTGAGAGACTTGTCTTCCTCGCCGGGATAACGCCATGTCTGAACGAGATAAGGAACTGTCTTCGGGACACTCATCCCACTGTCGATTCGATCCAACCAGATCTGTCCATAAAACGCCCGCCGTTTGTCTTTTCCTTTGGTCCAGGCTTCGAATTCTTTGCGACCGGGGTGAGTTTCGAGAGGGAGTTGGACCGTCTGGCTCTTACATTCAGGTGGAGCAGTCAGTAGAAAGGTCCGGTCCCGGTCCGCTAGCAGAGAGTCCACTTGATCCGCAATTTCTTTGCCGTGTTTTAGAATGAAGGGTCCTGCGTCTGCAGTGCGTGGATCTGGATTGGCGTCGGCTCCACACCCGGCGGCGACAAGGGCAACACTGTCAGGATGGCGTTTTTCAATGGCGAAGGCGGCAGCTCCGGCCCAATCGCCGTGGAATCCCTTTTTAGGCGGTGAGTAGGAGGTGCAGTGGCAGGCATAACTCAGAAACACGCCGAGAACTTTCTCATCTTCATCTGCTGCTGTCACAGTAAGAACCGGCAAGCTGTGATCGACGCTTCCCTGAGGGTTCGGTCTCATTCCTTTCCATTTTCCGTCTTCTACGATTCGCCGGTTCATGGCGAAACTTGCCTGACCTTCACCCCAACGGAGATTCGCGGCTTGGCGGGACTCTGCCGCTTCAACTCCGATTTTCACGAGGCGCTCAACCAGCCAGTCAGTGTATTCATCGATGTGCTCCTTTTCTTCCTGAGGGAGTATTTTGCAGAAATGCATCTCCTGCATGTAGTCGCTTAGAGATGGCCCCCCATGTGTGTGGGTCGCGGAGATTGCGAATTTTTCAGAGGAGAGGCCGAGTTGTTTTTCCAGTTGCTCGAACACCCTGTCGCGCAGCGAACGGGGAATGCCCAGTAACTCTGCGGTGATCACTAAGGATCCGAGTTCGCCCTTCGAGTCGCCGATGGCGAGGGCGCGGGCAAAAAGTTTTCCTTCGTCCGGTTCTCCTTCGTAACCGCGCGAGGCGTATCCAATCATCCTCACCGGAACTCGCGGAGTGATGTCGACGCGAGCCAGACCGGCTGTGGTTCCCTGTTCTGAGCCTTTGTCATTCTCTCCCACAGCAACAATCACAATTCCCACGAGTAGGAGCAGCGGCAGAACCGGTTTCAGTTTTGGTTTAAGAGAGAACAATATTTTCATGGAAGTTGAGTAAGGATTCTTTTTGCCAGCCAGCATTCGTTAATGGTGTCGCGCGTTTCTTTTTGGTCGGCGATCTTTTGAAGTTCTTGGCGCAGGCCAGCGCTCAGGCCCTGGGAGTAGTTCAGAGCATTCAAGGCTAGCACTCTGCTGAGGGAGTGCTCGGATTCGATGATTTCCTTGAACACTGGAAGGACCGTTCCCCGGTCGCCACCCGAAAGAGCCAGAGACCAAGCTATGGCTACTCGCACATCCGGATCCGATTCACTCTGCAATTGGGCTCCCAGTTCTCCTGCGTTCCTCGATCGCAACGCGGCATGATATCGAACCGTCGAATTCTCATCTGAAAGCGAAAGATTGGTTCCAATAAGTTTCCGAAGGGGGTAGCCCATTTCATCGCTGCAAAACTCGCGGATGCTGCCGGCGCTTTTCTGGGCGGCCATCATTTGTTCCTCGGGAAGGAATCCACTGTCACGGGTTTCGATCATCCAGTCAGCGAGGTGGATCCTCAGGCGTTCGAGAGTATCATTGTATTCCTGATTTTCCGCGAGATTGTTGAATTCGTCAGGATCGTTTTGGAGGTCATAGAGTTCCTCCTCTGGTTTTGTATCCGCCAGAAAGGGAGCGAATCGACCCGTTTCTCCGGACACCTGCAGCCGCCTGAAGGCCTTTGAGCTCTCCAGCTTTTCCATGTAGGTGAGCCAGGGGAAGGCCGGGATCTGCGGCATGAAGTTTCGCGTGTAGCGAAAACGGTGATCGCGGACCGTGCGGATAAAGTCGACTCTTTCATCCATTCTGTCGCGGGTGAATACCAGCGTCTCGCGGGGGCTCTCTGCATTCGCTCCGAGGAAGGCACTGCCGTCCATATGCTCCGGGACATTGATTCCGGCGAGACTCAGAACGGAAGGGCCAAGATCCATCAGACTCACCAATTGATCTGATGTCGTGCCCGGTATATCCGGAGCCAGGTGTTTCCATTTCTCCGGGAAATGGATCAGCAGCGGAACGCGGGTTCCCGCTTCGGTAATCCATTGTTTGGCTCTAGGAAAGGGAGCGCCATGATCAGAAAGAAAAAACACGATTGTATCGTCCGCGACGCCGGTCTTTTTTAAATGGCTCAGCATCGGGCCGATATACTGATCATCCATCAGCGATACCAAATCCTGATAGCGCGCCCATTCTTTCCGAACGGCAGGGCCGGCCGGTAACCATTTTGGAGGAGTGACTTTGTCAGGATTGTGCGCTTGTTTATCAGAAAGCTTCTTCTGGTCCACCAGTTTGGTTTTGCTCCCGGCCCAGAGTCGGCTTTCGTGGGTGTCAGGGAAATTGTAGATCGCTAAAAATGGCTGGTCCTCACCACGGCGAGTCCAGTCCGCTTCTTTCCATTTCTTTGCGTCCCAGGTTTCGGGTGGGGATTGAAAATTAAAATCCTCTTTTCCTCGATTCACGCAGAAATAGCCACCCTCCCGGAGATAGGTGGAAAATGGGCGAATATGTTCGGGCAGAGAAATGATGCTGCGCATATGCTGCGTTCCGATCGAAGAGGGATGCATCCCTGTAATCATGGAGGAACGTGAGGTGGCGCATACTCCGGTTGCTGAGAAAGCACGGGTATAACGAATGCTCCTTTCGGCGAAGTTGTCCAGGTTAGGAGTTCTTGCATCGGGATCTCCGTAGCATCCTAGATTCGGACTCATGTCCTCGGCGATGAGTAAGAGGAAATTGGGACGAGGCCCTTCTGCACAGACAATGAACCCACATCCGGGGAAGGTGAAGGCGCAGAGCAGGAGGATGATTGACAGTTTCATTGTGGCCGAGCTGCCTTCCACCCGGCACGGAGCTGTTTGGTGAGTTCTGGAATACGATCCTTGTGTTCAGGCTCGCGGGCGAGGTTGGTATTTCCCTGCGGATCGTTTTCTAAATCATAGAGCTCAACCTGGCGAAACTTTCCATTCTCGCTGAGCCACTCCGTGAAGCGCCACCGGTTTGTTCGCATCGAGGTTCCCATAATTTTCCCATGCTGCTTTAAGACTCTTGGATACTGGGAAAACGCCGCTGTCTTCCACTCCCGATCAGGATCGTTCATCAAGGGGATGAGGCTGTCTCCTTCCGCTCCCGAATCAAGTGGCAGGCCACAGGCTTCAGTCAAAGTTGGCAGGACATCGACCAACTCAACCAATGCATCGGTG
>CAJXQE010000255.1 GCA_913058215.1 uncultured Verrucomicrobiales bacterium
TCTACACTATCCTCTTCGTCGGCAGCGTCAGATGTGTATAAGAGACAGGCTTAAGGGTGTTCACTATCTCATGCCCATAGAAGACGCCACTGAAGATTTAAAGCTCGGGAGGGTAGTGGCGGGACAGATCGTCGGAACTCCGGGTTTTCCCTGGAAGACACTTCACTACAAGGCATTCGATGGAAATTTTGGGGGTGGTTTCAACAAACTGTATTTGATCTTGGATGGAGCGAATCAGGTAGTGAGTGCGCAATTTGTGAACGAATCGCCTGGCGGTATCAATCGGGGGCCGGGCAATAAACTGGCTCTGCTTTCTCTTGGGAAAGTCATTCATCAGACTAGTAACGTTCAGGTTTTTAATTTTATTACCCAGAGAAAGAAAGGATCTACCGGGGCAACTGTCCGAATCGAAGTGAAGCCCGTGCTGGGAGTGGCGTCGTCTGGTAAGAATAAGGGCAAGGGTTCGAACGGGAACAAGCCAGCTTTATTTGTTGTGGACAGCACTCTTAGAACTACAGCCGGGACAAAAGAGATCGTGCGGTGGGTAGTTCCTCAACCCATCGTTGACTTGATCTATCACTGTTGCACGATGGAAGGCGTGGGAAAGGGGCTCTCCAGCGGGGGCTTATCAACGGGAGGCCTTTGATTCTGAAGGACAGGGGCACTACTGATTTTGGTCAAACCAATCGAGCTTAGGATGAATTTTCATTTCTTCAGATTTGCTACTACCCATATTGCTCCTGGTGGCTGATTAGATATCTGCCAGAGTTTTTGAACTGCCGGCGAAGCTCTCAGTCTCCACCCCGAGACGCTGAAGCATCGTCACGTAGAGATTCGCGATGGGAGCTTCCTGATGTTCGGCCTCTGTTCGCCATCCTTTGTCCGTGCTGACCCCGGCATCGGCCTGATTGTCTTCGTTGCCCTGTCCGTATTTTAAATACTGTCCGTGCTTAAAGCCCATGTTTCTACCACCGGTCAAAATGAGAGGGTAGTTGCGCGATGTGTGGAATGCGCTTGAGGCTGATCCGAAGAAAAGTAGCGTGTTGTCCAACATGTTACCTGAACCATCCAATTCAGGGCTTGCCTTCAATCGGCTCGCGAAGCGACCAAATTCCTCGCTGAGAAAACGGCAGTAGCTGCCAAAGTTTTTCCAACCTTCAGGCTGCTTGGTTTGGTGAGTAAGCTGATGCGTGAGGTTGAACCCTATGGCACGCGCCAGATAGTCACTGGCCCCCACACCATTTTCCCGTCCTAACTGATAAGTGACCGAACGAGTCGAATCGGTCTTGAATGCCAGATAGATGAGTTCATACATCGTCCGCAGGTAGTTCAGCGGATCTTCGGGTGTCACATCGAGCATGAGCTGATCGGCGTCGACATTGGGAAAGGGAATATTGATCCACTGTTTGGCCTTTTCGACTTTGAGTTCGGTGTCGCGCACGGATTGGAGATACTCATCCAGTCGCTGTTGATCAGCCTTCGAGAGAGTGCGCTGAAGCGAGCGGGCATCTTCCATGAGATCATCGAGGGCGCTCTGACTCATTGCGAGTTGGCGGGCGGCATCGTCATTGTTTTTCACAAAGAGTCTGTCGAAGATTCTCTTGGGACGGTGTTCCGCAGGGATCGGACGACCGCTCTGATTGTAGGAGAGTGTTTGGGCTCCGCGAGGGGAACCGGTTCCGCCATCCGTCGACATCACCAGTGAAGAGAAGCGCGTGTGTTCTCCTGCTTTTTCGGCAAAGACTTGATCGAGGGAGACACTGTTTTTGTAATCTCCGGCAGCGCCGGTATCCGCAGAGGTCAGAAACTGATCCGCATTCGAGTGCCCGTGAACATTTCGAACCATCGGATTCGAGAGACCTCCGATGACTGTGAGGTCATCCCGTAGAGGCTCGAGTGGGTCCAGGCATTTGGTCAGTTTGAAATCCTTTCCTGTGCCATGTGGAAACCACGCCCAATCCTGAAACGCGGGATCGTCTTTGCGAGGCATAGGAACCCCATCGGGTATGTAAAAACAGGCGAGCCGCTTCTTTGCTGTTGAAGTGCCTGCTGCGCTGGCGACTCCGGAAAAGGTTTCGAAAGCGGGAAGCGCGAGCGCGAACCCGCTGACTCCACGAATGAATTTTCGGCGATCGAGGCTGTTGATTTTGCCGTTCATAAAACTTTTTAAATCTACTACTTACTTCTGAATATTTCACTTGTCGCGATCAGCGTGATCAAGGAGGCGAGGCGGTCATCGTGTTTGCGGAAGTCTGCTGTGATCTGCTCCAAATCGGCGCGATCAGCAAAGCTGAGGGGACGTCCCAAGGCATAAGAGGTGAGTTTGTGAACCATGGACCGGGCGAACTGATCCTGTCGGTTCTCCAGTAGAAACAACTTGAGGCCTTCGATGCCGTTTAGCTTTTGCTGATTGAATAGAACGCTCTTGGCATCCACGGGGTCGCGCCCCAGTTTGTCGCGCCAACGTCCGACGGCGTCGAAGTTTTCAAAGGCAATGCCCCATGGGTCTATCTTGGCATGGCATGACATGCAGGCCGGATCGTTGCGGTGATCTTCCATGCGTTCTTTGAGGGTGAGCTTTAAGATGTCTGGATCGGTGAGGTCGATTTCGGGAACAGCCGGAGGCGGGGGCGGGGGAGGATCGTGAAGAATATTTTCCAGCAACCAAATGCCACGCTTCAGAGGGTGGGAATCTTTGCCATCGGAATTCATGGCCAGCAGACCCGCCTGAGTGAGGAGGCCTCCACGATGTGAGCTTGGTTCCAGCGACACTTTGCGGAGGTCGTTTCCATACACGTCTTTGATTCCGTAATGAGAAGCAAGACGCTCGTTCATCATGGTGTAATCCGAGTGGAGAAAGTCCAGCACGCTACCCTTACTCTGCAGCACTTCTTGAAAAAACGCGATGGGCTCTGCTTTCATCGAATCTCGCAGATCCTTGTCGAACTGGCCGAAGAACTTCTTGTCGACATTCAGGAAATCGAGCAATTGCATCCCAAGCCACTGGCGGGTGAAATGCTCAGAGAATCGCATCGCTTTCGGGTCTGCGAGCATGCGTTCGGTTTGTTGTGTCAGGACTTTGGGATCACTCAGCCGCTTGCTTGAAGCCAGTTCCAGAAGTTCGGCATCAGGGACACTGCACCACAGGAACATGGAGAGGCGTGTTGCCAATTCATTGTCGGTCAGCTTTTCGTCGTCTCCCTCTGATTGGGCGAGATAAAGAAATTGAGGAGAAGACAACACACCCGCCAGGACTTCGATCATCGCTTCTTCGAAATCTTTACAACCGGGACGGATTTTTGTGAACAGTTCCAGTTTGCGTTCGATCTGGGAACCGGCAACGGGACTGCGCCACGCCCGAGTCATGAATCTTGAAAGAATCTCGCGGGCATAAGCCACTTCATCTTCAGGATGGTCGTTCTTGATAAAAATCTGCGTATGCGATTCGGGTGGCCACTGGTCATGGTAGGGGGCGATCACTTCCACTCCAAAGATATGCAATTCATTGCCGGGGGATTCTTTGGCGTAGCTCAGGTTTTGAAAAACCAGATACTCTGAAGGGTTGGGGCGCTTTCCCAATTCGGTGACGCCCCGGTAGGGATTTCTGGAAATTTCGCCGAGCGGAATTCGGCATTCGAGAACCTGAGGATCCTCAGGAGATGCCCTGACGGCAAAGTCTTTTCCGCCTACCTGAAACGAAGTTTTCGAATTGTTACTCGGCTGAAAACCAAATCGCAATCGAAGGCTTGGGAAAGACGGATCATCCGTTGAGCCACGACTTGCCCGTATGCGAACCAGCATCGTCCCTGAGGCGGGAAGGTAATCTCCGAAATCGAAAATCTGTTCTTTCCTCACCGGAATGACCAGGCGATCCGGCGACTTTGTCAGGGAGTCCGGCTTCTCCTTTACGGGTTCCCATCGGATTTCCCTTCCTCCGTAGCCGGATCTCGCTGGAACTTGCGGGCCCGTCTTGAGGTTAAAAAGATAGGGGTTCTGGAGGTTCGCTTCTTTAGATTTAAAGCCGGGCAGTCTTATCAGTTCTTTTGCCAGCTTCTCAGGATCGTCTTTGAATCTCTCTTCGAGCTTCTTCTTCTGAGATTCAAAATTGCGGCTCGCTCTCGCTGCCATTTCTGTTGCGGAAATTTCGAAATAGATTGGCTCCGGTTGTTCGTTTCGAACTGTAGCTTTTTGAAGGGCTTGTCGAGCGATCTCACGATACTGCGAAAATTGAGACGCTGACATTTGCAGCATCTCTGAGCTATTTTGAAATCCGTCCTGCGATTCTGTTTCCGGAGGCAAATCCCGGGCGAAGTCAAAGGGTAGGCCGAGCAGATCCTGAAGCGCATAGTTATACTCATAACGCGTCATTCGCCGGAACGATGAATGGCCGCTCTCGCTGTGACGCATTTGGGAGGCGAGATGAATTTCGCTGGAAAGCCAGTCAATGATGGCTGCGCGTCCGTCATCCGAAAGTTCCACGTGCTCATCTGCAGGAGGCATCTCGCCGTTGCTGATCACGTCGATCACCTCGATCCACCAGTTTTGATCTGCTCCTTTGATCAGGTCGGGATTGAGGGTGTCGACGCGGAACTTTCCCTTCTGTTTTTCCTCCCCATGACATTGATAGCAGGATTCCCGCAGCAGGGGCTCGATTTTGGTCCGGAAAGTTTCGAGATCAGCCTCAGGTTTCGCATCTGGCGCGAGGCGGGCTGCAGCAGCTGGATTGCGGTAGTTGGAGCGTTTGATCCCAATAGCTCTTGCCCGCTCATAAGTCGAGGTCTCCTCTGCGTGAGCACAGAGGATCGACAAGGCGCAAGAAATTGTGATGGCAGTCCTTCTCATTTGAGAGGCGAACATGGCAGGATTCGACTTGATTGCACTCGGCGCAATGCCGGAGTTTCCTTCACTGATGCTTGCTCTCAGGATGGTTATTCGAAAGCATTTCATTTTCCCGGGAGAGTGACGTGATTGACACGGTCCGGGCGAATTGCAATGCTCTACCGTGATGAATCGACTTTCACCTTTTTTGACTCCAATTCTGTTTTTGATATTCGCAGCTTTGTCCGGGGGAGGCGCAGTGCATTCGCAGACAACGAGGGCGAATTATCCTGCTCCTCCAGAGGGAGTCGTTTTCGAGCGCGACATTTCCTATCGGGAAGGTCACCCCCGGTGGGTCCTTAATATGATCGTGCCGGAGAAACCATTAAGTCGCCTGCGTCCTGCCGTGGTCCTGGTTCATGGCGGAGGTTGGTCATCCGGCGATCAATATAAATTCACGAAGATGGGATTTATGCTGGCTGAGGAAGGGTACGTCGTGATGCTCCCGACATACCGATTGATCAAAGATGCGGCCTTCCCTGCCTGCGTCGAAGATTTTAAGAATTCTGTTAGGTGGCTTCGAGGAAATGCGGAAAAATATAGGGTAGATACCGGGAAGATCGGTGCCTATGGAAACTCAGCAGGGGGGACCATTGCCCTCACTGCGGCATTAACAAACGGTAAGCAGGAGTTCGAAGGGGATGGTTCACATCTGGATCAGTCCAGTGACCTTCAGGCAGTGGTGGGATCGGGGACAGTGGGTGATATGTTACACGCCAGTCATAGCAGGGCTGCAAAGACCGCCTATCTGAATCTTGCTAAAGGGACTGAACGGAATACGTCCGATACGGAGGCAGGAAAAGTGATGAAATCGGCTTCGCCCAGCAGTTACATCAGTCGGGATGTTCCTCCTCTTTTGTTGGTGCACGGGACGGCTGACACCATCGTAATCATCGATTCGACAGACGAGTTTGTGGAGGAAATGAAAAAGGTTAATGCTGACATCACTTACCTTCGCTATGAAGGTGCCGGTCATAGCGTGATGGGGCAAAAAGGGAAGGTGACAACACCTGCGATGCTGAAATTCTTCAAGAAGAATCTGTAGTCGAGTTCAGATCCTGGTGAGTGGTTGGCCGTGACCGGATATGCGAAGCTTACTCGTCAGCTTTCAGCAACTTGACCATCGCTTTGCCCATGGCTTCGCCGACGTTCATGTAGGTCTCTGCATTCTTGTCGTAATGGGCGCCGGAACTTCCCCCTTTTGAAAGTGGATGGGTATAGACACTGGCAACACTGCCTTTGAACTCCTGATACTTTCCGGACGTGCCGTCGACCGCGAGCATGGCTTCGAGGATTTTCCCACCGCCGTCGCTTGATCCTTTTTCGGTCTGGCCAAGCGATGCGCAAACGAAATTCGCGTTCGGTGCATCGAATTCCTTGCGAACTTCCTGGATGAGATGGGCGAGATTCTTTTCGTACTGACTGGAAAGTGCAGCGCTTCGACTATCGCGATCTCCCTGCCACCAGAAGAACCCCGCGACTTCGTATTCTTTCGCCTCGGGGTAATATTTGTCGAGTTCAGCCAAAACACTTTTCGCCCGGGCAATGTCGCCATCATACTGCATTCCGGCATACCAGTTGATCTTCTTTGGCTCCGTTCCTTTTTCCCACTTCTCCGGTGATCCTTTGTATCCGGGATGAACCCAGGTTTTCCCTTTGTCATCGGTAAACTCAAAACTCTTACTGCCTGGAGGAAGTAAATCCCAGCCGAGGGCCCGATTGCCAATGCAACTTTTCAAGATCAAAACCGGCGCGTCGGTAGCATTCCCCACGTGATGCCCGATGCCGATTTCAGGACCGATGGCCTTACCTTTGATTGTCATCCATTCGTTGTTGAAAAGCTTCGCGCCTCCGGTGCCGCTGCCCATCACGCGCACATTTCGGACATCCTTCCGTTCTGTCCAATTACCCGCATCATCAACGAGATAGGGGTAGAGTCCCTTTTCATTCACCGCATTTGTCAAAGACCCCTCGGCCCCATTTTTCCCGGGATCGACCTTCCCGAAGCCAAGCATATTGGACTGGCCTAAGAGGATATAGACCTGAACGGGCTTACTCATGTCAGCCGGTTTTCCGTCAGGATCAGGAAGTGATTTTGAATCTTCCGCAAATAAGGAAGTCCCCAAAATTGATAGAGCTGAGAACAGGATAAGCTCGAATTGTCTTTTCTTCATATTTTCTTCAGGAGAGATTACAATGGCTTGGCCTCAAATTTCGAGATGATTTAAAAATATTCCGAATTGAAGTGTTGAGCCGATTTTTTCGGAATTGCCCAATTGAAGGCGAACTAATATCCTTTCATTTTCGTCCGATTCTGGACCTCCGATTTCATGAAACACAGTGGGTTCCGGCATTTTCATGCTTTTTGTTGACGTTTTTCCCACTGCGGCATTTGCCTATAAGGTAGGGATGATCACCATTGTCTCGTATCTCATCTGTTTATGAAATTCGCTATTACCGTGCTGCTTCTAGCCTTCTCCATACTCGCTGCTGCCGAGCCGGTGTCATTCCCGATCGCAATCGAAGACCCCGGAACTTTGGAGAGGGCCCGGTTGGTTATGGGGATTCATCGGGGAGGGGGTGTCACTGAAGCCCTGGTAGTAGAAGTGAACGGCAAAGTTCTCACCGTCGACACAGGTGATGCGAGTGAGTTTTCTGAGTTCTTCGGCCCTCTGGATGCACCGCTGCTGCTTGCGATTCTTAAAGAAATCAACACGGTTGAAATCCAGGCTCAGAAAGGAACGACGATTACTTCGGTGCAGATCGTCAGCCATCGAGCAGGAAGCCCTGTCGTCCCGCAAGAGTCGGAAGTCCCCAGGGGAAAATAGCCTTAGGAGACACAGTTTCGACGAAGGCTGTTATTTGGGATTTGGACCTGGAGTGTGAACTCATTCAAAAAGCTAATTCTGGAGAGGTATCTCATCCTTGCTTTCATGGGGAATTGAGTTGCCAGAGACTTCTGCATTTGCTTCTCTGTGTCTGCAGCTTATGGACGAAATTGAACTGGAAAAAGAAACCTACGAGAAGGTGGTCTCTTTAATTCAGTCAGGTAAGAACGCAAAAGCTCTCAAGGCGATCTTACCCGAGGCGAACAATGATTCCAAACTCGCAGAAACTGTTCTCACTGCGATCGAAAAAAGCCTGAAGCGGAACTCAAGGCCATCTCCAGATAAAGATTCGAAGTCGAAACTCGATCCGGAGAAAAAGAAGGCGAAGAAAAAAAAGAAGGCGAAGAAGGATAAGAAGAAAACCCCCGGCTCTGCTGCACCCGACATCCCAAATGAAACTACCATCGAGCTGCCTCCTCCTGAAAAGGTGTCTCGCCGGAAGAGTAAAGGAAAGCTGTTAGGAGATCATAAAGGCATCAGCGGGATCGAATTGGAAAAGGAGACTTTTCTCGAGGTTGTTGAACTGATCAAAGCGGGGAACAGGGAGCAAGCCCTTGATCTGATTTTTGAGGATTCGACCCAAAGCAAAACCCTGGCGAAACAAGTCCTTGAGGCGATCGAAAGAACGCTGCCGAAGAAGCCGGGTGTTACGGCGAAATCGTCAACTTCCGGTGCGCCTGTTTCCTCAGCTCTGAAAAAAGAGAGGCCAAAGCCTGACGGAAAGAAGAAACAAGCTCCGCTTACTAAAACCTCAAGTGAGATAGTCTTGCCGCCTGGAGACGATATCGATCCAATCGAGCAGGAGAATAAGGAATTACGTCGCACTTCCTTGCTGGTTATCTTGCTCAGCGGAATACTTGGCTATTGGTTTTACCGTTCAGGGATGAGACCGCTCAAGGCCATTCTGATGAACCTTGGTATCTGTCTGATCGCGGGCCTGATAGTGATGCTCTTCTCTTCATCCCTATTCTCTGATGGAAAGTTGCCGGGCTCAGATCCGGCTGACCAGGACACTCTGAATTTCGTTGCCGTTGCTATGTGCCCCCTACTGGCAACCGATCTGGACCTCCATTCCGGGCAACGAAGTTTCTTCGAGCGGAAACGGAAACGGTTTGCCTACTATCTCTATGAAGAGAGCCAGAAGATTGATGGGTCGGACACGATCCGGGGCCCATTCTCGGAAGAAACCCTCCAGGCAGGGCTTTATATTTTGGGTAAAGAAATCAAGGGGCAGCTCAATAGAGGGCAACGAAAGCAGTTCCTGGAGCTCTATGAGAATAGGGACTGGCGACAGGTCGATATTGTCGATGAAGAGGGGCGCTTACGTTTGGAATATCCCAAATACGGGAATGTTCCGGGAGTTATCTCCCTTAGCGTTGCCAGCCAGAAATAGGTCCTGGAAAAAAATGGGAGTCGGACAAGGCCATCGTCAGAATCAGGATGCCTTCCCAATGATGCGAGGAGAGCTGCGAATCTGAACCCGATGGTCTCTGGCAAATTGAGAAAATTTGGTGTCATTTTGAGCTTTTCCCATCGGCATTGACTGGTTTTCAATGAAACCGTGTGATGAGTGTGCCACGCGTTTCAACTTCATTTTGAATCCCTTGATGCAGTCACGATAATGTTAAGAAAAGAAGAATTCACTTTTTGATCTGATCTATTGTTCGAGCAAGAATTATGAAACATTTCTCAGAACCACATTCCGAAAGGAGGACCAGAAGAAGTTTTCTAAAAGCGGCTGGTGTCACGATTGCTCTTCCCGTGTTCGAATCTCTCGGTGCTCCGTCAAATGCTGTGGGCGCGAAGAAGCGAATGGTTTGCATCAGCAGTGCCCTGGGGATGAATCCGGAGTCGTTCTTTCCCAAATCGTTCGAGCCCGGGTTTGAGCTTTCGCCGGTTCTGAGCCCGCTCTCTGATCTCCGGGGAGATTTCACCGTGTTTTCCCACATGGATCATCCGGGAATCTATACCAAGCACGGTGCGATGAATTCGTTTCTTAGCGGTGTGGATGCGAAGAAAGCTGCGCCCGGCGAGAACCTTTCCGTGGATCAGCTTGCTGCTTCGCACATCGGGTATGAGACCCGTTTTCCATCTGTGCATATTTCTCTGGGAGGAAATCAGGGGGCTTCCTGGACTGCATCGGGTATAAAGGTGAGGGAGGAGAATGATCCGCTCGACCTTTTCCAAAAGCTGTTCGTCAATGACTCCGCTGCGGCTAAGAAAGCCCGGCAACTCGAACTCGACCAGCAGGGGAGTGTCCTCGATTTGGTGCGAGTCCAGGCAAAGCGTATCGAAAAGAAAGTCAACGCTCCTGATCGTGAGAAGTTGGACGAATACCTGACTGCGATTCGAGAGGCGGAAGAACGAATTCAGGGGATTCAACGCTGGCAGAGCATTCCCAGGCCCGAAGTGGATTTCGATGACAAGGCGAATGCGCACGGCAACATGGACTACGCAACGCTTTCACCTTTGATGTTCGACTTGTTGTTTCTGGCGATACAATCAGATACCAGCCGTGTCTTCACTGCCGGATTCGGGATGCACAATCACGTCATCGAACTTGATGGGGTCACCACTGGATACCACGGTCTGACTCATCACGGCAGATTGGAAGAAAGAATGAAGCAGTTGCAGATTATTGAGAAATTCTATATCGAACAGATGGCGCGATTTGTCTCAAGATTGAAAGATTCGCCTTCGGATAGCGGATCCATGCTGGACGAAACCATGGTATTCTTTGGCAGCGGGCTTGGTGATGCTTCCCGCCACTCCAATCGCAATTTGCCACTGGTTTTAGCCGGTGGCGGATTTAAGCACAAAGGGCATGTCGATGCGATGAAGGCGAATCAACAGCAGACGCCTCTGAACAATCTCTACACGACGATGCTTCAGAAATTTGGAGTTGAGATTGATCGTTTCAACGGAGCCACCGGGGCCTTTGACTTGAGTTGACGCGACATCAGTTTTTATTATGAACTACAGATTGAGAGATCTCCTTATCCTGTTAGTGGTAGTGCTTTGCCTCCATCGAACTGCGAACTCTCAAGTGGGAAGAGTCACAAATGATGTTCCCTACAAAGCGGTTTCGGCAAAGAGGTCTCTATTGCTTGATCTCTACTATCCCGGGGAGAATACAGGGGCTGCTTTGCCTCTCGTCGTCTACACGCATGGAGGTGGATGGGCCGCTGGTAGTAAAGATGCAGCGAAACGGGGGAGTATGCAGAAGGTGGTCGAAGGTTTGACGGGAAAGGGATTTTGCGTCGCTTCGGTGGAGTATCGTCTTTATAAAAAAGAAGGTAAAATCACGATCAAAGACTGCGTCACCGACTGCAAAGATGCCATTCGTTTTCTCGCGAAGAACAGAGCAAAATTTTCGATTGATCCCAGTCGGGTTTTTACCTTTGGGGATTCTGCCGGTGGACAGATCGCCCAGATGCTGCTGCTGACATCGCCTGAACTGTTACCGGGTGACAAATCACTCGCGACCCAGGACTACCAAATGGTCGCCGGTGTTTCCTGGTATGGTCCTGTCTCTTATACACATCTCCGAGCCCACGAGACCGAGGCTGATCTCG